>NZ_JBHSQW010000011.1:0-70981 GCF_042658695.1 Pseudonocardia hispaniensis | reverse complement strand
CCGGCCCGCGCCGCACCGTCTGTGCTCAGTTCTCCTGGTGATACGCCTCCAGCACCTCGGCCGGGATCCGGCCGCGGTCGGAGACCTTCATCCCGCGCTTGCGTGCCCAGTCCCGAATCGCCTGGTTCTGCTCACGGTCGATCGAAGGACGACGGCTCGCGTTGCTCGGGGCGCTCGCCACCGATCCACGGCGGCGCCCCCCGGAACGGCGAGCGGCCGCGACATACGCCGCAAGTGCGTCTCGCAGTTTTCCGGCATTGCCCTTCGACAGGTCGATCTCGTAGTTCTTGCCATCGATCCCGAACTCAACGGTCTCCTCGGCGGGCTCGCCGTCCAGATCGTCGATGAGCCTGATCTCGCGGATCTGCGCCACCGCCGCAGCCCTCCATGCTCGAATAGTCAGTAGCGATACGCGGCGAGGCCGCGAATTGCAGCGTATCCCTATTGCCTCGATGCTGTCGAGGCGACCCTCCCAGGGAACGAATTGCTCGATGGATCGGAGCGGACCGGGATCACTCGGGGCGCACCAGAGGGAAGAGAATCGTCTCACGGATCCCGAGACCGGTCAGGACCATGAGGAGGCGATCGATCCCCATTCCCATACCGCCGGTGGGCGGCATTCCGTACTCCATGGCCCGCAGGAAGTCCTCGTCGAGCTGCATCGCCTCAGGGTCACCCGCCGCCGCCAGCAGGGACTGCGCATGCAACCGCTCGCGCTGCACCACCGGGTCGACGAGCTCGGAATACGCCGTGGCCAGCTCGGTGCCGAAGACGATGAGGTCCCAGGCTTCGGTCAGTCGCGGGTCGGCGCGGTGCTGCCGGGTCAGGGGACGGACCTCGACGGGGTAGTCACGCACAAAGGTCGGCTCGATGAGGGTGTGCTCGACGAGCTTCTCAAAGAGTTCCAGGACGATCTCACCGGCGGACCAGGAATCCTTCAGCTCCACCTCGTGGACGGCCGCCAACTTGCGGAGCCATTCCGCTGGGGTGTCCACACTCACCGGCTCGCCGACCGCTTCCGACACCGCCTCATGCAAGGTGATGGAACGCCATGGACCGGCCAAGTCGTGTTCGGACCCGTCCGCATGACGGACAACGGTGGACCCGAACAAGGCAGATGCGCTGGCCAGCACCAACTGCTGTGTCAGCTCGGCCATGTCATCGTAGGTGGCGTAGGCCTGGTAGGCCTCCAACATCGCGAACTCGGGCGAATGGGTCGAGTCGATACCCTCGTTGCGGAACACCCGGTTGAGTTCGAAGACACGCTCGATCCCGCCGACCACGGAACGCTTCAGGAAAAGTTCCGGGGCAATCCGCAGGTACAGGTCTGTGTCGAGCGCGTTCGACCGGGTGACGAATGGACGCGCCGTGGCGCCGCCGTGCAGCAGTTGCAGCATCGGCGTCTCGACCTCGATGAAACCGCGTTCGTCCAGGGCGTTGCGCAGAGTCCGCAGGACCGTGGCCCGGGACCGCACCATGTCCCGCGCCTGCGGCCGGACGATGAGGTCGACATACCGCTGCCGGACCCGGGTCTCCTCGGACAGCTCGCGGTGTGCCACCGGCAGCGGCCGGATGGCCTTGGAGACCATCTGCCAGCGGTCGGCCGAGACCGAAAGCTCACCGCGTCGCGACGTGATGACCTCGCCGCGCACGAGGACGTGGTCGCCGAGATCAACCATCGACTTCCAGCGGGCCAGCTCGTCGGCACCGACGTTCGCCTGGCTCAGCATGGCCTGCAGTTCGGTGCCGTCGCCCTCGCGCAGCGTCGCGAAACAGAGCTTTCCGGTGTTGCGCAGGAAGATGACCCGGCCCGCGACGGCGACCTGTTCGCCCGTCGCGGTGTCGACCGGCAGGTCCGGATGGGCCTGCCGAACCTCACGAAGGGTATGCGTGCGGGGCACCTCGACGGGGTAGGCCTCGACGCCGGATGCGATCAGCTCCGCCCGCTTCGCCCGGCGCACCCGGAGTTGCTCGGGCAAGGCCTCGTCACCGGGGTGCTCGTTGGTCACACCGAGCAAGGTTAGCGGCGTGACGCAGGTCCTTTCGCGGCGGGACGGCCCCGCCCTATCGGTCGCCCCGGCCGGGGGCCCGCGCCACGGGTACCGCGTTCGCCCGACCGGTGTCGACGGCGCCGCGGACGTTGCGCAGATAGGTCAGCCGCAACCCGATCAGGGTGAGGTCGGGAACGAACTCCATGATCGTCGACGACTCGCCCTCCATCAGCGGGGCGAGGCCGCCGGTGGCGAGCACCGTCACCGGCCCCGCCTTGGGCCCGAGCTCGTCGATGATGCGGCACACCAGACCGTCCACCTGGCCGGCGAAGCCGTAGAGCACCCCGGACTGCAGGCACTCGACGGTGTTCTTACCGATCACGGACCGCGGCCGGACGAGCTCGACGGTCCGCAGCGCCGCCGCCCGGGTGGCCAGCGCCTCGAGCGAGATCTCGATTCCCGGGGCGAGCGCGCCCCCGAGGAACTCACCGCGCGCGGAGACCACGTCGATATTCGTCGAGGTGCCGAAATCGACCACGACGCACGCGGTACCGAACAGCCGATGCGCCGCGAGCGTGTTGACGACCCGGTCGGCGCCGACCTCGCGCGGGTTGTCGACGAGCAGCGGAACGCCGGTGCGCACCCCCGGCCCGACAACGACCGCCGGAATCCGGGAACCACCCCGGTCGAGCAGCAGCCGCAGTTCGCGCAGCAGCGCGGGCACCGTGGACAGGGCCGCGATACCCGTGACGTCCGCGGCATGCTCCCCGAGCAGCCCGCGGATCGCGACGTCCAGCTCGTCGGCGGTCATCCGGGAGTCGGTGCGCATCCGCCAGTCGCGCACGAGATCAGGCCGGACCATGTCGTCGGGAGCGTCCGGATACAGCCCCAGCGCGATCTGGGTGTTACCGACGTCGATGCACAGCAACACGGCTACGACACGAGTTCGGGTGCGGGTCGTCTCGTGACCGCCCCGGAGTGCAGACCGGAGCCTGCGGGGGCGTGCGCGGGGTCGTTGCCGAGCTCGGCGATCCGGTTGTGCTCGTCGACGAACACCACCTTGGGGTCGTACGCGGCCAGCTCGGCCTCGTTCAGCAGCGCGTAGGAGATGAGGATGACCAGGTCACCGGGGTGCACCAGATGCGCGGCCGCTCCGTTGATGCCGATCACGCCGGTGCCGCGGGCACCGGGGATCACATAGGTTTCCAGCCGGGCCCCGTTGGTGATGTCGACGATCGCGACCTGCTCGCCCTCCATCAGGTCCGCGGCCTCCATCAGGTCGAGGTCGACGGTGACCGAGCCGACGTAGTGCAGGTCCGCCTGCGTCACGGTCGCGCGGTGGATCTTGGACTTCATCATCGTGCGGAACATGCATTCTCCCCGCTACAGCTGGACCGGGACGTTGTCGATGAGTCGGGTGGCGCCCAGCCGGGCGGCCGCCAGCAGCCGGGCGCGGCCGGATGGCGGGGCGGGCCCGAGCCCCGGATCGCGTAGTTCGAGGTACTCCACCTGTAGCGCCGGCTCGGTCGCGAGCACCGCTCGAGCGCGTTCGAGCACAGCGTCGGCCCCGCGGGCGCTCACCGATGCGCCCTCGGTGAGCGCGCGGGCCAGCGTCACCGCCCTGGCCCGCTGGTCGGGTGAGAGGTAGGCGTTGCGCGAGGAAAGGGCGAGCCCGTCCGGTTCACGGACGGTCGGCACACCGACCACGGCGAGCGGGAAGTCCAGATCCTGCACCATCTGCCGGACCAGGACGAGCTGCTGGTAGTCCTTCTCACCGAACAGCGCGACCTCCGGGCCGACGATGTGGAAGAGCTTGGCGACGACGGTCAGCACGCCGTCGAAGTGACCGGGCCGGACGGCGCCCTCGAGCTCGTCGGCCGACGCGCCGGCCGCCACCCTGACCTGCGAGCCCGGCGGGTACATGTGCTCCACCTCGGGAGCGAAGACGAGCTCGACGCCCTCCTCGCGGCAGGCTTCGAGGTCGTCCTCGAGTGGGCGTGGGTAGCGCTCCAGGTCCTCGTTCGGCCCGAACTGCAGCGGGTTGACAAAGATCGACACGACTGTGACGACCGACCCCGGCACCCGGCGCGCGTGCCGAATCAGCTCGCGGTGGCCCGCGTGCAGAGCGCCCATCGTCGGCACGAAAACGACCTTGCGGCCCGCCCCGCGCAGGGCCCTGGTCACCGCCGTCAGCTGGGCAGGTTCCCGGTGCAGGGTCAGCTCGCCGGCACGGTATCCGCCCGCAGCCGAAGCGGTGATCATCGGTCCTCCCGCAGGGTGGTGAGCACGTCGGAGGCGGCGTGAGCGGGCAGTAGGCCCGCGGCCTCTGCCCGGCGCGCGGTCCGGGCGGCCAGCACGCGGTAGGTCTCGGCGAGATCGGGGTCGCGCGCGCCGAGCTCCCGCAGATGCAGGCGCAAGGTACCGCTGTCGCCGCGGGCGACGGGGCCGGTGAGCGCGCGGTCGCCGTGCCGCAGGGCGTTGTCCAGCGCCGCCGACAGCAGCGGCCCGATCAGCCGCTCGGCGGGCCGGACACCGGCCTGCTCCAGCACGTCGGCGCAGTCGCGCACGAGTGTGATCAGATGGTTCGCGCCATGCGCGAGGGCGGCGTGATAGATCGGTCGCACGGCCTCGGCGACCCGCACCGGTTCCGCGCCCATCTCGACGACGAGAGCCTCGCCCACGTTCCAGGCCGCCTCGTCGTCGGCTGCGGCGGTGACGCTGACACAGCATGCGGCCAGCCGCTCGAGGTCCTCGGGGCGGCCGGTGAAGGTCATGGCCGGGTGCAGGGCCAGCGGCAGCACACCGTGCTCGGCCGCCGGTGCCAGCACCGCCACCCCGTGCGCGCCCGAGGTGTGCACGACGATCTGCCCGGGTCGGAAGGAACCGGCCGCGGCGAGTCCGCGGACCAGACCGGGCAGCACGTCGTCGGGGACCGCGAGCAGCGCAAGATCGGCTCGCTGCGCGACCTCGTCGGGGGGCAGGAGCGCCACCCCGGGCAGCAGGGTCTCGGCACGGTGGACCGACGCCCGGGAAACCCCTGAGGTGGCCACGACGTGATGTCCCGCGGCCGCCAATGCCGCCCCCACAACGGATCCCACGCGGCCGGCGGAGACCACTCCGACGGCGAGCCGGGCAGGCCGGCGTGCACTCATTCGCGCTCCTTGCTCGTTCCAGTCCCGGTCGGGTACCAGACGAGGTGTCGAGGACCAGCTGGCGACGCGGTGGAAAGGGTAGACGCGGCGGGGGGTCTCGGCGACGGCGCGTGACGGGGTTCACCCGGCCCTCGGGCGACCGTGGCCACCGCCCGAAGGGCCGTATCCGGGTGGCGGCCCGTACCCCTGGCCGTACCCCGGTGGCGGCGCCCAGCCCGGTGGTGGCTGCTGACGACGCCACGCCGCCGCGAGCGCACCGGGCATGCCGATCGCTCGCGCCCTGGCCCGATACAGCTCGGCGAGCATCTCGTCGTGCCGCTGGCGAGCGTCGCTGCCCACCGCCCCGCGGGAGATCCGGCGGCGCAGGAAGGCGAGCTCGGTGACGGCGGCCTGGTAGTCGGCGACGGCCGCGGCGGCCGCCCGCCCGGAACGCTGCCGGACGGCCGCCCGCCAGCCGCGGCGCCCGGCGAGGCTGGCCAGCAGCGACAGCTCGCTCGGTGCGATCCAGCCGGCCTGGGCGAACCCGGGCAACTCCTCGGCCACGATCCGCTGCTCACGACGCCGCTGCCACAGCACCAATGTGATCATCGCGAGGAACAGCGGCACCATGAAGAAGCCGTAGAAGCCGACGAAGGCCAGCCCGCCGCCGAGGATCGCCGCACCGTTCCACAGCGCGTGCAGCACGACGGCGCCGAGATAACCCGCGACCACCGCCAGCACGCGCACGACCGGGCTGCGGCTGGTGGCGGCGATGCCCGCGCCGATCCCGGTCATCGCGGTGAACAGGGGGTGCGCGAACGGCGAGACCACCCCGCGCGCCAGCAGCACCGCGAGCACTCCGCCGCTCTGGCCGATCACGGCGTCCTCGGCGAATGCCCGTCCCAGGTAGAGGATGTTCTCGGTGAACGCGAACCCGGCCGCGACCAGGCCTGCGTACACGATGCCGTCGACGATGCCGTCGAACTCGCGGCGCCGGAACATCAGCAGCCCCACCAGGAACAGCCCCTTGAGGCCCTCCTCGACGACCGGGGCGACGATCGCGGCCCCGACGAGGTCGGCGGTGCCACCGCCGAGCAACTGATCGGCCGCGTACATGGCGCTGCTGTTGAGCAACAGGGCGGACAGCGCGGCGAAGCCCGCGCCCCAGAAGAACGCCACGAGCAGCATCCGCGGCGGCTCCGGCTCCCAGCGATCGATCCACAGGAAGGTGGCCACCACCGGCCCGACCGGCAGCAGGGCGCACAGCGCGCCGACGACGACCCCCGTCGACCCGACCTCGGAGCCGACGATGCCGACCACCACCAACCCGCAGATCCCGAGCACGACCAGCCCCAGAACGGGAGCCAGCACACCGCGGTGCCGTCGGGTCCGGGCGGGCATCGGGGTCGTCCGGGACATGCGCGGGAGCCTACGTGCGGTCAGCGACACCCGGGACCGAGTCAGGAATCTGCCGACGAATCGTCATCCGGGGTCCGGCAACAGTGCTCCAGCCACAGCGCACCCCCGACGAGACCGAGGGCGCACACCAGCCCGACGCCGGCCGCGATCGCGTCGCTCGCCGCGGCCGAGATCTCGCCGCTCCTCGGCAGGAGGTAGGCCACGATGCCCGCCCACCCTCCGGCGACGAGCGCCCCGCCACGGCAGGACGCCTGCGCCACCAGCACCGCTCGGGCGGCGACCAGCGGCTGCACCGGTCTGCTTCCCGGACGACGCCGGATCCGGGCGCGCAACACGTTTCCTGCGATCACCTCGGCGAGGCCGAGCACACCCAGGGTGACCCCGGCCGGAACCGGGAACGCGGGCAGTGAACCGTAGGTCAGCCGCACGAACAGATACCCGATCACCGCCGCCACGACCGCCAGGGAGGCCAGGTCCCGTATCCGGGTCGGTTTCATCGGGCGGGCACCAGCGTCAGCTCGCTGCGGCGGCGCACGCTCGCGACATCGTCGGCCGGGAGCCGGGTGAGCAGCGCTCGCACGGGCCCGTGGCCGGGTAGCACCGCGGCGGGCTCGATATCGAGCCACGGCACCAGGACCGTCGCCCGCTGCGGGGTACCGGGATGCGGCAGGATCAGCCGCGGGTCGTCGCTGACCACGCCCGCGACGGTCACGACGTCGACATCGAGGGTGCGAGGTCCCCAGTGGACGGTGCGCACCCGCCCCGCCGCCTGCTCCAGCCGCTGGCCGCGACGCAACCATCCCCAGGCGTCGGTGGCCGGGTCGTCGACGATGACGACGGCGTTGAGGAAGTCGCCCTGCTCGACGCCGCCCCAGGGCGCGGTCTCGTAGACCGGAGAGGCCGCGACAAGGACGTCGGCCAGGTCGTCCACGACCGAACGGAGGTATCCGAACCGGTCACCGAGGTTGGAGCCGAGGCTCAGGACCGCGCGGCTCATTCCGACTCACTCGCGGAAATACCCCGACTCGCGGAACCGCGGGCGCGATACACCGTCACCGCGACGTCCGCGAACGTCAGCGGAATCGGCGCCTGCGGCTTGTGGATAGTGACCTCGACGGCGGCCAGCCGCTCGTCGGCCAGCGCCGCCTCCGCCACCCGACCGGCCACGGTCTCGATGAGGTTGCACGGCGGACCTTCGACGACCTCGGCGGCTCGCCGGGCGAGTTCGCCGTAGTCGAGCGTGTCGGCCAGGTCGTCGGACGCCGCGGCGGCGCGCAGATCGAGCCACGCCGTGATGTCGATGTGGAAGTCCTGGCCGTTGCGGCGCTCGTGGTCGAAGACACCGTGATGGCCGCGTACCGTCAGCCCCGTCAGCACGATGCGGTCGGTTCGGCCGGTCATCGGCTGCCCCGCGACACGGTGCTCCCGGACGGGGCGGCCCCAAGCCGCCACGCGGCGGCCACCGCGATCGCGTCGCGGGACGTGCCGACATCGTGTACCCGCACCCCCCAGGCCCCCGCATTCGCCACCAGCACGGTGATCGCCGCGGTGGCGACCTCGCGGCCGTCCGGTGGGCGGGCGGTGCCGTCGGCCGCGGCGAGCAGCTCGCCGAGGAAGCGCTTGCGCGAGGCCCCGACCAGTACCGGGAAACCGAGCGCCATGAGCACGTCGAGCCTGCGCAGCAGCGCCCAGTTGTGCTCGCTGGTCTTCGCGAAGCCGAGGCCGGGATCGATGATGATCCGCGCGGGGTCCACCCCCGCCAGCACCGCGGCATCGGCCCTGGCGACCAGTTCGGACCGCACCTCGCCGACGACATCGGAGTAACGGGCCAGCGACTGCATCCGATCGCTGTGCCCCCGCCAGTGCATGAGGATCCAGGGCACCGCGGCGTCGGCGAGGACCGCGGCCATCCGGGGATCGGCCAGCCCGCCCGAAACGTCGTTGACGATCGCGGCTCCCGCGTCGAGCGCGGCCTCGGCGACGGCCGCGCGGGTGGTGTCGACGCTCACCCGGACACCTTCGGCAACCAGTTCCCTGATGACCGGGACGACCCGACCGCATTCGACCTCCGCGGGCACCCGCTGCGCACCGGGCCGGGTCGACTCGCCACCCACGTCGACGAAGTCGGCGCCGGCGGCGCGCATCTCGACCCCGTGGGCGACGGCGTCGTCGCGATCGAAGTAGCGACCGCCGTCGGAGAACGAGTCCGGCGTGACGTTCAGGATGCCCATGACCGCGCAGCGATCCAGCCGGGGCAGGTCATGTCCGGCGGCCACCGGTCAACCGCCCCGGATCAGGGCCAGCGCCTCGGATCGGGACGACGGCGAGGTCTGGAAGAGCCCCCGCACCGCCGACGTCGTCGTGCGCGCACCCGGCTTGTTGATGCCGCGGATGGCCATGCACAGGTGTTCGGCATCGATGACCACGATCACGCCGCGCGGTTCCAGCTTGCGCATGATCGCGTCGGCGACCTGTCCGGTCAGCCGTTCCTGCACCTGCGGGCGGCGCGCGTAGTTCTCGACCACCCGCGCGATCTTGGAGAGCCCCGTGACCCGCCCGCTGGAGTTCGGGATGTACCCGACGTGCGCGAAGCCGTGGAAGGGCACCAGATGGTGCTCGCAGGTCGAGAACACCGGAATGTCCCGGACCAGGATGAGTTCCTGGTGGTCCTCGTCAAAGGTCTTGTCCAGCACCGAGTCCGCGTCGACATACAGACCCGAGAAGATCTCCTCGTAGGCCCGGGCGACCCGGGCCGGCGTCTCGCGCAGCCCCTCGCGGTCGGGGTCCTCGCCGAGGGCGATCAGCAGTTCCCGCACGGCCGCCTCCGCGCGGGCCCGATCGACGCCCCGGCGACCGTTCACCCCCGCCGGGGCCGGGGAGAGGACATCGGAGATCTCCGCGTTCAGTTCCCGCCGCCCTTCGTCGGGCCCGAGGTGTCGGCGGGCTCGGACTCGCCATCGCGCTCCGGCCCGCCCCGGGCGTGCCGGGTGGGATCGGGCTGTCCCTGGTGCTGGGTGCCCTGCCACTGCTGCGGCGGCCACGGCTGGCCCGCCGGGGTCGTCGCCGGGCGCCAGTCGGGCGGGGCGCCGTAGTTCGGCGGCACGGAGGTCGGCTGGTCGGGCCGGGTCCCCTGCGGCCCGGACGGGGCGCCCCAACCCGGTCCGTACGGACCGCCGGGGAACGGCGGCGGAAGCTGCGGCGGCTGGCCCGGCCCGGCCGGGTACCCCCCGTTCGGGCCCGGCGCGGGCACGGAGTACCCGCCACCGGGGTAGGACCCGACCGGAGCGGGCTCGCGGGCGGGCTCGGTCTGGGGTGGCCAGGGCTCGCCCCGTTCACGAGCGCGTTCGGCCGGGGTGAGGATCGGCGGCTTGTCCGACGGGGTGCGCCCGCCGAAGTCGTTGAACGCGGTGATCCGCGGCCGCTTCTCCACCCGATCGAAGATCCGTTCGAGGTCCTTGCGGGTCAGCGTCTCCTGCTCCAGGAGTTCGAAGACCAGATCGTCGAGGACATCGCGGTAGGTGTTGAGGATCTCCCACGCCTCGGTGTGCGCGACCTCGATGAGCGCGCGCACCTCCTCGTCGATCTCGTGGGCGACCTCGAGCGAGTAGTCGGCCTGCGATCCCATCGTCCGGCCCAGGAACGGGTCGCCCTGGTCGCGGCCGTAGCGCACCGCACCCAGCCGGGCGCTCATGCCGTACTCCGTCACCATCGCCTTGGCGATCTTGGTGGCCTGGTCGATATCGGACGACGCTCCGGTGGTCGGCTCGTGAAAGACCAGTTCCTCGGCGGCGCGTCCGCCCATCGCGAACACCAGGCGGGCGATCATCTCCGAGCGCGTCATCAGGCCCTTGTCGTCCTCGGGGACGACCAGCGCGTGCCCGCCGGTGCGCCCCCGCGGCAGGATCGTGAGCTTGTAGACCGGCTCGAGGTCGGGCATCGCCCACGCCGCGAGCGCGTGCCCGCCCTCGTGGTAGGCGGTGATCTTCTTCTCCTCCTCGGAGATGATCTTTCCCTTGCGCCGGGGCCCGCCGATGACCCGATCGACCGACTCCTCCAGCGCCGCCCCGGTGATCACCGTCCCGTGCTCGCGCGCGGTGAGCAGCGCGGCCTCGTTGATGACGTTGGCCAGGTCGGCTCCCGACATCCCCACGGTGCGCTTGGCCAGCCCGTCGAAGTCCACGTCGGGCGCGAACGGCTTGCCCTTGGCGTGCACGTTCAGGATCGCTCGCCGACCCGCCAGATCGGGGGCGCTCACCGGGATCTGCCGGTCGAACCGGCCGGGGCGCAGCAGCGCGGGGTCGAGGATGTCGGGCCGGTTGGTGGCCGCGATGAGGATGATCCCGCCCCGCGGGTCGAATCCGTCCATCTCCACGAGCAGCTGGTTGAGCGTCTGCTCGCGCTCGTCGTGGCCGCCGCCCAAGCCCGCGCCACGCTGGCGGCCGACCGCGTCGATCTCGTCGACGAAGATGATGCAGGGCGCGTTCTGCTTCGCCTGCTCGAACAGGTCGCGCACCCGGGAGGCGCCGACACCGACGAACATCTCCACGAAGTCGGAGCCGGAGATCGTGTAGAACGGCACGCCCGCCTCGCCCGCGACCGCGCGCGCGAGCAGCGTCTTACCGGTTCCGGGCGGACCGTAGAGCAGCACGCCCTTCGGGATCTTCGCGCCCAGCGCCTGGTAGCGGGCCGGACTCTGCAGGAAGTCCTTGATCTCGTTGAGCTCCTCGACGGCCTCGTCGGCGCCGGCCACATCGGCGAAGGTCGTCTTCGGCATGTCCTTGGACAGCTGTTTGGCCTTCGACTTGCCGAAGGACATCACCCGGTTCCCGCCGCCCTGGGCGTTGTTCATCATCCAGAACAGGATGAGCAGCACCAGCCCCAACGGGATCAGGTAGACGAGCATCGTGACCAGGAAGGAGTCCTGGCGCACCGCCGTGTTGAACTCGGGCTTGTTGCTCGCGTTCTGCAGCGAGGCGAAGATCTGGCCCGCGGCCTGGGCCGGGTACTGGGTGATGATCTGGCTGGAACCGTCGACCGGCGTGTTCAGCGTGAGCCGGAGCCGCTGTTCCTTGTCCTCGACGAGGGCGTTCTTGACGTTTCCGTCGGCGATCTGGGCCAGCGCGGTGGACGTCGGGACCTGGGAATACCCGCGGGTGTCGTCGAAGAGCGCGCTGAACGTGAAATAAATCAGGATCGCGGCAAGGATCCAGATCAGCGGGTTGCGGAGCAGGCGCTTGCGGTCCATGCAGCTTCGGCCTGGCGGCCTTCACCCTCCCTGGCGTGTATCTCCGGCAGCGACCCACCGCGGATGCGCCAAGCCGGCCCCGAGTCAGCCAGGATAGCGGCCTTGCGGCGGACCCGCGTCACCGCTGGCAGCGGACAAACACTGGCGACCACCGAGATGGACGTTCACTCGATTAACGACCGGTTCGGCCGCGGTGTTCCCCGCCGTGGCCGCCGGGTCGGCGCGGGGCCACCCAGGCAGCCGCCGGACTTGCCCGGTACGCGGGCCCACGCTTCACTCGAAGTGGGGTATCCCACAACGGGCGCCGGTCGTTAACGGCACGACTGACATCAGCTGGGCGGGCTCGTCCCCGTCCACGGCGGCGGGGGAGTAGATGGGCCTGAGGTTTGGAGTCCGGCTGGGCGCAATGGCGGCTGCGGCCGCCACCGTCGGCGTGGTGGTCGCGGCGGCGGTGGCGCTGCCGGCCACGGCGACCGCGGATCCGGCGGCCTCCCCACCGCCGCAGCCCAGCTCATCGCGGTGGGCTCCCGCCGCAAGCGCGGCGATCCACCCCGGAGTGCAGACCATCACCGCGGGCGGCGGGACCTGCACGAGCAACTTCGTCTTCACCGACGGGGACCGGACGTTCATCGGCCAGGCGGCGCACTGTGCCGGCACCGGCCAGGCCACCGAGACCAACGGCTGCGACTCCGCGTCGATGCCGCTGGGCACCGAGGTCGAGATCGAGGGCGCTGCCGTGCGCGGCACCCTTGCCTACAGTTCGTGGCTGACGATGCAGGCCCGCGGGGAGACCGACCCCGACACCTGCGCGTTCAACGACTTCGCGCTGGTGGAGATCGACCCCGCCGATGCGGCGAACGTCAACCCGTCGGTCCCGTTCTTCGGCGGCCCGACCGGCGTCAACGTCGATGGGCTGCCCCTGGGCACCCGGGTCTACTCGTACGGCAACTCGCCGCTGCGCGCCGGTGTCGGTGCCCTCAACCCGAAGGCCGGGATCAGCGCGGGCGACGTCGGGGGCGGCTTCGGGCACGAGGTCTACACCGCGAGCCCCGGCGTCCCCGGTGACTCCGGCAGCGCGTTCCTCGACGACCAGGGCCGTGCCGTCGGCGTCCTCTCGACGCTCAACCTCGCGCCGCTGCCGCTGAGTAACGGCCTCGCCGACATCAGCCGTGCGCTCGCCTACGCCAACCAGTACGGCACCGTCGGCTACGTCCAACTGGTGGCGGGCACCGAGCCGTTCGCCCCGCTGGCGCTGCCCCTCCCGGCTGCCGGGCTGCCGCTGCCCGGCTGATCCCCGACCGCCCCGATGGGCCCGCTGCCGACCCACGGCGCCGGGCCCATCGCCGGCTCAGGCATAGACCGCCGGGGAGAGCGTGCCGACGTACGGCAGATCGCGGTAGCGCTCGGCGTAGTCCAGCCCGTAGCCGACGACGAACTCGTTCGGGATGTCGAACCCGACGTACTTCACCGGCAGGTCGACCTTGATCGCGTCCGGTTTGCGCAGCAGCGTGCAGACCTCCAGCGACGCGGGGTTGCGTGACTCCAGGTTCTTCAGCAGCCACGACAGCGTGAGACCCGAGTCGATGATGTCCTCGACGATCAGCACGTTGCGGCCCGAGATGTCCCGGTCGAGGTCCTTGAGGATCCGGACCACCCCCGACGACGACGTGGCCGATCCGTACGAGCTCACCGCCATGAACTCCAGCTGAACCGGCACCGGCAGGGCGCGGGCCAGATCCGTCATGAACATCACGGCGCCCTTGAGCACCCCGACCATCAGCAGATCGGAGTCGAAGCCGAACCCGTCGCAATCCACCGCGTAGTCGCGCCCGATGAGCTCGGCCAGCTCGGTGGTCTTGTCCCGGATCTGCTGCTCGGTCACCAGAACGGACGCGATATCCCCGTGGTACAAGGGGCGGCCTCCTCTGCACGGGACCCACGGGCCCAGCGATCAGTGCGGACGACCGGACGTCGGCTCCGCCCTCAACCGCCGGACGGCGCCTCGGTCCGGCGCAACAGAAGCGTGCCATCTCGGCGAACCAGTTCCAAACCTCCCGGGAGCGCGACCCCGCCCTGCCCGCGCCAGCGGCCGACGAGATCATCCGCGGAGCGCAGATGCCCGTCGGTGAGCTCCTTGGCGCCCGCGTCGAGCAGCCAGTCGCGCAGCACTCGCCTGCGGATCGCGGGCGGCACGGGCGCGAGATCCCGCGCCCGCAGTCCGGCCCCCGTGACGACCGCGGCGCGCGCAGCGGCACCCACCCGGGCGGCCCAGGCATCGAGCGCCTCGCCGTCCTCCTGAAGCTGGTGGGCGGTGCGGGCGAGTGCCTCCGCCACCCCGCCCGCGAGCACGTCCTCCAGCAGCGGCAGCACCTCGTGGCGCAACCGGACCCGGGTGAACCGCGGGTCGCGGTTGTGCGGATCGTCCCAGACCGGCACGTCGAGGCTCCGGCAGGCCGCCTGGGTGACCGCACGGCGCACCCCGAGCAGCGGCCGTGCCCACGGCGGGTCCCAGGACCGCATCCCGGCGATCGAACGCGGCCCGGAGCCCCGGCCGAGGCCGAGCAGGACGGTTTCGGCCTGGTCATCCAGCGTGTGGCCGAGCAGTACCGGCGAGTCGGGATGCGGACGCGCGGCCGCGAGCGCGGCGTATCGGGCCCGCCGGGCGGCGGCCTCGACTCCGCCCGGCCCCTCGACCGTGACGGTCCGGACCGCCGCGGGGACGCCCCGGGCCACCAGCAGCGCCGCCAGGTCGGCGGACCGCTCCGCCGAACCGGTCTGCAGCCCGTGATCGACGATCACGACCCGCATCCGGTCCGGGCACAACGCGCGGACGGCGAAGGCCAGCGCCAGCGAGTCGGCCCCGCCCGAACAGGCGACGACGAGCGGCGCCGCCCGCGTCGCGGCGGGCAGCGCGGCGAGGCCCCGGCGCACCGCCAGCCGCACCGCGGTGAGGTCGGGGTCCGGACGCCGGCTCATGCGCCGAGGTTACGAGGACGTCCCCCGCAAACGTCATGCGAGCCGTCGAGGTTGTCCCACCACGCCGGACCAACCTGTCACCAACATGGTGGGTCGCTACAGCTAGGCCACGCGACGAACCCACGCCGCGGGATCGGCCAACTCGGCGCGGGTGGGGAGTGTCTCGGGCGACTCCCACACCAGGTTGAAGCCCTCCATGCCGACAGCGAGTACGACGTAGCTGGTGAACGCGGAACCCCGGGCGTACTGCTTGACCTTCGCCTCCACACCGAGCAGCGCGCGCAGGGTCCGGTCGAGCAGCCCCCCGCCGCGGCGACGGACGGTGAACCGCTCCCTGATCGTCACCACGCTGGGCACCACCTCCGGGCCGACGGCGTCCATCACGTGGTCGGCATGGCCCTCCAGCAGGGTGGTGAGCGCGAGTAGCCGGTCGAGCACCTCGCGCTGCTCGGGGCCCTGCAGCAGTTCGACCAGCGCCAGCACGTCGCCGCCGGACTCCTTGAGGCCGCGCAGCGCGTCCGGCAGCCGAGCGAACAGACCCCCGGCACCGCCGTCGGCGACCGACAGGAACCGTCCGATCTCGGCGGCGAAGAAGTCCCGCAGCCAGGGCACGGCGGTGAACTGGAGCCGGTGGGTCGCCTCGTGCAGGCAGACCCACAACCCGAAGTCCGCGGCGGGGACATCGAGCGCACGCTGCGCGGCGTGCACGTTCGGGGCGACCAGCAGCAGCCTGCCGCCGCCTTCGGCGCCGCCGAACGGGTCGTACTGACCGAGCACCCGGCCACCCAGATAAGCCAGCACCGAGCCGACCTGCAGAGCGGTCGTCGTGCCGGTGATGACGCGGGCGACCTGGGGCGTCCGGGGTAACCGGGCCCCCGCGGTGAGTGCCGCCATCCCGTCGACGGCCGCGGCCGCCCAGGCCGGGCGGTCGACGACGTCCGCGGACCGCAGCGGCAACCCACCGCCGAGACCGGTGACCTCGCGGACCAGGCCCTCGGCGACGACGGCATCGGCCCGCAGCCGATCGACGAGCTGCTCGGCTTCGCGACGAGTCGTCGGCGGGCCCGGTTGGACCAGCCGGGCGGCCGTGCGGCGAGCAAGGTCCCAGTTCACCGGCAGGCCGCGCTCCGTCTCGGGCGCGGACGGGGCGTCAACGGGACCCCGGGGTCGGTACTGCACCCACCCGAGGCTACGCACTCATCGGCATCCGCAACGGCTGAGCGCGGCGGCGATCGCGTCGAGTTGGGGTCGAACACTCGCCGGTGACTCCCCGTTGGAGATCAACGCGAACACCAGCAGTCGTCCGTCCGCGTCGGTGACGACACCCGCCAGACTGCTCACCGCCGTCAGGGTGCCGGTCTTCGCGCGCACGACGCCGCGCCCGTCGGTGGACCGGGGATCCTCGAACCGGTCGTCGAGCGTGCCGTCGCCGCCCGCGACCGGCAGCCCGGTCAGCAGCGGCCGCAGGAACTGGGTGTCACGAGGGCCCTGGGCAGGCGCCGCGGCGGCCGACAACAGTGCGCCGACCAGTTTCGGCGGCACCCGATCGGCCGTGGACAGCCCACTGCCGTCCACGAGCGTGGCCCCGGCCGGGTCGAACCCCGCCTGGGCGAGCGCCGCCGCTACCTGCCCGGCCGCTCCGGTGAACGACGCCTCGCCGCCACGGTCGATCGCGACCTCCCGGGCGAGCGCCTCGGCGAGCACGTTGTCCGAGGTGCGCAGCATGTGCTCGACGAGATCGGCGACCGGCGCCGAGGCCACCGAGCCGAGCACCCGCGCGTTCGGCGCGGCGACAGCCTCGGACACCGCGCTCGGGTCGGCCCCGAGCTTCACGGCGAACGCCTGTCCGGCGGCGAATGCGGGACGGTTGACGCGCGGGCCGTCCTGCAGGGTCGCATCGGCGCGGCCACCATCGAGCATCAGCGGCACGATCGGGGCGACGTACCCGCCGGGTACGTCGGCGGGCAGCCAGCCTTCCGCCAGCACCGGGCCGGTGTAGCGGCTGGTGTCGATGAACACCTTGCGGATCTTCTGACCGGGCAGCGCCGTGCGGACCGCCGTGACCAGGTCGTCGAGCCGGGACGGCTGCGGATAGACCGAGTCGCGGCCGGCGGGCAACGCGGTGAGCGTCGGGTCACCCCCGCCGACAAGGACGACCGAATCGGGGGCGGGCCCGGCCACGACCCTGGTATAGAGGCGACTGGTCGAGTCGAGGGTCAGCAGCGCCGCCGCCGCCGTGACGAGTTTGGCCACCGAGCCCGGCACGAGAGCCTTGTCCGGGCTCTGCTGCCACAGCGTGGCGCCGTTGGCGGGGTCGAGGACGACGGCCGCGAGGGTGCCGACGGCGGCGGCACCGGCGAGCGGGCCGAGCGTCGCGGTCAGCCCGGCGGCGGTCGGGAGCGGCGCATCGGCGGGCAGCGGCCCCAGCACACGCACCGGGGCGGGCAGCGCGGCGGCCGCCCCCTTGCCGTCACCGAGCCCCAGCCCGGCGACGAGGGAGGGTGCCGAGAGCGCAACGGCGGAGCCGGTCGCACCCGCCAGCGCGAACACCAGCAGGATGACGACGGCGCGCCGCGTGCCGCGGCCCGGAACGCGGAGCGTGCTGCCGATCCGCTGTCCGAATCCCACCGGCCCCTCCAGGTTCAACTCGTCGGCCATCGCCCGTGACGTAGACCCCTCGACGGCCCGCACCGGCACGCGGTCCCCCACACTAGACGTCGGCGACGGTGCCGCTCGGCACCCGCTCTCGCGCGCCTCTACCGATTATCAGGAGTACTCACACAGTGGACTTCGACGTCACCATCGAGATCCCCAAGGGCGGCCGGAACAAGTACGAGGTCGATCATCTCACCGGCCGGATCCGTCTTGACCGAACGCTGTTCACCGCGACCCAGTACCCCGCCGACTACGGCTTCATCGAGAACACGCTGGGTGAGGACGGCGACCCGCTGGATGCCATGGTGCTCGTCCAGGAGCCGACGTTCCCCGGCTGCCTCATCCGGGCCCGCGCCATCGGGATGTTCCGGATGAAGGATGAGAAGGGCGGTGACGACAAGGTGCTGTGTGTGCCCGCCGAGGACCCACGCCTGGAGCACCTGCGCGACATCCACCACCTGCCCGAGTTCGACCGGGCCGAGATCCAGCACTTCTTCGAGATCTACAAGACCCTTGAGCCGGGCAAGAGCGTCGAGGGCGCCACCTGGGTCGGCCGGGCCGACGCGGAGAAGGAGATCATCGCGTCCCGCGAGCGGGAACGGGCCCGCCTCGCCGCGGAGTCCGGCGAGCTGCACTGAGACCGGATCGGGCACGGCAACGGCGCCACGCCCGGGCCGGCCAGGCTCAGGAGACGGGGCGAGGCTCCACGGCGGAGCGCCCGAACGGGGTCAGGACGGCGGGAGCGGGCGCGCCATCGGGGAAGGGGACCTCAACGAGCCCGGCGGCGATGAGCCTGTGGGCTGCGGTGAAATCGGCGCACGGAACGTTGTCGACGAGCAACACCGGCTCACACGACCGGCTGAAGGTGCAACGGCCTGCCGCGACGGCGCGCAGCAGCCCCAGATCTCGACCCGTCAGTTCGGCGGCAACGGCGGACATCTCTGCGGCTCCCCTCGGCGAACGGCGCCTCACCCACCATTTCGTCCGCCGAGAGGAGATGTTTCAAGCCGTGTTGCACATGTGAGACAGCGACTGTCTCACCGGGTCCGCTCGAACACCGCGGCGAGGCCCTGCCCGCCGCCGATGCACATGGTCTCCAGGCCGTAGCGGACGCCGCGGCGGGCCATCTCCCGGGTCAGGGTGGCCAGGATCCGCCCGCCGGTGGCACCGACCGGGTGCCCCAGCGAGATCCCCGACCCGTTGACGTTCATCCGGTCGAAGTCGGTCGGGGTGAACCCCCACTCGCGGGTGCACGCCAGCACCTGCGCGGCGAACGCCTCGTTCAGCTCGATCAGGTCCATGTCCTTGAGCTCGAGCTCGGCCGCGGCCAGGGCACGGGCGACCGCGGGCACGGGCCCGATGCCCATCGTCGCGGGCGCAACGCCGCCCACGCCCCAGGACACCAGCCGCGCCAGCGGACGCAGCCCCAGCTGCTCGGCCTTCGCCGGATGGGTCACGATGCAGACTGCGGCGCCGTCGTTCTGCCCGCTCGCGTTGCCCGCGGTCACGGTCGCCTCGGGGTCGTCACGGCCGAGGATGGGGCGCAGCCCGGCGAGGGTCTCGACCGTGGAGTCCGGACGGATGTGCTCGTCGCGATCGACCACGACGTCGCCCTTGCGACCCTTGACGGTCACCGGGACCAGCTCGTCGGCGAACCGGCCCTCCGCGGCGGCGGCCGCCGCCCGCTGATGGCTGCGCACGGCGTACTCGTCCTGCTCCTGACGTGGGATCGAGTACTCCCGGCGCAGGTTCTCCGCGGTCTCGAGCATCCCGCCGGGCACCGGGTGGCTGACTCCGCCCGCGGTCACCCGCCCGCGGGCCAGCGAGTCGTGCAGCATCACCCCGGGCCCACCCTTGGCCCCCCAGCGCATCGACGTGGAGTAGAAGGACGCGTTGGACATCGACTCCGTGCCGCCGGCGAGTACCACGTCCGAATCGCCGGCCCGCACCTGCATCGCCGCATAGATCACCGCCTGCAGACCCGAGCCGCACCGCCGGTCGATCTGCAGCCCGGTCGCGGTCACCGGCAGGCCCGCATCCAGCGCGGCGACCCGGCCGATCGCCGGCGCGTCCATCGTCGGATAGCAGTGGCCGAGCAGCACGTCGTCCACCGACTCCGCCGGGATCCCGGTGCGCGCCAGCAGCGCCGTGATCACCGTCGTCGCGAGCTCCTGGGCCGGGACGTCGCGCAGGGACCCGCCGAACCCGCCGACCGGAGTTCGCAACGGCTCACAGATGACCGCATCACGCATCGATGCTTCTCTCCTTCTTCCACCGTGCTAGAGATACTGACGCGTCAGCCACTCCGCGACGAGCGCCGGGCGTTCGGCGCCCTCGATCTCCACGGTGACCTTGTTCGTCAGCTGCACGCCACCGTCCACGTCGGCGATGTCGACAAGCTCGATGCTGCCCCGGATCCGGCTGCCGACCTTCACCGGAGAGGTGAATCTCACCTTGTTCAACCCGTAGTTGACGCCCATCCTGACGTTTTCGATCTTGTAGACCTGACTGACGAACACCGGGAGCAGGGACAGCGTCAGGAAGCCGTGGGCGATCGTTGCCCCGAACGGTCCGTCCTCGGCGCGCTGGGCATCGACGTGGATCCACTGATGATCCTCGGTCGCATCGGCGAACAGGTCGATCTTGGACTGCTCGACGGTGAGCCACTCGCTCTTCCCGAGTTCGGATCCCGCGGCCGCACGGAGTTCCTCGATCCCGCTGAGGACACGCAACGTCGCTCCCCCTTTTTCGACTTCGATGTGGAGCGGCCGGCTGGCCGCACCTGTGCCGACCTCGCCACCCTGCCACACCATCGGGCCCCGACGGACCGTGCCATTGGCAGCATTCGGCCGTCGAAGCGAGCACGATGAGCGGATGGACCCGGTCGAACGCTTCGCCGCCCTGGTCGCCGCGCCGGAGCCGGCGCTGGACGAGGGAGCGCTCGCCATCGCCGCGGGCGCCGACCCCGACCTCGACCCCGCGCCCTGGCTCGCCGAACTCGACCGGCTGGCCAAGGGCGTCACCTCGCTCGACGGGCTGCTGCACCGGTTGTTCACCGAGGCCGGTTTCGCGGGGAACGCCACCGCGTACTACGACCCGCGCAACTCGCTGCTGCCCCACGTGCTGACCCGCCGAACCGGGATCCCGATCACGCTGGCCGTGGTGGCCATCGAGGTGGGACGCCGGGCGGGAATCGAGCTGGAGGGGGTCGGCATGCCCGGCCACTTCCTGGTCCGCCCCGCGGGCAGCAGCCAGCATCTCGACGTGTTCGCCGGCGGCCGGCGACTCGACGAGGCCGCCTGCGAGACGCTGTTTCGCGACGTCACCGGCGCGGGCCCCGAGGTCCCGTTCGGGCCTCGGCTGCTCGCGCGCTCCACGAACCGGCAGATCCTCACCCGGATGCTGGAGAACCTGCGGGTGATCTACCGGCATCGGCGACGGCCCGGCGACCTGGACTGGGTACTGCGGATGCGGCTCGCCCTGCGCCCGGCGCATCCCGAGGAGATAGCCCTGCTCATCGACCTGGCCCGGGTGCAGGGCGAGCTGGGCCGCTGGCTCGATGGCGCCCGGCTGCTCGACCGGTACGTCGCCGCGGCGGCGGCCGAGCCGGGCTCCCCGGTGACGGTGGCCGAGTTCGATCAGTTGCGGACGGCGGCCAGGGCGCTGCGGGCGTATCTGAACTGACCGGAGAGCGGCCCTCGTGGGGCGGCTCTCGACCGGGAGCCACAACCGTCCCGCTCGCCTACCGTGGAGCCCGTGGACGACAACCGCCGCCGCGCTCTGATCACCAACGACGACGGAATCGACTCGCCGGGGCTGTGGAAGCTGGCCGCCGCCGCCCGCGACGCGGGACTCGACGTGACGGTGGCAGCGCCGCACACCGACTCCAGTGGGGTCGGCGGCTCCGTTCTGTCGATCCGCAACGGCGATGGCACCGCCGTGCATCCACGCGAGCTCCCCGGGCTGCCGGGCGTCCCGGCGTTCGGCGTCGAGGCGCATCCCGCGTTCATCGTGCACGCGGCAGGCCGCGGGTGGTTCGACCCGAAGCCCGAGATCGTGCTGTCCGGGATCAACATCGGCGCCAACGTCGGTCGTGCCGTCCTGCACTCCGGCACCGTCGGCGCCGCGCTGACCGCCGGCCTGCACGGCTGGCACGGCCTCGCCGTGTCCCTCGACAGTGGTCTGTGGATGCCCGAGAACCCGCACTGGGACGCGGTCGCGCACGTGCTGCCCGAGGTGATCGAGCTCCTGCTGACCAGGGAACCGGGCACGGTGTTCTCGCTCAACGTGCCCGACCGCCCGGTGGCGCAGCTGGGCGAGCTGCGCGAGGCGCGGCTGAGCCGCTTCGGCGCGGTCCAGGTCCGGGTGGTGCACCGCGACGGCGATCCGCACGGCGCGCTGCACGCATCGGTGGACGAACCGGCCGAGGCCCCGGAGCCGGGGACCGATGTCGCGCTCCTCGCCGAGGGCTATCCGACGCTCACCGAACTCCAGTCGATAGCCGAACGGCCTGGCGTGCTCCGCGCCGGCGCGGCCACCTGACCGCCCGGCGCCCGCCCCCGCGTTCGGCCTCGCTCAGTGCACGTCCGCGCCGGTGAGCGTCTCCTCGAGCCGGTCAGCGATCTCGACGACGATCCGGAACGGACGTTCGAACCCGTCCAGGTCGAGCTCCTCCAGCGCGATGGAGTGCCGGAACACCACCACGCCCTCGGTCGAGGCGACACCACCGACGACCGAGTCCCCGGCCAGCTCGAGCAGCCGGGCCAGGTCGATGTCAGCGGCCCGGGCCACGGGCGAGGCGATCTGCGCCCACGGGTGGCCGTCGTCTCCGGTCACCTTCCGCACCACGACCAGCTGCGTCCGGTCGCCGGTGGTGGGGAGGTTGAACCACAGCTCGTCGCCCTGGGCGCGCATGATCTCGTATCGAACTCGAACGTAGGACACCAGATCGTCCCAACTCGCCACCGTCGGCTCCTCCCGGTCGTCGAGCGGGACCGTACCGCTCCGCCCCGGTGACGCACACGCGGGCATCCACCGCCACACCAACAGGGCCGCCGCCGCACAGACCGCCGCGGCGACGAACACCGCGGCGCGGAAGCCGTCGACCAGCCCGCGGTCGCCGTCGACGAGTATCCGGCCGTGCGCGGCGATCGACGCGGTGGTCGTCAGCGCCACGCCGAGCACCGCGCCGAGCTGGCGCGCCTCGGTGACCACGCTCGCCGCGAACGCCCGGTGCGCTGTGCCAAGCGTGCGCAGCGGCCCGATGCTGGCCGGGGTGAACACCATCGGCCGAGCCAGCGCGAGCGCCAGCAGCCCCGGGACCAGCGCCACCACCCCGCCGAGAGCGGCGGCCCAGCCCAGCGCGGCGAGGCCCGCCGCGGCCAGCACCAGCCCCGGCAGCACCAGCGCCCGCGGCCCGCGCCGATCAGCCTGCCGCCCGGTGCGGATCGACAGCAGCGGCGTGCCCAGCCCGGCCACAGCGATGACGACCCCGGTCCTCAGGGCGTCGAGCCCCAGCCCGTGCTGCAGGTACAGCGCCAGGGACACGGTGACGCCGAAGACCGCGAACTGGATGGCGAACAACGCGGCGACCGAACCGGCCAGCATCCGGTCGCCGAACAGCCGGAAATCCAGCACCGGATACCGGCTGCGCCGCTGGCTCCACCCGAACAGCCCGAGCACGGCCATCCCGCCCGCGATCGGCGCAATCGCCAGTGACCCGAGATCCGCGACCCCGACGACCCCGACGACCAGCGCGGCAAGGCCCGCCAGCAGCAGCCCGACCCCGGCCCAGCCGACCGGCTGCGCCACCGGCTCCCGCGAGGGGATGAGGTAGCGCCGGCCGAGCACCAGCGCGGCCATCACCACAGGAAGGTTGACCACGAACAGCCATCGCCAGCCGATCGTCAGCACCACCCCGGCGAGCAACGGACCCAGCACGAGCAGCGCGGTACCTCCGGTGGACAGCACCCCGATCGCCCAGCCGCGCCGCTCGTCGCCGACGGCGCTGGTCGTGTTGCCCAGCGCGAGCGGCTGGACGATCGCCGCCCCGATGCCCTGGACGAACCGGGCCGCGAGCAGCAGCCCGAACGTCGGCGCCACCGCACACAGCGCCGAGCCCAGCCCGAAGACGACCAGCCCACCCAGGAACACCTCCCGCCGTCCCCGGTGATCGGCCAGCCTGCCCGCGACCGCCATGAACACGGCCATCGCCAACAGGTAGCCGGTGATCGTCCATTGCAGCTCGTCGAGCTGCGCCCCGAACTCCCGGCCGATCGCCGGCAGCGCGACGGTCACCGCGGTCTGGTCGAAGAACACCAGCGCGTTCGCCGACAGGGTGCAGGCCAGCACGCAACGGCTGCGGCGGTCCAGCGATCGCCACCCCTCCGCTCGGGTCCGGTCGCGCATCTCGTGCCCCCGTCCTGGGCCGAGGAGCCGCGGGCGCGGACCCTCCCGGCTAGAGGCCCAGCTGCCGGGCGATCAGCATCTTCTGCACCTCGGAGGTGCCCTCACCAATTTCGAGGATCTTGGCGTCGCGGTAGAAGCGGCCGACCGGGTACTCATTCATGAACCCGTAGCCGCCGAAGATCTGGGTGGCGTCGCGGGCGTTGTCCATCGCCGCGTTCGAGGAGACCAGCTTGGCGATGGCCGCCTCCTTCTTGAACGGCTCGCCGCGCAGCATCTTGGCCGCGGCGGCGTAGTAGGCCAGCCGTGCGGTGTGCGCCCTGGCCTCCATGTCGGCGATCTTGAACTGGATCGCCTGGTAGGTGCCGATCTTCTGGCCGAAGGCCTCACGCTCCTTGGCATAGCGCACCGACTCGTCGACACAGCCCTGCGCCAGCCCGACCGAGAGCGCCGCGATCGCGATCCGGCCCTCGTCGAGAATGGACAGGAACTGCGCGTAGCCGCGGCCGCGCTCGCCGAGCAGGTTCGCCGCGGGCACCCGGCAGTCGTCGAAGAACAGCTCGCGCGTGTCGGAGGCGTTCCAGCCGACCTTCGAGTACTTCTTCGACACCCGAAAACCGGGGGTTCCGACCGGGATCATGATCGCCGAGATCTCCGGTCGGCCGCCCTCCCGCTCGCCGGTGATGGCGGTGACGGTGACGACCGAGGTGATGTCGGTGCCGGAGTTGGTGATGAACGCCTTGGAGCCGTTGATGACCCAGTGGTCGCCCTCGAGCCGCGCGGTGGTCCGGGTAGCACCGGCATCGGACCCACCGCCGGGCTCGGTGAGGCCGAACGCGCCCAGCTTCTCGCCCGCGGCCATCGCCGGGAGCCACTCGCGCTTCTGCACGTCGGTGCCGAAGCGGTAGATCGGCATGGCGCCCAGCGAGACCCCGGCCTCCAGGGTGATCGCCACCGAGGAGTCAACCCTGGCGAGCTCCTCGAGGGCCAGGCACAGCGCGAAGTAGTCCCCGCCCATCCCGCCGTACTCCTCGCTGATGGGCAGCCCGAACAGGCCCATCGCGCCCATCTTCGCCACGAGGTCGTAGGGGAACTCGCAGCGCTCGTAGTACTCGCCGATGACCGGGGCGACCTCCTTGTGCGCGAACTGCTCGACGGTCGCCCGCAGCGCCTCCTGCTCCGGGCTGAGCTCGAAGTCCATGATCACTCCATTTCCGAGATGTGCTCGACGACGGCCAGCACGGCGTCCTTGGCGACCGTTCGGCCCGGATGGGCGCGCAGCTCGCGGACCACTCCGTCGACCGGGGCGGTGAGCACGTGCTCCATCTTCATCGCCTCGACGACGACGAGCCGCTGACCTGCGACGACGTGGTCACCCTCGGCGACCTCGACAACGGTCACCGTGCCGGGCATGGGCGAGAGCACGGGCCCGCCCGAGGCGTCCTCGGCGTGTCGGGCGGCCTCGAGCGGTTGCTGTTCACGAACGGCCCACGCCTGCCCGTCCCGGGCCAGCCACAGCGTGGCCCCGTCCTGCGCCACCCTATAGGCCCTCGTGACGTCTCCCCAGGTCACAAGGTGTTGTGAGGGAGAAACAGGGTCAGAACACTGTGTCCCACTCACGGGGCGGAAGGGGGCGCCGGCGACGGAGGCCTCGGCGGCGTGGGCGCGGCCGCGGACCCGTACCTCCACCGGCTCGTGCCCGGCCACGAGCATCTGCCAGATGGTCGCGGCCGGCTCACCGATCCGCCAGCCGCCCGGGATGTCGAAGGCATCGACCACCGGCCCGGTGGGCTCCAGCCGCGCCAGGCTGTGCAGCGCCGCGGCCACCGGCACATCGTCGGGCAGCTCGTCGGCCACGAGATCGGTGATCCGGCGACCGACGAGCCCGGTGTCCAACCGCCCGGCGCGGACATCGGGATCGGCGAGCAGCGCGCGCAGGAAACCGGTGTTGGTGCCCAGCCCGAGCAGGACCGTGTCGCCCAGCGCAGTGTCCAGCCGGCGCAGCGCCTCGTCCCGGTCGGCGCCGTGGGCGATCACCTTGGCGAGCATCGGGTCGTAGTCCGAACCGACGACCCCGCCCTGCGCGATACCGGAGTCGACCCGGATCCCCGGACCGGTCGGCTCACGCAGCGCGAGGATCCGGCCGCCGGTGGGCAGAAAGACGGCGGCGCCATCGATGATCGACGCGGTCTCGGCGTAGATCCGAGCCTCGATGGCATGCCCGCGCAGCATGACGTCGTCCTGCGTGATCGGCAGCCGCTCGCCCGCGGCGACCCGCAGCTGCAGCTCCACCAGGTCCAGCCCGGTGACGGCCTCGGTGACCGGGTGCTCGACCTGCAACCGGGTGTTCATCTCCATGAAGAAGAACTCGTCGGGGTTCTCGGCACCGACGATGAACTCGACGGTGCCCGCGCCCGTGTAACCGACCGCGCGGGCCGCCTCGACCGCCGCGGCCCCCATCCGGTCCCGCTGCGCGGGGGTGAGCAGCGCCGACGGCGCCTCCTCGATGATCTTCTGGTGGCGGCGCTGCAGGCTGCACTCGCGCTCGCCCAGATGCACGACGTTGCCGTGGGTGTCGGCCATGATCTGGATCTCGATATGCCGCGGCGCGGTGACCAGCCGCTCGACCAGCAGCGTGTCGTCGCCGAAGGAGCCGCGCGCCTCGCGGCGCGCGCTCGCGATCGCGTCCGCCAGCTCGCCCGCCTCGTACACCGCGCGCATGCCCTTGCCGCCACCACCGGCACTCGGCTTGAGCAGCACCGGGAAGCCGACCTCCTCGACGGCGAGCGCGAGCTCCGCGTCGGACAGCCCCGCCCCGTCGGAACCCGGGACGACCGGGACGCCCGCCTTGGCGACGGTCGCCTTGGCGCGGATCTTGTCGCCCATCGCCTCGATCGCGGCGGCCGGCGGGCCGACGAAGACGATCCCCGCCTCCTCGCACGCGGCCGCGAATGCGGTGTTCTCGGACAGGAAGCCGTATCCGGGGTGGATGGCCTGCGCCCCGGTCGCCCGCGCCGCGGCGATGACGGCCGGGATCGACAGGTAGCTCGCGGCCGCGGCGGCCGGGCCGATCCGGACGGCGGCGTCGGCGGCGGCGACGTGGGGCGCGTCGGCGGTGTCGCCGTCGGAGTACACGGCCACGGACCGGATGCCCATGGCGCGCAACGTGCGGATCACCCGCACCGCGATCTCGCCGCGGTTGGCGATCAGGACGGTGTCGAACATTCCAGGCTCCTGGACGGGACGGGGACGGCGGGACAGCGGCACGACACGACGGCGCGTCACATCCGGAACACGCCGAACGCCGGATCGCCCAGCGGGGCGTTCGCCGCCGCCGACAGGGCCAGCCCGAGAACCATGCGGGTATCGGCGGGGTCGATCACGCCGTCGTCCCACAGCCGGGCCGTGGAGTAGTAGGGGTGACCTTGCGTCTCGTACTGCGCCCGGATCCGGTCCTTGAACCTCTCCTCGGGCTCCGGGTCGTTCGGCGAGCGGACCGTGGACAGCACCATCGCCGCCTGTTCGCCGCCCATCACCGAGATCCGCGCGTTGGGCCACATCCACAGGAACCGCGGCGAGTACGCCCGCCCACACATCGAGTAGTTCCCGGCGCCGAAGGAGCCACCGATGATCACCGTGAACTTCGGGACCCGGGTGGAGGCCACCGCGGTGACCATCTTCGCGCCGTTCTTGGCGATCCCACCCGCCTCGTACTCGCGGCCGACCATGAACCCGGAGATGTTCTGCAGAAACACCAGCGGGACGCCGCGCTGGTCGCACAGCTGGATGAAATGCGCGCCCTTGAGCGCGGACTCGGAGAACAGGATCCCGTTGTTGGCCACGATCCCGACCGGGTGGCCGTGCAGCCGGGCGAACCCGGTGACCAAGGTCGTCCCGTACTCGGCCTTGAACTCACCGAACCGGGACCCGTCGACGATCCGGGCGATCACCTCGCGCACGTCGTAGGGGGTGCGGGAGTCGGTCGGCACCACGCTGTAGAGCTCGGCCGGGTCGGCCAGCGGCTCCTCGGTGGGCCGGATGTCCCAGGGCCGCGGGGCGCGCGGGCCCAGCGTCTCGACGATGGACCGCACGATCTGCAGCGCGTGCGCGTCGTCGGCGGCGAGATGGTCGGTGACCCCGGAGATCCGCGAATGCAGTTCGCCGCCGCCCAGCTCCTCGGCGCTGACGACCTCGCCGGTAGCGGCCTTCACCAGCGGCGGGCCGCCGAGGAAGATCGTTCCCTGGTTGCGCACGATCACGGCCTCGTCGCTCATCGCGGGCACATACGCGCCGCCCGCGGTGCACGAGCCGAGCACGGCGGCGATCTGCGGGATGCCCAGCCCGGACATCGTGGCCTGGTTGTAGAAGATGCGGCCGAAGTGCTCGCGGTCGGGGAAGACGTTGTCCTGCTCGGGCAGGTAGGCCCCACCGGAGTCGACGAGGTAGATGCACGGCAGCCGGTTGTGCAGGGCGACCTCCTGCGCGCGCAGGTGCTTCTTGACCGTCATCGGGTAGTAGGTGCCGCCCTTGACGGTGGCGTCGTTGGCGACGATCACGCATTCCCGCCCGGCGACCCGCCCGACGCCCGTGATCATCCCGGCGCCCGGGGCCTCGTCGCCGTACATCCCGGTGGCGGCCAGCGGCGAGAGCTCCAGGAATGGCGAGGACGGATCGACCAGCGCGTCCACCCGGTCGCGCGGCAGCATCTTGCCGCGCTCGACGTGCCGGGCGCGAGCCCGTTCGGGACCGCCGAGCCGGGCCGCTGCCAGCCGGGCGTTCAGGTCGGCGACCAGGGCGCGATGCGACTCGGCGTTGCGCGTCGCCGCCTCGTCGGCCGGGTCGACGGCGCTGGACAGGGTCGCAGGCACAGGCCCCTCCTCGGTTAGCGGTCATTAACAGGTTAGCGGTCATTAACAGGCTGCGCCAGACCCCGATCCGGCATCGCCGATCCCGAGGCTTGCCTTAGTTAGGCCAGCCTGCGCTGTATAGGACACTGTCCGTAGTCGATCGTGTTCACAGAGTCATCGGCGGGTGCCCTTGACCATCACGTGCCGGGAGAAGCTCCGTGCCGCTGTACCTGACCGCACTCAACCCGACCGACGCCGTCACGCACGGCCTGCTGCCCGCCGCGGCCCGGCTCGGGACCGAGGTCGTGCTGCTCACCGACGGCCCCGAAGCCCACCGGACCGCGTACGCCGACCACCCGTCCCCCCCGCTGGCCGTGGTGCCCGCCGCGGTCCGCGACGCCGCCGCGGTGGCTGCCCGGGTCCACGCGCTGCGCCGCCGGTTCGGGCCCGCGGAGGCGCTGTTCAGCAACAGCGACCACCTGCAGACCCCGACCGCGCTCGCCGCCGAACTGCTCGACCTGCCCGCCAAGCCGTGGCGGGCGACGCAGCGGTGCAAGCACAAGTTCCTGGCCCGCCGAATGCTGGCGGCGGCCGGCCTCGACACCGTCGCCTGCGCCGAGATCGGCCCCGCCGATGACCCGGACGAGGTCGCGGCCGGGCTGCCCTACCCGGCGGTGGTCAAGCCGTGCGAGGGTGTGGCCAGCGAGGACGTCCTGCTGGTCACCGGAGCCGACGCGCTGCGGGACCGGGTCGCCCAGATCCGCGCCCGCCGACCCGGCGCGGCCTTGCTGGTCGAGGAGTTCCTGCCGGGGACGCTGCGCACCTACGACACCCTCGGCGACGGCACCGCGCTGCACCACCTCGGCTCCTGGCGGACCGCACTCGGACCGCCGCCGCATTTCGCCGAGTCCCGGCTGGACTGGGACCCGGTGCTGCCCCAGCCCGTGCAGGCGCATCTGCGGGCCCAACTCGCGGCCCTCGGCGTCGGCCTCGGCGCCTGCCACACCGAGTTCGTCGTGCACGGCGACCGCGCCCGGATCATCGAGGTCAACTATCGGCTCATCGGCGACACCATGGACCTGGTCTGCGCCGAACTGCTCGGGTTCGACCTGTTCGCCACGCTGATCCGGCTGCACCGCGGCGAGCCGCTGCCCTCCGACCTGCCCGACCCGACCCGGTTGGGCCGCCATGCCCGGGTCGACTACGTCCTGGCCGACCGCGCCGGGCGGCTGGCCGACGCGCCCGCCGAGGGTGTCATCGAGCTCCCCGACGGGATCCGGCTCGGCCACCGCCTGCTGCGCGCGGTCGGGACCGACGCCGAGTGGCACGGCACGAACCGGGACTACCTGGCCGTCGTCCACGGGATCGGCCCCGACGCCCGGCGGGTGGACGCCGCCCTCGACCGGTTCCGCGCCACCGCGGCCTGGCCGATCGAGTCCGCGGCGGTGCACACATGAGCGCCGAAAGCCGTCTGCTCCAGCGGGTGCTCGACGCGCTGCTCCGGGAGGACCATCTCGGCCTGTCCAGCGCGGGCGCCCCGGTCAACGACCCGGCGCTGCCCGCGCTGCCGCCGGACCAGACCTGGTGGCGGGCCCGGCTTCGCGACGGGCACACGGTCGCGCTGCCGGTGCGGCCCGACGGGTTCCTCGCCGAACACGCCGTCGCGGCCCCGATCCTCGTGCTGGACGGCCCGCACACCCCGGGGGGCCCGGTGGTCGTCGACTCACTGGCCGGGGCCCTCGCCGCGCTGGCCCCGGACGGCGACGCCGAGACCCGGGCCGGCTGGGCCGACTTCATCCAGGAGTGCACGCAGACCCTGGCCACCGTGCGGCTGCACGACCTCGCCGGTCCACGGCTGCGCGCCCGGCTGGCCGGCGAACCCCCCGTCGCCGGGTTCGCGGGGATGCTGCGCCATGAGGCGCTGGCCGCGCTGCGCGATCACCCCGTATACCCGACCGGGCGCTGCCGGTGGGGGCTGAGCGAGACCGAGCTGCGCCGATACGCCCCGGAGTTCCAGCCGTCGTTCCCGCTGCGTTGGGTCGTCGTGCCGCGGGCGCGGCTGCGGTTCTCGCCCGCGTTCGAGGCCGCCGGGCCGCCCGGCTGGTGGCCGGCCCCGTCCCGCCTCGGCGCCCGGCCGGAGGCCGACCGGGACCACCTCGCGGTGCCCGTGCACCCACTCACCGCCGACCGCGGCGTACCGGGCCTCGTCGCGGCCACCGGCCCCACCGTCACCCCCACCCTGTCCACCCGCACGGTCGCCCTCGACGCCGACCCCGGCGTGCACCTGAAGCTGCCGCTGCCGACCGCGACCCTCGGGCGGCGCAACCGGCGCACGATCGCCCCCGGCACGCTGGCCGACGGCGACACCGTGCACCGGCTGCTCACGGCGGTGCTGCGCCGGGAACCGCGGCTGCGCCGGCGGGTGCTGCTCGCCGACGAGACGCGGTGGCTCGACAGTCCGGACGACGACCGGCTGGCCGTGCTCGTCCGCCGCTATCCGGCCGAGCTGGCCGGGGACACCCTCGTCCCGCTCGCCGCGCTGCTGGCTCCCGACCCGCACCGCCCCGGCGACACCGTGCTCGACGGCCTCGCGGCCCGGCACACCGGCGCCGACCCGATCGCCTGGTTCGACGCCTATCTGTGCGCCCTGCTCGACTGGCATCTCGCGCTGTGGCTGCGCTACGGCATCGCGCTGGAGGCACACCAGCAGAACATCACCGTCGCCGTCCGCGAGGGCGACCCGGACTGGCTGCGGCTGGTCTACAAGGACGACGACGGCGCCCGGATCGACTGTGCCCGCCTCGCCGCCGCGCTCGGCCAGGACGCGCCGCTGCCCGTCACCCCGGCCGCGTTCCACGATCGGCGGATCGCGGTGTCGGACCCGGCGGAGCTGGCCGACGTGGTCGTGACGATCACCCTGCACCTCTGCGTCGGCGCGCTCGTCGTCGAGCACGCCGGCGCCGACGCGAATCGCCGCGGGCGGCTGTTCGCACTGGCCCGCGGCCGCGTCGAGGAGGCGGCGCAACGCTGGTGCGACCCGGCCGACCCCGGCTCGGTCGCCGCCACCGACCTGCTGCGCCGCCACGTGCTCGAGGCCGACCGGTGGCCGATCAAGGCGATGGTCACCGCGGGCACCCTGCTGCCCAAACACCGGCTGGGCTGCGCCGACGTCAACAAGCACTACCGCCGCAGCGGACCCAACTACCTGCGCACGGGACGACGAGAGGAACGGAGCGCACCGTGACCATGGTGACCTTGTCCCCGCCCGAAGCCGCGCCGCCGCCGCAGGCCACCGCGGCCGGCCCGGACGCCGATCTGCTGTCCGCGCACACCCTGCTCGGCGTGCTGGTCCGCGAGGTCGCCGGGCCGCAGCGACAGACCAGGGTGACCGGAGAGCACCTGGTCGTCCGGCTGGCCCACACGGGCCTGCTGCTGCGTGCGCGGCTGCGGCGCCGCTCACCGGTGACCCTGCACCGCTTCGCGCCCGCCCCGGTCGAGCTGCTGACCGGCGAGCGGTGGGACCCGGTGGGGCCGGAGCGGCTCGCCGGCCTGGTCGGCGCGGAGCTGACCCTGCAGACGGGATACCGCAACGACGAGTTCGTGTCCCAGGTGAGCGCGAGCCGGGATGCGCTCGCCGAGATCCTGGCGACCCGGCCGGACGTGCCGTGGCGGGTCGTCGGCGGGATCGCGGGCGCCTACCTCGACTCCGAGCAGGCCCTGCTCGGGGGCCATCCTCGCCACCCCACGCCGAAGTGGCGGTCCGGCGACTCCGGTCAGTGGCGTCGCTACGCGCCGGAGGCCCGCACCGCCTTCCCGCTGCGCTGGCTCTCCGTCCCGGCCGAGTACGTACACGACCACGTCGTCGACCCCTGGGCACACTTCGACGACCAGGCGTGCACCGCGTTCCTGCTCGACGCACACCGGGATCGGGTCGGCCCGGACCGGCGGGCGGTCCCGGTCCATCCATGGCAGTACCGGCTGATCGAAACCGACCCGGAGCTCGGACCGGCGCTGCAGGCCGCCTTGGATTGCGGGGTCCTGCACGACCTCGGCGAGATCGGCGTCCCGTGCCATCCGACGGCGAGCGTGCGGACGCTCTACCAGCCCGAGGCCGACCGGTTCCTCAAGACCAGCCTCCACGTGCGGATCACCAACTGCCTGCGCAAGAACGCGTCATACGAGCTCGCGGGCGCGGTCGCGCTGACCCGGCTGCTGGAACTGCCGTGCGCCGAGGTGGCCGGCGCCCACCCGGGCTTCGCCGTGCTGGCCGAGCCCGCCGCGCGCTCGGTGGACCTGCCCGGCCTCGATCCCGGTCCGCGGCACCGGCTCCTGGAGGCGCTGGGCACGATCGTGCGGTCCGGGCTGCGCGACCACGTGCGTCCGGGCGAGCGGGTGCATCTGGCCGGGACCCTGGCGGCGGAGTACCCGGATCCCGCGGGTACCGGCACCCGGCTGGTCGATCTCGCCGTCCGCGCCGGCACCGCCGACCTCGCCGGATGGGCCGAGCTGTGGTGGCGGCGCTACCTGTCGCTGCTGGTCGCGCCGGTGCTGCGGCTGTGGGCCGAGCACGGCGTCGTGCTCGAGCCGCATCCCCAGAACGTGCTGGTCGTGGTGGGATCGGACCAGATGCCGGTCCGGGTGCTCGCCCGCGATCTGGAGGGCACCAAGCTGGTGGGCGAGCGGCACGCCGACGCGCTGGCGGTCCTTCCGGCCGACGTCGCGGGGGCCATCTCCTACGACGAGCCGCGGGCCTGGAACCGGATCGCCTACTGCCTGTTCGTCAATCACCTGGCGGAGTTCGCCGGCGCGCTGACCGATCTGGCCGCCGCTGCCGGGCCGGGCGCGGACCGGTTCGAACAGCGGCTCTGGGAGATCCTCGCCGAGGTGCTGGCCGCCGTCAGCGCCGAGCTGGGGCACCCACCCCGGCTGCGCGCGCTGCTCGCGGGGGTGCCGCTGCCGGCCAAGACCAACCTGCTGGTGCGCTGGGAGCGGGCCGCCGACCGGCACGCCGGATATGTGCCGTTTCCCCATCCGATGGGTCGCGCGCTCTGCGGGGAGCCGCGATGAACCTGCTCACCCCGGGTGTGGCCGCGGCGGCCACCGACCTCGTCCGCCGGGACGCGGTGCCCGCCTACGTCTACGACCTCGACCATCTCGACGCGCACACCGCGGACCTGTGCGCGCGGGTCCGCGCGGCCGGCGCCGCAGCCGGGCTGCGGCTGGAGGTGTTGCACGCGGTCAAGGCGAACCCGGACCCGGCCGTGCTCGCGACCGCCGCCCGGCACGTCGACGGGCTGGAGGTGGCCAGTGGCGGCGAGCTCGCCCACGTCCGGCGGCACGTGCCAGGCGTGGAACTGGCGTTCGGCGGACCCGGCAAGACCGACGCCGAACTGGCCGCGGCGGTGGCCGCGGGCGTTGCGCGCTACCACGTGGAGAGCCTCACCGAGCTGCGCAGGCTGGACGCCGCGGCCCGCGTGGCGGGCACGGTCGCCACGGTGCTGTTGCGGGTCAACATTCCCGGCTCCTCGGTCCCGGGGGCCGCGCTGACCATGGGCGGCGCCCCGAGCCCGTTCGGCATGGACCCCGCCGAGGCGGACGCCTGCGCCGCCGCGCTCGCCGCGCTGCCGGGAGTGCGGATCACCGGGGTGCACGCCCACCTCGCGAGCGGCCTGGACCCGAGGGCGTGCGCCGCCCAGGGGGACGCGGTGCTGGGCTGGGCGCTGGACTTCGCGCGGCGGCACCGGATGCGGCTCGCCGAGGTCAACGTCGGCGGCGGGATGGCGGTGGACTACCACCGCCCGCAGCGGCGCTTCGACTGGGCCGAGTACGGACGCCTGCTCGCCGGGCATGCGCTCACCCGCCTCGACGGCGCCGCCGCGCCGGTGCTGCGGATCGAACCGGGCCGCGCGGTCAGCGCCTACTCCGGCTGGTACGTCACCCGCGTGCTGGAGCTCAAGCGCAGCCACGGCGAGTGGTTCGCGATCTGCCTCGGCGGCACGCACCATCTGCGGACCCCCGCCGCCAAAGGCCACGACCAGCCGCTCGCCGTGCTTTCCACCGACGGCTGGGACCGGCCCTGGGCGCGCCCGGACACCGGGGCCGACGCAACGGTGACCTTCGTCGGGCAGCTGTGCACGCCCAAGGACGTGCTGGCCCGCCGGATCCGCGCGGGTCGGGTCCGCGCCGGTGACATCGTGGTGTTCGCGCTGGCCGGCGCCTATGCGTACAACATCAGTCACCGCGACTTCCTGCTGCATCCGGCCCCGGGCGTCGTACACCTGGGCCTCAGGCCCGGGCGTCGCGCAGCGCCCGCCACACCTTCCGGGTCATGCTGAAGAACTCTGACCCCGCCGACGCTGCTCCACCGCCGCGCGACACCGGGCGCAACCGCCCGCGTCCCGGCCATCCTCAGCGTGCCTTCAGCGGCCATCCGGACACTCGTTCGTGTTGCCGGCCGAGGAGAAGGCATGATCACACAATCCGACCTCGGGTCCACCAGCCGCGGCGCTGCGCCGCCGGCCCTGGGTGTCGTCCGCTACACCCTGCTCGCGCTCTGCGCCCTGGGCACCCTCGGGGCGATCACCGAGGCCGGCACCCCGGGCGGGGGGAACCTCGTGCCCTGGTTCGCCGCCGGTCTGCTCATCGCGACGCTGGTCATGCTGCTGGTACCGGGACGGGCCCGGCTGCTGCCGCTCGCTCGGCTGCTCGGGCTGGTCGTCGTCGGCCTCGCCGGCTACGGGGTGGCCGAGCATCTGATCGCCAACTCGGCCGCCGCGGGCTTCGACCAGGGACTCAGTACCTACTGGGCGAGCCTGTCCCCGCTCACCCGGTCCTGGTACGGCAGCGGCGACAGCCCACTCGCCCCCGGTCTGCTCGGCCAGGCGGCGCTGCTGCTGCTGCTCGCGACGATCGGGGTGGACCGCGGGTTCCCCCGGCTGCGCCGGTCCGCCCGCCGCGCGGCGGGCGCCACGCTCTACCGTCTGGGTCGTGCGGGTGCTGCTGGTCGAGGACGAACGTCCGCTGGCCGAACTGGTTCGGCGCGGCTTGGTTGCGGAGGGTCACTCCGTTCAGGTCGCCCACGATGGCCCGTCGGGGTTGGCGGCGGCCACCGAGGGCGAGCATGACGTCGTCGTCCTGGACATCATGCTGCCCGGCCTCTCGGGCTACCGGATCCTGGAACGACTGCGTGCGGCCGGGGTCTGGACACCGGTGCTCATGCTCACGGCCAAGGACGGTGAGTACGACGAGGCCGACGCCTTCGATCTCGGCGCCGACGACTACCTGACCAAACCGTTCTCCTTCGTCGTGCTGCTCGCCCGGCTGCGGGCCCTGCTGCGCCGCGCCGGCGATGCGCGCCCGACCGTGCTGACCGTCGGCGATCTCCGGCTGGACCCGGCGCGGCATCGGGTGCACCGCGGCGACGTGGAGATCACCCTGACCCCGCGCGAGTTCGGGGTGCTCGAGCACCTCATGCGCCACGCGGGGGAGGTCGTCACCAAGATCGACCTCCTGCGTTCGGTATGGGATGCCCACTACGAGGGTGAGGTCAACGTCGTCGAGGTCTACATCGGCTACCTACGACGAAAGATCGATGGCCCGTTCGGGACGCGCAGCATCGAGACCCTGCGTGGGGTGGGTTACCGCATGATCGAACCGGGCTGAGCGCGAGCCCACGGCGCGCGGACCGCGGCGACGTCGGACGGGGCCGGGCCGGGCTCGGGGATCGCCGGCAGCCGCACCCGGAACAGCGCGCCGCCGCCCGGCGCGTCCTCCACCGCGACGTCGCCGCCGTGCGCGGCCACCACCTCGGCGACGATCGCGAGACCGAGCCCGGCGCCGCCATCGGCCCGTGCCCGCGCCTCATCGAGCCGGACGAACCGTTCGAAGACCCGCGCCCGCTCGGCCACCGGCACCCCGGGTCCGTCGTCGGCCACCTCCAGCACTGCGTTCGGGCCGCGCCGGGTCACCGTGACGAGAATGCGCGACCGCGCGTGTCGGCGGGCGTTGTCGACCAGGTTGCGGACCACCCGGAGCAGCTGCCCGCGGTCGCCGACCACCCGCACCGGCTCGGCCCGCACCTGCGGGGTCACCCCGCCGACCTCGCTCGGGCGGGTCCGTTCGGCCTGGACGACCTCGTCGAGGTCGACCTCCTCCCGGCGTGGCTGCAGGCCCCGTTCGTCCGCGCGGGCCAGCAGCAACAGGCCCTCGACGAGGCGGTTGAGCCGCTCGGTCTCGCCACGCAGCGTCGCCACCGTCGCCGGGTCTGCGCCGTCGGGGCCGGCCATCAGTTCGAGGCCGGTCGCGATGGTGGCCAGTGGGCTGCGCAGCTCGTGGCTGGCGTCGGCGACGAACCGGCGCTGCACCCCCTGCGCGGCCTCCAGCCGCGCCAGCATGGTGTTCATGGTCTCGGCGAGCCGGGCGATCTCGTCGCGGGCGGGCGGCACCGGCACCCGGCGTCCGAGGTCGCGGTCGGTCAGCTCGGCCACCTGCGCGCGCATCGCCTCCACCGGGCGCAGCGCGCGACCCGCGAACAGGTAGGTGATCCATCCGGTGATCAGCACCAGGAACGGCACCCCGATGAGCACCATCACGAACACGGTGTCGACGGCCTGGTGAACGGGCCCGAGCGGTTGCGCGGCGAGCACGACGACGGGCCGGTACTTCGTGTCGAACCCCTGCGCGACCACCAGCGCCTCGGCTCGCGTCCCGTCCTCCAGTTCGACGGTGCGCACCGGGTCGACCACGATCTCCCCCGGTCCAGGCATCAGCTCGCTCATCCGCGGCCGCTCGCCCAGCACATCGGACGAACCGATGATCTGGATGTCGCTGCCGGCGTGGTCCCTCGGGGAGTAATCGGTGATGACCTGCACGAGGTCGGTGCGTTTGCCGGTGGCATCGACCGCGTTCCGCTTGAGCTCGCCCTCGAAGTTCGCGGCCACCCGCTGCCCGAGTTGGGTGCTTTGCTGGATCGCCGTGTTCTCCAGGGAGTCGCGCATCGACCGGTCGAGCAGGACGACCAGGACCGCCCCGGCCAGCATCAGCACGACCGCCACCGAGGCGGCCGCGGCCAGCGCGGATGCCGCGCGCACGCCCAGGCGTGCGCGCAACCGCTCACGGAGCCGACTCACCCGCTCAGGGTAGGTGGCAGCCGCTGTGCGGCCGCTGAGGAATACCGCCAGGCCAGTTAGGGATCGTTAACTGAACGCGCTAGGCTGGCCCGATGGCGGCCTCCCCCGGCGCCGGCGCGGCCGTTCCCGACGGCCCCAGCCGACGCGAGCAGATCCTCGGTGTGGCCGCGCAGCTGTTCGCCCGGCACGGCTTCCACGGAGTGAGCATCGCCGACCTCGGCGCCGCCGTCGGCGTCAGCGGGCCCGCACTCTACCGACACTTTCCCGGCAAGGAGGCGCTGCTCGCCGAGATGCTCATCGGGATCAGTGAGCACCTGCTGGCCGGTGGCCAGGACCGGGCCGCCGCCAGCGACGACCCGCGCGAGGTGCTCGCGGCACTCATCGACTTCCAGGTCGACTTCGCGCTGCGGGAGCCGGAACTCATCATCGTGCAGGACCGCGACCTCGCCAACCTGCCCCCCGAGCCGCGGCGCCGGGTCCGGCTGCTGCAACGCACCTACGTGGAGATCTGGGTGGACGTGCTGCGCCGGGTCAATCCCGACCTGACCGCCGAGACGGCGCGGATCGCCGCGCATGGCGCGTTCGGGCTGCTGAACTCCACCCCGCACAGTCGCACCCGCGGCAGCACCACCGAGGTCGCGGCGCTGCTACACCGGATGGCCTGGACGGCCCTGACCAATCTGACGAACCCAGCGTCCCCTCCGGCTGAGTCCCGGACCGCTTGACTAAACAAGGGTCCTTCGACCCTAGTCGGGTCCCTATTTTCGCGTCACCGTGACCGGCGCGCCCGGAGTCGACGGGGTGGTGACGGTGATGGCTCGATATCGGAAGAGCACCGATACACCAGACGTGGGGACGGTGGAACCGCCCGTTGTGCGCCGCCGCCCGGTCGTCGTCACGACCCATCAGGCCGTGCCCGTGCGCGCCTGACACGACCCGCAATCCCGGCCCGGACGAGTGGATCCCTTAGAGGAGGACTCCAGATGGCCATCGTCGGTCTGCTGTACGTCGGTGCGGTTCTGTTCATCAATGGCCTGCTGCTCATCGGCAGAGTCGACCCCAAAGCCGCGGCGCCGATGAATCTCTTCGTCGGCGGACTGCAGGTCGTCACGCCGACCTATCTGATCATTGCCGCCAACGGAGACCCAGCGCTGATCACCGCCGCCGCCGGAATCTATCTTTTCGGCTTCACCTATCTCTACGTCGGGATCGGACTCCTGGCCGGCCTTGATACGACCGGTGTGGGGTGGTTCTCCCTCTTCGTGGCAATTGTCGCGCTGGGCTTCTCCTATGCCAACTTCCAGACCGTCGCGAACCGCCCGTTCGGCGTGATCTGGCTGTATTGGGCGTTCTTGTGGGCCTTGTTCTTCGTCGTGCTCGGGCTCAAACGCGAAGCACTGACCCAGTACACGGGCTGGGTGACGATCATTCAGGCCTGGGTCACCGCAGCGATCCCGGCGATGCTGATCTTCACCGGCAGGTGGACCAACCCGAACGAGACCGCCCTCGCTCTCGCGATCTTCGGTGTCGTCGTGTTCCTGGCCCTTCTGCCGCTCGCCCGCAAGCGGCGAGTTCCCGAGGAGGTGGCGCCCGAACCCACCCCGACCGTTCCGGCGGCCACGAGCTGATCCGGCGAGGTTGTCAACGTAAGGAGAACTGACATGCCAGATGTGGTGTTCAGCGTTGACCAGTCCAAGTCGATGCGCGACCAAGCGGTGCCGGGGCACAACCGGTGGCACCCGGACGTGCCCACCGCGGTGATGGTGCGGCCCGGGCAGATGATCCGGGTGGAGTGCCGGGAGTGGACCGACGCGCAGATCGGCAACAACGACTCGGCCAACGACGTGCGCGACGTCGACCTGACCCGCGCGCACATGCTGTCCGGTCCGATCGGGGTGGAGGGCGCGGAACCCGGTGACCTCCTGGTCGTGGACATCCTCGACCTCGGCCCGGTGCAGGCCCCGCAGGAGTACGGCGACGCCCCCGGACAGGGCTGGGGATACACCGGCATCTTCGCCAAGGCCAATGGCGGCGGCTTCCTGACCGACTATTTCCCCGACGCCTACAAGGCGATCTGGGATTTCTCCGGTCAGGTGGCGACATCACGGCACCTGCCGGGCATCCGTTACACCGGCATCACGCACCCCGGCCTGTTCGGCACGGCGCCCTCGGCCGACCTGCTCGCACGCTGGAACCAGCGGGAGCGGGCGCTGATCGCCACCGACCCGGACCGGGTCCCGCCGCTGGCACTTCCACCGTTGGAGCAGAGCTCGCTCGGCGGGACGGCGACGGGCTCGGTGGCCGAAGCGATCGCCCGCGACGGCGCACGCACCGTGCCGGCCCGGGAGAACGGCGGCAACCACGACATCAAGAACTTCACCCGAGGCTCGCGGGTCTTCTACCCGGTGCACGTCCCCGAGGCGAAACTCTCCGGCGGTGACCTGCACTTCAGTCAGGGCGACGGCGAGATCACATTCTGCGGCGCCATCGAGATGGGGGGCTTCATCGACTTCCACATCGACCTGATCAAGGGCGGTATGGAAACGTACGGAATCACCACGAACCCCGTGTTCATGCCGGGCAACGTGGAGCCACGCTACTCCGAGTTCGTGACGTTCATCGGGGTGTCGGTGGACCGCGAGACCGACGAGAACTACTACATGGACGCGACGGTCGCGTACCGGCGGGCCTGCCTGAACGCGGTGGAGTACCTGAAGAAGTTCGGCTACTCCGGCGAACAGGCCTACCTGCTGCTCGGCTCGGCGCCCATCGAAGGCCGGGTGAGCGGGATCGTGGACATCCCGAACGCCTGCTGCTCGCTGTACCTGCCAACGGCGATCTTCGACTTCGACATCAAGCCCTCGGCCGCCGGACCGACCAAGGCCGACCGGGGCCAATGCGCGGTCACCTCGTAGTCACAACCATCGCCTGACCAGGGCCCGCGTGTCGGGTGCCCCCGGCGCGCGGGCCCGCTACTCCATCTCACCGCGGATGGAGTCGAGAAACACGGTCGGTCGCGCGGTGACCGTCACCGAACCACCACAGTTCCAGCAGGTCGGCTCGCGATCTGGATCACGACCCTCCACCTCGCAGGTCCTGCAGAGCCAATGTGCAACCACCTGGGCTCTCACCCTCGTCTCCCTTCCGCGGCAGCCACACCGGAACACTGGGTGACCAATCGCATTCGTTGCGAGAGAGTATTGGGTAAGCGCAGCCTCACCGTCTTTACTTGGAGGCCTATGCCACACGAACATTCCGAAAAGATCACCATTCACCCCAAGCATCAGGCGCGGGACCGTTTCGGCAAGGAGGCACTGCAGACCGCGCACGGCATCACCGAGGCGCTGGCCGAGGCCGGCGTGGACGACGACGGCGTCGTCGTGCTGCGCACCGACGGCAAACGGCACAGCTTCGCCGGACTGGAGAAGCTCATCGACGACGCCCTGGCCGAGGAGGCGGCCGCGGCCGAGGAGGCGGGTCCGGGCACACCGTAGCCGCGCTCAGGCTCGCCCGTACCCGCCCCCACCCGGGGTCTCGACCACCAGCACGTCGCCGGGCTGCACCGGGACCGAGTCGCAGCCGCGCATCGCCACCACCGCACCGTCGGCCCGCTCCACGCGATTGGCGCCGAGGGCTCCCGGCGCGCCGCCCGCCATCCCGTACGGCGGGCGGCGACGGTGGCCCGACAGGGTGCTCACCGTCATCGGCTCCCGGAACCGGATCCGGCGCACGGCGCCGTCACCGCCGCGCCATGCGCCGTCACCGCCGCTGCCCGGACGGACCCGGAACTCCTCCAACAGGACGGGGAACCGCCATTCCAGCACCTCGGGGTCGGTCAACCGGGAGTTGGTCATGTGTGTCTGCACAACCGCCACGCCCGCGAAACCGGCCCCGGCGCCGGAGCCCGAGCCCACCGTCTCGTAGTACTGGTGATGCTCGTTCCCGAACGTCACGTTGTTCATCGTCCCGGAGCCCTCGGCCTGCACGCCCAGCGCGGCGTACAGCGCCCCGGTGATCGCCTGCGAGGTCTCGACGTTGCCCGCGACCACCGCCGCCGGATACCGCGGCGCGAGCATCGACCCGTCCGGGATGACGATCCGCAGCGGGCGCAGGCACCCGTCGTTGAGCGGGATGTCGTCGGCGACCAGCGTCCGGAACACATACAGGACGGCGGCCGTGGCCACCGAACTCGGCGCGTTGAAGTTCGTGGCCAGCTGCGGCGAGGTCCCGGTGAAGTCGATCACTGCGGACCGCGCGGCGCGATCGACCGTGACCCGCACGACGATCTGGGCGCCGGAGTCCATCTCGTACCGGTACTCCCCGTCGTCGAGGGCATCGATGACGCGCCGGACGGCCTCCTCGGCGTTGTCCTGGACGTGGCGCATGTAGGCGATCACCACATCGAGACCGAAATGCTCGATCATCTTCCGGACCTCGGCGACGCCCCTGGCGTTGGCCGCCACCTGGGCGCGCAGGTCGGCCAGGTTGGTCTCCGGGCTGCGGGACGGGTAGGGCGCGCCCATCAGCAGCTCCCGGGTTTCGGCCTCCCGGAACCGGCCCGCGGCACCGTCTCCGTCGGGCGCGGCGACCAGCAGCCAGTTGTCGAACAGCACGCCCTCCTCGGCCAGCTGTCGGCTGTCCGCGGGCATCGAGCCCGGGGTGAGCCCGCCGATCTCCGCGTGATGCCCGCGCGAGGCGACGAAGAACAGGATCGTGGTGCCGTCCTCGTCGAAGACCGGAGTGATCACCGTGACGTCGGGCAGGTGGGTGCCACCGTGGTACGGGTCGTTGACGGCGTAGACCTCTCCCGGCCGTATCCGCGCCCCGCTGCGCCGGATCACCTCCTTGACACTCGTCCCCATCGACCCGAGGTGCACCGGGATGTGCGGAGCGTTGGCGATGAGGTTGCCGTCGGGGTCGAACAGCGCGCACGAGAAGTCGAGCCGCTCCCGGATGTTGACCGATTGCGCCGTCGACTCCAGCGCCGCTCCCATCTGCTCGGCGATCGACATGAACAGGTTGTTGAAGATCTCCAGCAGCACCGGGTCGGCCGCGGTGCCGACGTCGGCGTCCCGGCGGGCGGCCATCCGCCGCAGCACCAGATGCCCCTGCGGGTCCAGCGTCGCCCGCCAGCCCTCGTCGACCACGGTGGTGGCGTTGGCCTCCGCGATGATCGCCGGGCCCTCGACGGTCGCGCCGGGCCCGAGCCGCTCCCGCTGGTACAGCGGTGCGTCGCGCCAGCGCTCGGCGGCGTGGATCCGGACCGTGGCGACCGGCTCCGCCCGCGGGTCCGGGCAGCGCCCGGCACGTTCGGAGAGGTCGGGCTGGTCGGTGCGCCCAATCGCCTCCACGGACACCGCCTCCACGACCAGCGGGCGGTCCATCAGGAACGAGTAGGTCTGCCGGTAGCGGTCGGTGAACTCGGCGCTCATCGCCTCGAGGTCGATCGGGTCCGGCAGGGTCACCAGCACCGCTGTGTCGGTGCCGTCGTAGCGCAGGTGCGCGCGGGGGATCACGCCGACCCGCTCGTCGGGCACCCCCTCCGCGCGCAGCTCGGCGCGCGCCGCCGCCGCCAGCTCGTCGGCGAGCCGGCGCAGCCGCGGGCCGACCGCGGGCTCGAGGTGGGCCTCCACCGACTGCTGGCGTATCACGGTGGTGTCGGCCAGGCCGATTCCCAGCGCGGACAGCACCCCGGCCATCGGCGGGACCAGCACGGTGCGGATCCCCAGCGAGTCGGCCACGGCGCAGGCGTGCTGGGCGCCCGCGCCGCCGAACGTGGTGAGCGCGTACTCGGTGACGTCGTGGCCCCGCTCGACCGAGATCCGCTTGATCGCTCCGGCCATGTTCGTGACCGCGATCGACACATAGCCCTCGGCGACCTGCTCGGGTGTGCGGTCGTCCCCGGTCGCCCGGCGGATCTGTTCGGCCAGCTCGGTGAACCGGCGGCGCACGACCTCGGCGTCCAGCGGCTGGTCGCCGGTGGGCCCGAAGACGTGCGGGAAGTGGTCCGGCTGAATCCGCCCGAGCATGACGTTGGCGTCGGTGAGGGTGAGCGGGCCGCCGCCCCGGTAGCAGGCCGGTCCGGGATACGCACCCGCCGAGTCGGGGCCGACCCGGTAACGGCTGCCGTCGAAGTGCAGGATCGACCCGCCACCCGCCGCGACCGTATGGATCGCGAGCATCGGCGAACGCAGCCGAACCCCGGCCACCTGGGTGTGGAACACCCGCTCGTAGTCGCCGGCGAAATGCGACACGTCGGTGGACGTCCCGCCCATGTCGAACCCGATGACCTTGTCGAACCCCGCCAGCTGCGACATCCGGGCCATCCCGACGATGCCGCCCGCCGGGCCGGAAAGGATCGCGTCCTTGCCACGGAAATGCCCCGCCTCGGCCAGGCCACCGTTGGACTGCATGAACATCAGGCGCACACCGGGAAGCTGCTCGGCCACCTGGTCGATGTAGCGGCGCAGCACCGGTGAGAGGTAGGCGTCGACGACGGCGGTGTCCCCGCGTGGGACGAGCTTCATCAGCGGGCTGACCTCGCTGGACAGCGAGACCTGGGCGAAGCCGATGTGTGCGGCGAGCGCGCCGATCGCCTGCTCGTGAGCCGGGTGGAGGTGGCTGTGCATACCGACCACGGCGACCGCCCGGACCCCCTCGTCGTGCGCGCGGCGCAGCTCGACCGCGAGCCGTTCGAGGTCGGGGGCCCGCAGCACCGCACCGTCGGCCTGGATCCGCTCGTCGACCTCGATGACGCGTTCGTAGAGCAGCTCCGGCAGCACGATCTGCCGGTCGAAGATTCGCGGCCGGTTCTGGTAGCCGATCCGCAACGCGTCACCGAAGCCACGGGTGATGACCAGCGCGGTCCGCTCGCCCTTGCGCTCCAGCAGCGCGTTGGTGGCCACCGTGGTGCCCATCCGGACCTGCTCGATCCGGTCGGCGGGCACCGGCTCGTCGGCGGCGAGCCCGAGCAGCGTCCGGATACCGGCCACCGCGGCGTCCCGATAGCGGGCCGGGTTCTCCGACAGCAGCTTGTGGGTGATCAGAGCGCCGTCCGGCCGCCGGGCGACGATGTCGGTGAACGTGCCGCCGCGGTCGATCCAGAACTGCCACGCGTGACCCGCGACATCCTCCCCCGGCGCCCGCCGAGCCTGTCCGGCCATCTTCACCAGCTCATGATGGCCGCGTTGTGGAGCCATAACGTGCTCGGGGTCGCCCCACGGGCGCGTCGTGGAGCCATGACGCGCGCCCGAGACGATTCAGGCGTTCTCCTTGCGGAACACCCGGGTGCCCCACCACACGGCGAGACCGAACAGCACGAGTGACCACACCGTTCCCCACAGGATCGCGGAGACGGCCAGGTTGCCGGCGAACGAGGAGCGCACAGCGTCCACGATGTGCTTGACCGGGATGACATCACTGACCAACTGCAGCCAGGCGGGCCCGATGGTCATCGGCAGCAGGATGCCGGACAGCAGCAGGATCGGCATCATCACCATGTTGAGCAAGGGGGCCATGACGTCTTCGCTCTTGGTGGTCAACGCGATGGCATTCGACGACGCGGCGCAGGCCGAGCCGATCAGCAGGGTGAGCGCGAGCCCGAGAAGCATCCCGGTGAGCGAACCGCGCATGCCGAAGGCATAGCCCAGGCCGATCAGGATGAGCGCCTGAACGAGCAGCTGCAGCACGTCACGCGCCATGCGTCCCATCAGCAGGGCCGTCCGGCTGGCCGGGGTCACCCGCTCCGCCTCGACCACCCCCTCGCGCCACTCGGCGATCAGGCTGAACCCAGCGAACATCGCACCGAAGATGCCCAGCTGGACCAGCAGGCCGGGAACGAAGAACGTGTAGGCGTTCGTCGCGCCGAACTGCGCGACGAGCGGTTCGAGCAACGGACCGAACAGCGCGAGGTAGAGAACGGGCTGCACCATGCCGATGATCACCCAGGCCGGGTTGCGCAGGTTCATCCGCAGCTGACGGCGAAAGACGATGAAGGTCTGGCGCAGGAAGGTCATCCAGGTTGCTCCGATCTCAGGCCGTGTCGTCCCGCAGGCTGCGGCCCGTGAGGTTGAGGAAGACGTCGTCGAGAGTGGGCCTGCGGACCTCGATGGAGGTCAGTGCCACCTCGGCACGGTCGAGGTCGCGCAGCAGGCCGGGGACCGCCATGCCGGCCCGTGAGACGCGCCCGCGCACGTGCGTGCCCTCGACCTCGACGTCCTGGGCGTCGGCTATCGAGGCCAGCTTCTCCGCCGCGACGCCGATCTGTTCGAAGTCGCTGATCTCCAGGTCCACGAGGTCACCGGCGACATTGGCCTTGAGGTTGTCGGCGGTGTCGGTCGCGACGATCGTGCCGTTGTCGATGATGATCAGCCGGTCGCTGAGCGTGTCGGCCTCGTCGAGGTAGTGCGTGGTCAGGAAGACGGTCGCGCCGCGGTTGTCGCGTAGGTCGGCGATGTGGGTCCACAGGTTCGCTCGGGCCTGTGGGTCCAGTCCGGTCGTCGGCTCGTCGAGAAAGACCAGCTTCGGGTCGTGGATCAGGCCCATCGCGATGTCGAGCCGCCGGCGCTGCCCGCCGGACATCGTCTTGGGTTGGCGAGCCCACAGGCCGTCGAGTTGCAGCTGCTCGAACAGCTCCCGGCCGCGCCGCTCGGCCTGGCCACGGCCGATGCCGTACAGCATCCCGTGGTCCATGATCTCCTCGCCTGCTCGGGCGACACCGGAGGTGGAACCGCTCTGGGACACATATCCGATGCGCTTGCGCACCTCGGCCGGCTGGGTGGTGACGTCGAACCCGGCCACCCGTGCCTGGCCCGCGGTCGGCCTGAGCAGCGTGGTCAGCATTCGCAACGTGGTGGTCTTGCCGGCTCCGTTCGGACCGAGGAAACCGACGATCTCGCCTTCCTTGACGTCGATGTCGACACCGGCCACGGCCTGCACGGTGACCTTCTCCCGCTCCCGCCGGGTGTGGAAGACCTGGGTCAGGCCGCGGGCATGAATCAAGGCCGGCTCCTCTCGGTGGGGCTACTCAGCACGGCCGGACGGCCGGGATCACACGCCGATTGTTGCGGAGCGGTCAACCGGATTTCCATGAACCACAAGGGCCGGCCGGTGCGCAGGCCGGGTGGGGTGCGGGCCGAGACGGGAACCACCCGGACGCCGCCGTCGTCGACATGGCGACTACGGCGGCGCCCGGGTGACTGACCGCGGTGCGGTACGACGTCGGGTCGTCCACTGCGACTCGGTCGCGGAAATACCCCGACTCGCGCTCGGAAATACCCCGACTCGCGGGGCGGCTGCTCAGTAGATGTTGGACGGGCGGACCATGCCTTCCGCGAGGTCGCCGAACTGCGGGTCGACGATCGCGCCGGGGTTGTTGATGATCTCCTCGACCAGCAGGGTCTCCGTGGTCAGGATGAGCGCCGCGATCGAGGCCGCGCTCTGCAGCGCGGACCGGGTGACCTTCAGCGGGTCGATCACCCCGGCCTCGAACAGATCGACGTACTGCCCGCTCGCCGCGTTGAAGCCGTGGCCGGCCGGCAGGTCGGCGACCTCGCTCAGGACCTGCTCGCCGTCGTACCCCGCGTTGATCGCGATCCAGCGCAGCGGCTCGCCGAGCGCGCGCCGCACGATCTCGGCCCCGCAGCGTGCGTCCTCGCCGTCGACCTCGAGCCGGTCCAGCGCACCACGGGCGTGCAACAGCGCCGTGCCGCCCCCGGCGACGACTCCTTCATCGATGGCCGCGCGGGTGGCGGCCAGTGAGTCCTCGACACGGTGCTGCTTCTCCTTGAGCTCGACGCCGGTGGCGGCGCCGACCTCGATCACCGCGACGCTGCCGGACAGCCGCGCGATCCGCTCCTGCAGGAAGTCCTGGTCCTGCTCGTTCTGTGCGCGCTCGAACTCCCGCTTGAGCTGCTCGATCCGGTGCGAGACGCTCTCGGCGGAGCCTGCCCCACCCACGATCGTGGTCTCGTTCTCGGTCACCGTGATCCGGCTGCAGCGGCCGAGCTGATCGAGCGTGACCCCCTCCAGCGTCAGCCCGGCATCGCCGGTGATCACCTTGCCGCCCACGACCGCGGCCGCGTCGGTGAGCTGGGCCAGCCTGCGGTGCCCGAACCCGGGCGCCCGGACGGCGACCGACCGGAACGTCTCGTGGACGTTGTTGGCCACCAGCATGCCCAGCGCCGGTCCGTCCATGTTCTCGGCGATGATCACGAGCGGCCGCCCGGTCGGCCGGACCTTCTCCAGAACCGGCATGAGGTCCTGCACCTTCGAGATCTTCTCGTTGGTGAGCAGGATGTACGGGTCGGAGAACACCGTCTCCATGCGGTCGGTGTCCGTGGCCATGTACGGCGAGATGTAGCCGTGGTCGAACACGAGCCCGTCGACGAAGCGCACGTCCATGCCGAACGACGCCGACTCCTCGACGGTGACGACACCCTCCTGGCCGACCCGGTTCATCGCGGCGGCGATGACCCGCCCGATCCGCGGGTCGTTGGCGGCAAGGGTGGCCACCCGCAGCAGCTCGGCCTCACCCTCGACGCGGCGGGCGGCGCCGGCGAGGGCCTCGGTCACCGCCTCGACGGCGTCCTCGATGCCACGGCGCAGCGCGATCGGGTTGGCGCCCCGCTCAACGGCCAGCAGGCCCTCCCGGACCAGGGCCTGGGCGAGCACGGTGGCCGTGGTCGTCCCGTCCCCGGCAACGCCGTTGGTCTTGGTGGCGACCTCCTTGACCAGCTGCGCGCCCATGTTGGCGAACGGGTCACGCAGCTGGATCTCCCGGGCGATCGTCACACCGTCGTTGGTGATGGTCGGCGGGCCGGTCAGCTTCTCGATGACGGCGTTTCGGCCCTTGGGGCCGAGCGTCACCTTCACGGCGTTGGCCAGGGTGTCGACCCCGGCCTGCAGCAGCTGGCGCGCCTCGACGTTGAACCGCAGGTCCTTGGCCATTGGTGGGTCCTTCCGATCAGGGAACGAGAATCGCGCGGCCCCGGACCTTGCCTTGCTCAAGGTCATGGAGCGCGGACGCGAACTCCTCGAGGGGGTAGCGAGCGGTGTGCAAGGTGACGAGGCCGCGGGCGGCCAGCACCATCAGCTCGGACAGGTCGCTGTAGGAGCCGACGAGGTTCCCCACGAAGTTGATCTCGGTGGAGATGATGTCGATCGTCGGGACGTCGATCCGCCCGCCGTAGCCGATGACGTAGTAGCTCCCGGCCCGGCGCAGCATCGCCACCCCGTCCTCGACGGCGCCGCCCTCGCCGACGAAGTCCAGCACGGCTTCCGCGCCGTTGCCCCCGGTGAGGTCCTTGACCGCGTCGATCTGCTCACCGTCGGCGCGCACGATGTGGTGCGCGCCGAGCTCCTCGGCGAGCGCGAGAGCCTCCCACGAGCGGTCGACGACGATGATCTCGGCGGCGGACATCGCCCGCAGCACCTGGATGCCGATATGCCCGAGACCACCGGCTCCGATCACCACGACCTTCTGCGAGGGCCGCAGATGCGCGGCGGCCTTGCGCACGGCGTGGATCGCGGTCAGGCCGGCGTCGGCCAGCGCCGCGACGGCCGCGGGCTCCAGCGACGGGTCGAGCTTGACCACGGAGCGCGCGTTGGTCTTCAGCAGCTCCGCGTAGCCACCGTCGCTGTCGATACCCGGGAATCGGGAGCCGGCGCAGTGCACGTCGTCCCCGTCGCGACAGGCCGCGCACAGCCCGCAGGTCACGAGCGGATGCAGGATCACCGGGTCACCGACGGCGACGTTGGTCACCGCGTCGCCGACCGCGTGCACCCAGCCGGCGTTCTCGTGGCCGATGGTGTACGGCAGCACCACGCCCGACTTCTGCTCCCACTGTCCCTCGATGATGTGCAGGTCGGTCCGGCACACCCCGGCCCCGCCGATCCGCACGATCACGTCCAGGGGACCGGTGATCTCCGGCTCAGGGACCTCGACCAGCTCGGGCTGCTGGTCGTACTTGCTCAGCTGTACCGCCTTCATTCCTGTTCCCCCTGATCGCCGAGCGGACCGGTCTCGCCGGTCCCGGCTCCGTAACGTGTCGTCAGCAGGCCCCGGCAGAACGCCGAGTTGCCCTCGACGCTGACCCGGACCGCCTTGGCGAAGCGCAGCCGCCGCGTCACCTCCGCCGGCGCCACCGGACGGCCCTCGTCGTCGACGACGAGCGCGTCGTCCGGATCGGTCGACAGGCCGAGGTCCCGGCGCCGTCGCAGCAACCCGGCCCGGCCGGCCGACTCCGGGACATCCCGCAGCCGGACCTGGGACAGTCCGTCGATCTTCCAGCCCTGCTCGACCAGGTGCCGGTACACCCGGTCGAGACAGGCCAGATGCGCCTTCTGCTGGAACGTGCGACGCAGCTCGTCCAGCTCCGCGGTCGCCTCCCCGGGGAAGGAGCCCGTGAAGCCCGCCTTCGCCGCCACCCCCGCGTTGATCTCCTCCGCGGCGAAGTGGTCCTCGAGCGCGACATCCACCGCCGCGACGCCGGGCAGCTCGCGCAGCACGTCGTGGGCGTCGGCCACCATCAGGTAGGCGAAGTTGGGGGCGCAGAAGTACGTGGGCAGCCGGAGCCGGACGCGCACTCCGCTGTCCGGACCACCCTGCTCGGTCTCGAAGAGCGACAGCTCGCGGACGAAGCCGAGGTCGGTGATCGGTTCATCGAGTTCCGGATCGCGCACGGTGCCGAGGGCGCGCCACGCGACCTCGCGGACGGTCCGCTGGCTGACTCCGGCTGCCGCGGTCACGCCGGCACCGCTGCGCCGACGGGGGACCCACCGTTCATCGACGCCGTCACGCTCGCCGGGACCTCGATGTCGTAGAGGCGGGCCGCGTTGAGCCCCAGGATCTTCTTCTTGACATCGGCGGTCAGCACGCCGTACTCGGCCTGCATGTCCTCGGGGATCTGGAAGTCGACGAACCTCTCGACCAGCCACTTCGGGTGCCAGATCGCGTAGTCGCTGGCGAACGTCAGGCGGTTCTCGTCCAGCCAGTACAGCAGCTCACCGATGACCTTGGCGAAGTACCGCGGGCGAGTGTGGATGAACGGCATGACGACCGCGAGGCCGCCGTAGACGTTCGGCTCCTGCGTGGCGATCCAGCAGAAGTCCTCCAGCCGGGGCAGGCCGACGTGCTCGATGATGAAGTTCAGGTTGGGGAACGCCGTGGCCACGTCGTCGACGTCCGCGACGTCGAAGGCATCCCGGTTGAGCGGGTAGATCGTCGGGCCCTTGTGGATGTGGATGTTGCGAATGCCGAGCTGCTCGCAGCGCTCCAGGTAGCGGTAGCACCACGGGTCGGTGAGCTTGTAGCCCTTCGACTCGCCCTTCCACTCGGCGGTGTAGAGCTTGACGCCCTTGAGGTTCCACCGCTGCGCCTTGCGCTCGAGAACCTCGAGGCCACCCTCGCCGTCGCGGGGGTCGAAGGCACCGTTGACGATGAGCTTGTCCGGGTGCTTCTCGGCCAGCGCGCCATTGCGTTCGGTCGTGTTGAAACCGTTGACGTAGAAGTCGGTGAGGTAGGTGGGCTGGAAGATGCCCTTGTCGACGTAGCCGTCCTCGAACAGGTCGCGCACCAGGTCCTGCTCGGTGTAGCTACCGAACTTCTCCGCCGACCAGAGGTACTCCTGGGGAGACAGGTTCTTGTGATAGTCGTAAAAACAGTTCGTGAAGCCCTCGCCGTAGCGGTTGCGCTGGTTCGCGGGTCCGCCATCCCAGAAATGGATGTGGCTGTCCACGACGAAGTAGGTCTCGCCGTCCTTCGTGTACATGTCGCTACCCTCGATTTCTGCGTGTCGGTCAGACGGGCCGCGGGAACGCCGGGGGAATGCTGGGGATAACGCTCCCGCGGCCCGGTGGTGGGATTCGGGGCCGATCCGCACCCGCGGACCGGCCCCGACGACTCAGTCGACCGGCCGGAGGTCGAAGTCGATGTACTCGGCCGCGTCCTCGGGATTGGCGAAGAGCATCGTGCGGTCGTCGAAATGCACCATGCGCCCGTAGTGGGTCGACATGATCTCCTCGAAGTCCGTCTGGTCGAACTCGGAGCCCACGATGCCGGTGATCTCGTCGAAGTCGAAGATCAGGACGTTCTTCGCGTCGACCCGGATCATCGAGGGGAACTCCTCGACGGTGACGCCTTCCTTGCCGCGCAGGATGTCGGCGACGATGTACCCGATCTGGTTGTTCATCAGGGTGACCCCGCACATGTTCGACGACGCGGTGTCGGCACCGAACTGGGGCTTCTGGACACTGGTCACAGGGACAACTCCTTCGGCTCGGGCAGGTCGAGGTCGGCCAGGAAGGTGCGGAAACCGTCGGTCGCGGCGGCCCACGAGTCGGCGAAGCTCAGGACCTTCTCGTGCGGCTGCGACCAGATGGGCTGCAGTTCGTGCGCGGCCCGGACGGACAGCGGCACCCACCGCGACAGCCACTCGGACAGCAGTGCCTTGTTGTGCTCGCCGTGGGTCTCGTCGGCGGTGAGCAGCTTGAACAGCACCCGGGTGTAGCGCTGGTCACGGTCGTAGTCGTTCTCGCCGGTGCCCACGAGGGCCGGCGTCACGTAGTCGCCGTTGCGGGCGGCGACCTGCATGACCAAGTGGCTGCGGAACAGCACACCCACCAGCGATTCGAAGATCACGTTGGCCGCGAACAGCGACTCGGCCCAGTCACCGATGGCGGTGAGCCGCTCGACGTTCTCCCGGACGCCCTGCCACACGGGGTCGCCGTGCCAGGTCTGCCGGTGGACCTTGCCGTCGAAGTCGATGTCGGACTCGGACAGGTCGAGGTTGTAGAGCGCCAGGTCCTGGGCGAACCGCAGCTTGTGGGTGCTGTTCACCGCGATGGCATTGTTGATCATGTTGGTGGGCGCCGAGCGCTGCTCGGACAGGAACACGTGCATGCCCAGCCCGTGCTCGGCATGCATCCACGCGCCGAGGTGCTTCTCGACGAACCTGATCCAGCTCGAGGACCAGTTGCGGTAGGCGCCGGCCTTCTTGGCGTTGTTCAGGTTCAGCTGGATCTGGCGCACAACGTTGGCGTTGTTGCGCAGGATCGTCTGCTCCCATTCCTCGTTGGGGTCGAGGAACTTGTGCCAGTCCGAAGACTTGAGCTCGGTCCACTCCTTCGGATAGCCACCGGGGCCGTTACCGAATCCGTAGATCCAGCCCTGGGTGAGATGCCGGTCGGGGTCCGGCTGGACGTCGATGGTGACGTCCTCGTACATCGTGGAACGCAGCTTGGCTGGCGTGAAGTAGTTGTAGGTACGGCTCTTCGAGCTCGGGAACTCGAGCAGGCCGGCCTCGGCACCCGTGAATTCGGGCTTGGGGAAGCTGCGCTCCGTGGTGGGGCTCGCCATCGAGCTCTCCTCTCAACGTCGGTCGTGAATACCGGGCTATTCGGCGGCGGCGGTGATCGTGAACTTGTCGTAGAAGACCTGGTCCTTGGGCACGCCGAGGCGCTCCAGCAAGGGCAGCGCGGCGTCGATCATGGGCGGTGGACCGCACAGGTAGACGTCGCATTCGGCCAGGTCCGGCTCACGGTCCGCGAGAACCTGCGTGACCAGGCCGGTCGCGCCACCGGGATGCGCTGCCGGCCAGTCGTCCGGCCAGCTCTCCGAAAGGCACGGGACGAACGTGAAGTTGGGCAGTCGCTCGGCGAGGGCGGCGATCTCGTCGGACATGATCAGGTCACGCTCGGTCCGGGCGCCGTAGTAGTAGACGACCTCGCGGTCGCTGCCACTGGCGGCCATCTGGCGCAGCAGCGCCAGCAGCGCCGACATCCCGGCACCCCCGGCGACGAAGACCAGCCGCCGATCCGACGCCACCCGGAGGGTGAACGCGCCGTACGGACCGGTGAGCATCAGCGGGTCACCGACGGCCAGCTCGTTGGCGAGCTTCTCGGAGAACAGCCCACCGGGGTAGCGCTTGATGATGAACTCCAGCGAACCGTCGACCGGTGTCGCACAGGCCATCGAGAACGAGCGCCGCTCCTCGGTTCCGGGCACCGAGATGTCGATGTACTGACCGGGGTGGAACCGGAAACCCGACGAATCCTCCAGGGTCAGCCGAACATAGGAAATGTCGTGGCTGAGGTCGGAGATCTCCGCGATGGTGGCCTGGGTGGTGACCACCGGCAACCCCGACCGGATCATGTCCTCGTCGAAGTTCTCGAGCTCGATCTCCAGATCGCTGAAGGCGTGGGCCCGGCACATCAGCACGTAACCCTCGTCGCTCTCGTAGTCCGCGAGCGCGAACGTCGAGTAGCGGCCCATCTGGACGTCCCCGTCCAGCACGAAGGCCTTACACGCCGAGCACTGGCCCTCCCGGCACCCGTGCATCAGCGAGATTCCCTGGCGGAACGCTGCGTCGAGGACGGTCTCGTCCTCGGCCGCCTCGATCTCGATCCCGACCGGTTCGAACCGAATGGTGTGTTTGTCGCTCATCGGATCGCACTCCTCACCGTGCGAAGTGGGATGGGTGGCCGGCCGGCAGCCGCGGAGGTGCCCCGCGACTTGCACCGCCCGCGACCTACCGGCCGGCCACGTCCCTGGGAAGATCAGGCGACCGACGTGGTCACGTTCGGGTTGGCCTTGTAGGCCGCGACATGAGCCTCGCGCTCCTCATCGGACATCTGGTTGAGCAGCACGTTCGGGCTCTGGAACTCGATGCCCCGCAGCTTGTCGAGGGTCCACAGCAGCTTCGGGTCGTCCAGGTGCAGATGCGGCTGCGGGATGAGGGTCTTGCCGTCGTCCCGGACGTAGCCGAGGTCGGAGACGACATCGGCGAGGTCCCGGCCGTGGTGCAGGGTCTCCCACTCGCGCTTGCCGGTGAGCCGACCCATGTTCGGGGTCGCGCGGCCCTCGTACTCCGGACGGAACGCGACAGCGTCGGTCCAGTGGCACGTCTCGGAGCAGTAGGTGCGCCACTGGTCGTCGACCTTGTCGACGACCATGTCCTCGCGGATGAGGCACGGCACCATGCAGGTCCAGCAGCGGTGCGGGTACTGGTAGCCCACGTCCTCGAACGCGATCGGCTTGTGGCCGTTGGGCTTGCTCAGCCGGGCGTAGGCCTCCCACCACTTGCCGAACTGGTTGTACCAGCCCGGGTACTTGTGCTCGAACCACTCGAAGTCGGCGTCGGTCATCGGGTCGATGCGCCAGTAGTTCACCGGCCAGCCGGTGGCGAAGAACTGGGCCACGCGGTGCACGTAGAAGCCCTGGTTGATCCGCTCCCAGGCCTTCTCGACCAGGTCGTGCGGAATGACCAGGCCGTACTTCTCGAGCGGGATGAGGTAGCTGCGGTAGTAGTCGTCGTAGATCCACCGCTGCCACATCTCCGCGTAGCTGTCGCGATCCTTGCGGCGGTCCTTGCTGCCGTACTCGATGAACGTGCCGATGGCCGCGTCCACCACGCAGTGGTTGTTCCACCAGGCGTAACGCAGGTCGCGCTCGAGCAGCTTGCGGTTGTCCTCGTCGGCCAGCGCCATCAACAGGATCGAGTAGCCGTTGCTGATGTGGCGGGACTCGTCGGACTGCACCGAGTGGAACACCGTCGGCAGCAGGTAGTCACCGTTGGCCGCCGCCTCGCTGGGCATCGCGACGAACAGGGTGTTCGTGAACGCGGTCTCAGCCACCACCGTGAGGTAGATGTTCGCCGCGGTGATCGCGTCGCCGGTGATGAACCCCTCGCCGAACTGCCGGCCGATGGTGCCCGCGTAGTTGTTCGCGAACGCCTTCTCGGTCATATCGAACCCGGCCGGGTCGATGTAGTGGTTCATGTAGAGGCGCTTGAGGTTCATCTGGATCGTGCTGTGCCGAACCTCGTCGATCATCTGCACGGCAAGCCCGTTGTGAATCTCCGGGTTGGGCACCGCGTCGATCGCCATCGGCATGGCTCGTGCCGCCGAGATCTCGGGGAACGGAATGATCGACAGGAACAGCTTCTGCCATTCCATCCAGCGCTCCTGCACCTGCCGGAACATGTTGCCCCGGATGGCACCGTCCATCGCGCCGAAGACGCGGTTGTCCTTCTCCTCCTCCATCGGGAAGTAGGAGCGAAGGATCTGCTTGAGCGGGTCCTTCTTCGGGGCCTTGTCGAACGTGTAGTCCGTGCCGAAGCGCTTCGCGGGGGTGGCGAAGGTCGGCTCCCAGGACAGCTCCGTGATCTTCTTGTGGGCCTTGCTCATGCTTTGTCGGCTCACGCCAGACCTCCTGCGTCGGTGTGAAGGGATGAGTGCGAAGGGCCGCGTCTGGCAGCCAGCGGATCGAAGGTCCGCACCTGCCCGCCGGTCGTGCCAGCAATCACACATGAGTCCGGCGACATGGGGCGTCTCAAAGCTGAGAACCGCAGGTCCGCGGCGAGACAGACCCCCCTCCCGTGCCGCACACTGGGTCCCGCAACCCCCACCCGGCAGGAGAGCAATGACGCATCCCCGACCCCACCACGCGGGACCGCAGCGGCTGGTCGCAGAGGCGCGCGAGGAGTTCCTCGCCTCGCAGGACGTCGACACCGTGGCGGTGCGCGCGGCGATCCTCGAGTCCTGGCATCGGTCGATGGCCTCGAGCGTCGCGGCGGACCGGGTCACGGTGCGGTATGTGGGGAGCCCCAACCTGGACACGCCGCTGACCCAGAGCGCGATGCCGCTCCTCGAGCAGCTGCGTGACCTGCTGCTCGACGAGCCGGTCAGCATCATCCTCACCGACGCCGACGGCATCGTGCTGAGCCGTTCCATCGACGATCTCGCGCTCGAGCGACATCTCGACGCGGTCAGCCTTGCGCCCGGCTTCAGCTACGCCGAACAGGACGTCGGCACGAACGGCATCGGCACCGCGCTCACCCAGAACACGATGCTCGGCGTGTTCGGCTCCGAGCACTTTGCGTCGGGGCTCAACCGGCTCGCGTGCTTCGGGGCCCCGATCCACCACCCGATCACCGGCGACACGGTCGGGGCCCTCGACCTGACCTGCTGGAACCACGACGCGTCCGTCATGCTCCGCACCCTGGTCGCGAACACCGCGAGCCAGATCGAGGGCGCGCTCCTCGTCGCGTCCAGCCGGCGCGAGCTGGCTCTGCTGCGCCACTACAACGCGGTCTGCCAGCGCACCGATCGTCCGGTACTCGCCACGAACAACGACGTGACGATGATGAACCAGGCCGCCCGCGCGACCCTCAGCGTCGACGACCAGACCCGGCTGCTCGACCAGGCGGCCGAGGCCATCGCCAGTGGCCGGCCGCAGAACCTGGTCACCGAGCTCGCCGACGGCACCGAGGTCCACGTCGAATGCACCCCCGCCTGGACCGGCGGCGGTCGTCTCGCCGGCTGTGTGCTGGCCGTCAGCGTCATCGCGCCCGTGATCGCACTCGCCCGGCGCAGTCGTCAGCCCAGCCTCACGCTGCCGAGCCTGGCCGGATCGAGTCCGGCGTGGCGGAAGTGCTGCGAGGACGCCATCGAGGCGTTTACCAGCGGGGAACCGCTGCTGCTGACCGGCGAGGCGGGCGTGGGAAAGCTCAGTCTGGCCAAGGCCGTCCACCAGCTGCACCGGCCGAGTAGCTTCGCCCAGGTCTTCGACGCCGAGGCCGCGACGACGCCCGAGTGGTTCGAGGCGGTCGACGAGGCCCTCGGCTCGGACCGAGGCACGGTCATCCTGCGCCGGCTCGAACGGCTGCCCGAGAAGGCCGCTTGGCAGCTCGCGACCCTCCTGCGCACCCTGTTGACGAACAAGCCGGGACACACCCCGCCGCTGATCGTCACCTCCCAGACGCCGAAGCTTCCGGACCCGCTGCGCGATCTTTTGCACCGCGAGGTGACCGTCCCGCCGTTGCGGCAACGAACCCACGACCTGGACGAGCTCATCGGCGCGCTGCTCGCACGGATCCGTCCCCGCGGCGTTCTTCGCTGCTCACCGCAGGCCCGCAACATTCTGCTGCGGGGTCGGTGGTCCGGGAACGTCGCCGAGCTGCTCGAATCCCTCACCAGTGCGGCAAAGCGCTGCCAAAACGGCATCATCGAGCCCGCGGACCTCCCGCAGCGGTGCCGGGCGGTCGCCCGCAGGCTGCTCACCCCGCTCGAGTCGCTCGAGCGGGACGCGATCATCAACAGCCTGCGCGCGGCCAACGGCGACAAGGCCGACGCCGCGAAGACACTCCAGATCTCGCGGGCGACGATCTATCGCAAGATTCGTCGTTACGGCATCACCGCGCCCGGGCACTAGGGTCGGGCGGGTCGGCGCCTCGGCCCTGCGCGGCGACCTCACCTCCGGTCATGCTCCGGCAGCCGTTCCACGAGCAGGTTCTGCGTGACTCTGCCGATGGGTCCCGCCTCGGCGTGGAGGACACCGCTGCTCGTGCCGATCCCGTCGGGACCGATCGAGGTCTCGGCTTCCAGTCCGTACCACTGGCCGGACGGCGGATGATGGAGGTGGACGGTCATCTCGGTGTTGAGGAACGTGAACCGTGCTGGGTCGAGACGGGCTCCGACGCCGTTGGCGGTATCGGCCAGCGCGATCAGCCGTTCCAGGTCGGAGGTCTGCTCACCCTCGATGAGGGCGCGAGTGAGATTGACCCAGGCGACGGTCGGTACGCCCGCTCGGGTGCCGAGTTGCGCAACCCGCCACTCGACTGCACCGACGAACCCGCCGAGGCGCCAGGCGTCGGGAATACGGTGGTCGTGCACCGTGCCTGCGCTGGGATCGGGGGGCCGCTGAGAGCTGTCGCCGCGATGGATGACGTCGTGGGTCCGCTGGGTGGCGAGTCGCCAGGCCGATCCGTGGGCGTAGGGGCGCCAAGTACCGTCACGGTCACGGGCCTCCAAGATGGCCTGGATCAAGGCGATCCGCCGGCCGGGACGCTCGGTCCGTGCCGAGACCCGCACCTCGCCCACGGGGACCGGGCCGAGCAGGTCGATGGTGACCCGGGACGTCCGGCAGCCGGGGCGCGGGTCGTGCCGATCCATCGCCCGTGCCAGCAGCGCCGCGACGGGACCGCCGTGCTGCATGGGGCCCCAAGGGCTGCCGACATGCTCGGTAGCGGCAAAGGTCTCGATGAGACGGTCACCCTCGACGGTCCTCGCGAGGGGTCGGTAGAGGCTGCTCTCGCTCATTCAGGCTTGGTCCTTGACCAGGTCGGCGCGCCGCTCGTCGTTCGATGCGCCCGCAGGCACGGTGCCATCAACCCGGAAGCGCGGCTCGGTGTCGGCGGTGATCCGAGCGCCGGGCGGACGGGACGGGACGGTGAGCTGAACCTGCGGCATGAGTCTGTTCTCCTGCGTGACTGGTGGGTGTGGGAGGGCTGGTTCACCCGAGTTCGAGCGGTGGCCGGTGCAGGACGACCTTGGTGGTGTGGGCGCCGTAGGCGTCGGGGGCGTCGTCCCAGTCCGCCAGCAGGGTGGTGACCTTCTCCGCGGCGAATCCGGTGGTGGCCACGAAGTCGAGCAGTTCGGGCAGGCGTGGGCGGACGTGGGACACCCCGACGTTGAGCGTGGCGCTGGTGGCGTACATGTCCATCACGGGCACCCTGGTCCCGGTGTCGAGGTAGTAGCCGGTGCCGGTGCAGATTCCGCCGGGGCGCAGCGCCCTGAGGCCATCGCGCAGCCCTTGGGCCGCAGAGGACGCCTCCACCACCACGTCGTACCTGTCAGGGATCGAGGCGAGCAGCGACCTGCGGCGCTTCGTGGCGACCTTGTGCGCCACCGCGCCGAACGCCTCGGCGATCTCCAGGCGGCTGTCCCGATCATCGAGGTAGTCCACGACCTCGGCGCCGTGGGCGACGGCGAGGCCGGCGGCGTACAGCCCGATGCTCTGGCCACCACCGCCGATGACCAGGACCTTGCCACCCGGCCGCCGGCGAAGCGGCGGGACGACCGAGCGCCAGGCGTCGGAGAGGTTGTCGCTGGCTGCGGCCACCCGCAGGGGTGGGACATCGTCGGGAACCGGGACGAGGTTGAAGTCGGCGTAGGGGATGCGGAGCGTGTCGGCCACCATCCCGCCCCAGCTCCCACAGGCGGGGCCGAAGCCGAAGGCCGCGAGCGTCCTGCCGGGACTCCGGGCCGACATCGTGGAGCACTTGGCCGTCAGCCCGAGCCCGCATTCGTAGCAGGTGCCACACGCGACGGCCCACGGCACGACCACGATGTCACCGACTGTGAGATCGCTCACCTGATCGCCGACCTCGGTGACCTGCGCGATCGCCTCGTGCCCGATGCCGAACGGTCCTCGGAACGGCACATCCCCGACGATCGAGGTCACCACCGGGTCGATCATCCCGATCTTGACCGCTGCCTGCATCGGCCGGGACACGTTCTTGTGCAGCGGCACGGTGTCACCGTCGCAGCGGCCGGCCACGAAGGGCCGCACCAGCGCATCGGTCGGGTCGACCAGCGTGGGCGCGGCGCGTTCGCGCCACTCCAGTCGGCCGGCGCCGACGAAGGTGAGCTCCCGCATGCCGACTCCTTACTATGATATGCAGCAGAGCATAGTACGCGGGCCGTCGGGAGGCACGAGTGGGCGTCAAGACAGACACCAGGCAGCGGATGGTCACCAGCGCGGCGCTGCTGATTCGTGAGCGTGGAGTGGCGGGCACCTCGGTTGCCGGGGTGCTCGAACACAGCAACGGACCCCGTGGGTCGGTCGGCTTCCACTTTCCGGGCGGCCGCGCCGAGCTGCTGGCCGACGCATTGCGGTGGGTCGGCGGCCTCGTCAGCAGCCAGCTCCGTGCCGGGGTGGAGCGCGGGGTCGCGCCCGCGGATCTGTTCCGTCAGATCTGCGAGCACTACCGGCGCGAACTCGAATCGACCGGCTACGCCGCCGGCTGCCCGATCGGCGCCGCCGCGCAAGAGGCATACGCCGACTCCGCGCTCGGGCCGATCGTCGCGGAGATCATCGATGAGTGGGCCGCGCTGCTGGCCGAAGCAATGACCCGCACCGGCCGCGAGCCCGAGGAGGCATCCGACACCGCCCTGCTGTGCATCAGCGCGATGGAGGGCGCGATCACCCTGGCGAGGGTGAAGCGATCGCCCAAGCCCATCGATCTCGCGCTGGCAGCGATGCTGCCGGTGCTCTCCGGTGATGCACACGGGCATCGGTGACCACAAAGATCCCCCTGCGAGACCGGTGCAGCCGACGGGAGCACCGGTCAGTGCCCGCGGCGCACGTCGCTCGGTGTCGCCTCTTGTGGACGCCGTACCCGCGGGTGTCCGCCATGACGCACCGTCTCAGGCGCGCTCGCCGTCGGTGGCGAGGTCGGCGTGCCGGGTGCGCAGGTCCCGCTTGAGGATCTTGCCGCTGGGGTTCTTCGGCAGCGCGTCGGCGAGCACCACGTACTTGGGCCGCTTGTAGCCGGCCAGGTGCTCGCGGGCATGGGCGTGGACCTGCTCGACGGACAGCTCGGCCCCCTGCCTGGGCACCACCACCGCGGTCACCGCCTCGATCCAGTGCGGATGGGGGATTCCGAACACCGCCACCTCGGCCACCCCGTCGAGCAGGTAGAGCGCCTCCTCGACCTCGCGGCTCGCGACGTTCTCCCCCCCGGTCTTGATCATGTCCTTCTTCCGGTCGACCACCGAGAGATAGCCGTCCTCGGTCATGACCCCCAGATCACCGGAGTGGAACCAGCCGCCCGCGAACGCCGCGGCCGTCTTGGCCTCGTCGTTGTAGTAGCCCAGCGCGGCCTGCGGGGACCGGTGCACGATCTCCCCGACCTGGCCCGGCGGCACCGGGTGGCCGTCCTCATCGACCAGCCGGGTCTCCACGTTCAGCGCCGCCCGGCCCGCCGATCCGGCCCGCGCGAGCTGCTCGTGCGGGCGCAGGATCGTCGCCAGCGGCGCCATCTCGGTCTGCCCGTAGAAGTTCCACAGCTGCACCGCCGGCAGCCGCTGCTGGATCTCGCGCAGCACCTCCACCGGCATCGGCGAGGCCCCGTAGTAACCCTTGCGCAGGCTGGACAAGTCGCGGCGGTCGAAGTCGGGATGGCGCAGCAGCGAGATCCACACCGTCGGCGGGCAGAACAGCTTGCTCACCCGCTCGCGCTCGATCGTCGCCAGCAGCGCGGCCGGATCCGGACCGGGCAGAATGATGCTGGTCGCGCCCAGATAGACATCCACCGAGAAGAAGCAGTCCAGCTGCGCGCAGTGGTACATCGGCAGCGCGTGCACCTCGATGTCCTCACCGCTCATCCCGCCGTCGATCGTGCAGCTCACGTACTGGGCGATCAACGAGCGGGACGAGAGCATCACCCCCTTGGGCCGCGACTCGGTGCCGGAGGTGTACATCAGCCGCAGCGGATCGTCGTCGGCCACCGCTACCTGCGGGGCGCTCGTCTCGCCGGGGCCGTCGATCCAGCCGTCCACGTCCTCCCAGCCCGCTCCCGGGCCGCCCGAGCCGGACAGCCCGATCCAGCCCCGCACCCCGCCGGCCACCCCGGCCGAGGCCAGCGCCTTCTCCGCGGTCGGAGCCAGCGCGTCCTCGGCGACGATCCCGGACGCCCCGGAGTGGCCCAGGATGTAGGCGATCTCGTCGGCGCCCAGCATGAAGTTCACCGGCACCAGCACCACACCCAGCCTGGCCGTGGCGAACACCAGCACCGCGAACTGCCAGCTGTTGTGCGACAGCAGCGCGAGCCGGTCGCCCTTGCCCAGCCCACGCGCGGCCAACGCGTGCGCGCACCGGTTCACACACGCGTCGAACTCCGCGAACGACACCCGCCGCTGCCCGGCCACCACCGCCAGCTTGTCCGGATACCGCAACGCGGTGCGCCGCAACAGATCCCCCACCGAATGCTGACGGGCCGTGGCGACCGCCTCGGCGGTCTGGCTGCTGAACTGGACGAGATCCGACATGCTCCGCATCCTGCCGGATCGGGCCTTTTCGTTCGAGGGCCCACGGTCCGTCGCGCAGCTACTTTCACGTGGCGTCGGGCGGTGGAGCGGCTCAGTCCGCTCGTTCGACCCGACCGTTGACATCGTTTCCGCTGCCGGAACCGCGCCAACGACTCCACTCCATGTCCTCACCGAACCAGGAGAAATACGGACCGGTCAGGGCCGGAAGGTAGTAGGTATTGGCGTCGAACCGATTATTGCGGGTGGTGAAGATTCCCCGGTCGCCGGTGTCCTCGACGGCGCCGGTCGTGGAATCCTCAACCATGGTCACGACGTTGTCGTGGACCCAGACGTTGCGCACGACGTGGGGCCCGTGCGGCGCCGGCCGCTCCCATGTACGGTCACCGCTGTCGATCAAGGTAATTCCGTTGGCGTTGTGCCGGACCACATTATGGGCAACCTCGATACGGTCGATCCCACCGGAGGACTGGATCTGGATACCCGCCTCCCAGGCCCACCCCTTGTGCCGCCGACCGTTGCGGTTGATGTCGTTGTATCGGATGAGCGCATCGTAACTGATCTCGTGCTGAATACCGGCACCCCAATTATCATCGATACGATTGTACTCATAGGTCATGTCGATGTTGCCGCCGTCGGCCCACAGGCCCGGACCCATGTTGCCGTGGACGTGGTTGTGCACCAACTTCAGGCGCGTCGTCAGCCAACTCTTGCCGCCGCCGGCCTCCCACTCCGCCGAGTACCCGGCAGTTCCGTTGAACGAGATCTCGTTATTACTCAGAATCGAGTCACCGGCCCAGGCGCTGAACCCCAGCTGACCCTGATGATGCACATGGTTCCCACGCACGATGCTGGCCCCGGCGAATCCGATGCCAACGCCATGATTGAGCCGGACCTCGTTGTTCAGGATACGCCATCCGGAGCCCGCAAAATAGGGCGAGATGCGACGACTGTCGACGGCCCCGACCTGAGCTTCGTTGGCGGCCTGCTCGAGAACGAGATTCGCCACCGTGACCTCGTCGACGGCGGCCCGTACGAGGCTCGGCGCGACGGCCTGCTCGACCAGATGCGACCGAGGGTCCGCACCGATGATGATGGTATTCGTCGAGTAGTCGGCGTAGACGGTTCCCGGGACGACGGCCGCCGGAGATGCCACCCGCTCCAGGCGTCGCTTGTCGAAGAAGACGTCCTCCGCAAAAGCGCACTGCGGGGCGGAGGGCATGCACTGTCCATGTGTGCCGAAAGCCGCGGGCAGAAACCCGTTGGCCACCCAGAGTCGACCGTCGAGGCGCCAGTCGGTCAGCACCTTGGAGCCACTCAGCACCGCCCCGCGGTGACCGATCAGCGCATCCCCGCGCTTGGGTTCCAGCGGTGTCTCCAGCCGATATGTCCCGGCCGACAGGCAGAACGTCGTCGCCGGTGGGTGTGCATCGATGAGCGCCTGGACGTCATCGGCCGGGGTGACCGCGACACCCTGGCAGGATCGGGCGACCGGCCCGATCTCGGCGATCAACCCGGGGGCGGTCGGCGGTAGGCGTCCACTGCCGCTGACCAGTGACAACACGATGAGCGCCAGCACCACGACTGTGACCGCCGCCGACCGTGGTGTCCTCACCGCATCCGACCCGGTCGATCAACAATCCGGCGTACCGGATCGCTCGATGCCGCCGCGACCGCGGTACCTGCGCCGAACCAGGTTCGACGGCTGGTCACCGCCACCCCGATCCCGAAGGTGACCCACAGCAGGGCCGCCACCTGCGGCCCCTCCAACTGGGGGTCGAAAAACGAGGAAACGAGAATTGCGGTGGTTATCGACAAACACCATACGGCGACGTTCCGGCGCGTGACCTGTCCCTGTCGCCCCAGCCGCCGACAACCTGCGATGAGCCGGCCGTACCACCCCAACCACAGCGCGACCCACAGTGCGCCGCCCACCACTCCCATCCTCGCCAGAACATTGAGATGCGAGTTATGAGGGTTGCGCAACGACTCTTCGCCGTCATCGTACACATTCACCTCGGCGGCGAGATTCACCCCGAACCCGGCTCCCTCGACGAGGCGCTCCTCGATCTGTTTGTTGAGCACCCTGGACCACAGCTCCTGGCGGCCGTCCACGGTGCCACCGAGATTGCCCGGGGATTCCGAGCCGCCGAGACTCATCACATTCGCGATCAGTTGGGCGCTCGAGAAGTCCCGCCCTTGAAGTCCATCGATCGGGAGTCGGAGCGGCAGCACGGTATCGATGGCGATCACCAGCGCCATGACCGCTACCGCCTTCCCGACCAGCCGTGCTCGATCTCGCAGGAACATCAGTCCGACCAACGATCCGGCGACAACTCCGAGAAGGCCACCTCGGTTCTGGGTGGCGGCCAGCGCGATGACGCCGAGGGACACGACGCTCCAGACCGCTCGGCTTCGGGCGCTCCGGTCGTCCGCCAACAGCCACATGTATCCGAGAACGACGAGAGCAGCGATGGCCGCATTTCCCGCCTTGTGCGACAGGATCGAGGTCGAGGTGAACGGAACGTTCGGCGCGCTCTTCTGCAGTGGTATCAGGAGTAGCCCAACGGGAAGCCACAGCAGAAGCCACGGTATCAGCCGGTCGAGCTGCCGCATCAGACGCCGAAGGAGATCCGGCGACCGCGCGAGCGCCGCAGTGGTGAGGAAGGCGAACAGGCAGTAGTACCAGAGAGCCGAGTCGCGGACCGCGTCCATGCCGTATTCCCTTATCCCAGGGACGGCTCGAACGAGTCCCCACAGCGTGAATACGGCGAGCAGCGCAAGGATCGGCTCATCCCGGAGCGGAATACGGATGTACCCGGTCGCGGTCAGGACACCGACGATGCCGACGGCGAGCACCATCTCGCCGATATACAGCGGCGTTCCCGGCAGGTGGACATAGGCGAAGGCCCGGTCGAAGAGCAGGTAGCCCGCCAGCAACGGACCGAGCAGCCGGCCGTAGCCCACGAGCAGGCGCCCTGGCGTACCCGGATCCGCGACCAAGGGTCCCCAATAGCCACCCGATCCCGGAGTCACGAAGCGACGGACAGCGGGCACGGGAACGCTATCGACGTGTCCGGGTCGCGGGCTCCGGTCGACCGGACCCGTGACTGCTCGCCTGCAGCACGTGCGACGACTCGGGCGACGATGGCATGTCAGGGATTCGCGTGTCGTGGTCGCTGCGCCGTGACGGGCCGCGGCGCAGTTGTCCCTGGACCCGAACCCAGACGTAGCCGAGAAGCCGCGGACCGATCAGGGCGAGCCGGTTTCGCATCGTGAGGTGGTCCCGGGTCCGCTCGCGCGAGCTCAGAACGATGACCGTCGCGTCGGTGACGGCGAGCAGCGAGCCGGCGTCGGCGATCTCCAGGAGCGGCGGCCCCCCGACGAGGATGATGTCGTAGTGGCCCTTCACGTCGGCGATCAGCTTCTCGAGCGCCTTCGAGTACGCGGTGTCCTCCGGCCGCTGCGGCACGTCCGGACCCGTCCCGAGGACCGCGACCGACGCGTTCAGGGGGCTGGTCGTGATGCGATCGGCTGCCACCGGCGGTCCCGCGAGGACCCACTCGGACTCCCGATCGGACGGGTGACCCGGTAGGAGCAACGACGTGAGGTCGCCGCGGCCCGGGTCCGCGTCCACAGCGAGAACCCGCTGACCGTGCTCGGCGAACGCGAGGGCGAGGTTGGCCACGACGAGACCTGTTCCGGCACCCGCCACAGGCGAGACGAACGCGATGGACTGCCCGGGGCCTTCCGGTGCGCGAATCCGCTCCACCGAACTGGCCACCAGCCGGAACGCCTCGGCGGCGGCGGAGCGCGGGTCGGAGGTCATCGGCAGCGGATCGACCGGACTCCGTCGGGCCGCCCGCAGGTTCCATCGCTCGGTCGTGCGGACCTCTCCGATCGGAGGTACCCCGTAGAACCCCGCTGGAGCCAACGCGTTGTCGAACCCACCGCGCCGGCTCGCTCGGGCGAAGGCGACGCCCGCACCCAGCAGCACACCGCCCAGAAGGCCCGTCGCGCCGGCGAGTTTGGAGTTTCCGTTGATCGGGGTCACGGGCTCGGTGGCCCAGGCAATCGTCGGATGGCGGGCGAGATCGACCTGCTGGTTCACCAATGCCTGTGCCCGTTGGCTCAGCAGCTCTGCGCGCTGCATTCTGTTGTTCGGGTCCGCGATCGCTCGGTCGATCCTGGCGATGGTGGCGTCGCCCTGGGCCTTGATCGCAGCGGAATGCGCTTCGTCCAGGGCCTGCAGAACGGCGTTGGCGCCGGCCTGGGCGGGTCCGGGGCTCGGCCACGTGAACGAGACCGCGATGGTGTGGGATCCGTGGGTGCCGGGGCTGGAGCTGGCCGGGGGAGTGATCGTCAACGAGCTCTCCGGACCCGAGAAATCGTCCTTCGTCAGAACATCACCTCCCAGCTCAGCGTTGGCGATCATGGCTGCGCGTTGCGCGACCTCGGGGGATCGCAGAAGCAGCACCTGACTGTCGAGGTACTGGGCGCTTTCCTGGCTCTCCGACGAACTCCTCGGAATCGTGACTCTGGCTTCGGCCCGGTAGACGTCGATCACCAGCAGCGAGTAGGCGACGGCGGCGATCATCGTCAGACATGCGATCGCCAGAACCATCGCCCGGTATCGGCGGACCGCACCGAATACGGTCGGCTCGAACCGGAACTGCTCAGTGCCCTCGACCTTCACCACCGCTCCCCCCGATCGACTCCCTCTCAGCCGCTGTACTCGCCTCCTGGCGACCGTGTGTTACTCCGTGATGGCCTCCGGTCACCGTCGGACGAGGGAGCCCCTCCCGTCCGGCGAGAGGGCGAGCACGACAGCGGGCCGGCCCGGGAAAAGCGGGAGCCGCGGTCAGGATGCGGTCAGGATCCGCGGCCCATCCTCGGTGATCCCGATCGTGTGTTCGACGTGCGCTGCCCGGCTGCCGTCGGCGGTGCGCAGCGTCCACCCGTCGGGGTCGTACCGGTACTCATCGAGACCGCTCGCGGTCAGCATCGGCTCGATCGCGAAGACCAGGCCCGGACGCAGGCGCAGGCCGTATCCCGGGCGCCCCTCGTTGGGCACATGGGGCGCCTCGTGCATGGACCGTCCGACGCCGTGCCCTCCATGATCGGCCACCATGCCGAACCCCGCCCCGCGCGCGATGGCGGCGACCGCGGCCCCGATGTCGCCGAGCCGCTTGCCGGGGCAGGCAGCGTCGATACCCGCCTGCAACGCCCGCTCGGTGGCGTCGATGAGGGCGAGGTCGTCGGCGGCGGCGTGGTCATCGCCGCCGACGACGAAGCTGATCGCCGAGTCGGCACACCAGCCGTCGACGTGTACGGCGAGGTCGATGCTGAGCAGATCGCCGGCGCGCAGCCGTTCCCGGCCGGGGATGCCGTGCACGACGACGTCGTTGCGACTCGCACAGATCACCGCGGGGTACGGGGTCGGGGCGAAACGGGGGTGATACCCGAGAAATGTCGGCTTCGCACCGGCATCGCGCACGAGGCCTGCCGCCAGCTCGTCGAGCTCACTCAACCGTCTGTCGGGCCGAGCGTGGCCGCGTAGCGCGGCCAGCGTCCGGGCGACGACCACCCCGGCCGCGGCGATGGCGTCCATCTCGCCCGACGTCTTCAACTCGATCATGGGCGCCTGCCTCCCCGCTGTCCGGCGCAGGTTGTGCGCCTACCGCATCGTGCGGACTCCCGCAGGGTACGGAAGACGTCGTCCGGCACAGAGCACGGCGACCCGCGCGCGAGGAGGACGGGACCGGCTCGGCCGCGTCACGGTAGCGATTCCGGGACCTCGCCCAGGTGGTCCCACAATTGCCACGGTTCCCGCAGCTCGACGTCGGGCAGTCGCCGCAGCACGGCGAGCAGGACGTCGCGGGCACCGTTGCGAACAGCCACCTCGACGAGGGTGTGCGGTCTGACGGGAACGGTGTCGAAGGCCTCGGCCACGAAGTCGAGGACCTCGATCCTGGTCACCGGAACAGCATTGGGATCTCCGGTCACCGCCATGGCCGCAGACCCGCCCTCAGCACGCCCATGCTCAGCGAGGTCACGGCCGAACGGACCGGCCGCCGGGGCTCAGGAGCGGAGGGGTCAACCCGCCCTTGCGGCGGACGGCGCGCCGGGCCCGCAGGTACGCGGGCGGTCCGGAGGCCAACGCCCGCAGCCTGCCCAGACGAGACGCACCGGGCACGTCGGCGGCGGCCTCCCGCGACTGGATCTGGCGCAGCCTGCGGAGCGCGGCGGGGACCCGGCGCAATGCCGCGGAGCGGCCCACCGGATCCACCATGATCTTCGTGAGAAGCCCGCCGAGGCCGACCGCATAGCCGTGCAGCTGCTCGTCCAGCTCCTCGTACGAGGGGCGGTGGTGATGCCACACATACGCGGACGGCTCGTAGCTCAGCACGTACCCGGCCAGCACCAGACGGATCATGAACTCACAGTCCTCGCCGCCCCGGGCCGACGTTCCCGGGCCGAGCGCGGCATCGAACCCGCCGAGACCGCCGGCGACCGCCGCGTTCACCGCCAGGTTCGCGCCCACCCCGAACAGGCCCGGCGAGAACGGGAACACCGCCGAGTCCGGCGGCGGCTCCGCCAGCGAGAACCGGCGCCGGGCGAACCCCTTCTGCCAACCGAGCGCCTGCTCGGCCGTGAGCTGCGCCGGAGTGTCGAGCCGGGCCGCGAGTACCGGCCCGCACACACCGGCGACACCGGGCTCCGACAGGGCAGCCACCATCCGGCCCGCCCACGTCGGGTCCACCTCCACGTCATCGTCGAGGAACGCGACGAACTCCGCGCCGTGCGCCATCGCCTCGGTGAGCCCACGGTTGCGGGCGCCCGACGCTCCCCGGTGCCGCTCACACACGTACGCCACGCGTGGATCGGCCAGCCGCCGCACCGCGGCGGCGGTCCGGTCGTCCTGCGGGTCGTTCTCCACGACCAACACACGCAGCTCGGAATGTTCGCTGCGCAGCACACCGCGCACGCATCGGTCGAGGCTCTGCGGCCGTCCGCGCGTCGCGATGACCACGGTGATCGGACGGGTCACCCGCGGAAGCGGGGACGGGCACCCATCCAGCGGGCGCCCGAGCTGGTCGTGGATCGCGGCCTGCACGACCTCGGCGGCCGCCTCGCCCCCGGACAGCGGCACGTCGACCTGGCCGACCGGAACCCCGTCAACGGTGACCAGGAGCCGCGCGGCCGAGAACCGCTCATCGACGGACACCGCCGGGATCGGGCCCCGCCCGTCGATCTGTCCCACCCAGATCGGCGCGGCCGAGCCCGCTGCGGCCGAGCCGGGCCGGAGGTGGCGTGAACCGGACGAGAGTGCGGGAGCAGACATGACCGTCACTCTGCGCGGCGGTGGCTGTGAAGACGCTGTGGAGCGTCCCGACCCTCCCCACCTGCCCGACGAGGAACAGAACAATCGCTCCCACACCATCCGCTAGGCCGATGCCGCACGTACCGGCCCCGGTGGCAGCATCCCGCGGGCCCGGTGGTCGAGCACGGTCGAAGCCTGCCGTGGCAACCGCCAGCCGGACCGGCGCTCCAGTTCCGCGAGCCGTCGGCGGGCACGCTGGTAGGCGGTGCGTCGCTCGGCCTCGTACTCGGTGTCGCGGGCCACCTCGAGCAGCGCCACGACCTGGTTCAGCAGCGCGCGCTCGCCCGGGGCGAAGCGCAGGTTGCGAGCCCGCTCGGCGGCCTCCCGGGCGGCCTGCCACGCCCGCTGTGCCCGCTGCGCCGCGTCGATGAACCGCTGCGCATGTCCCGCCCCGGGATACTCGTCGGTGGCCAGGGCACCGGCCTCGGCGAACGCATCGACGAACCGTCCGGTAGCCGGGCGGTTGACGTCGGCGAGCTCGGGGCGGCGCAGGACCGCACCGGGGTCGCATTCGTAGGCCGCGAACTCGCGGGCGGTGGCCGCATACGCCTGGGCCGCGGCCTGCCAGCGGGTCCGGACCAGGTCCGGCGCCGGCCGCGGCCAACCGGCGAACACCCACGGCGCGGCGACGAGGCCGCGCAGCAGCAACAGCACGAGCGCCAGGGCCAGCAGCACGCCGGGCAGCACCGGCAACCAGCCGAAGAGATGGTGTAGCTCGGCACCACCGCCGAAATCGGAGCCACCGAAGTCATGATGGTGGTGGTGGTAATGGCTGGCGAAGACTGGTCCCATGCCGGCCCTCCTCCTGCTCTCGCAGCCGCGACGCTAGTCGCCGAGCGGTGGAAGCAGCGTGAGCCGACAGGGTCTGCTTCTCAGAGAGTGTTGGGGAACCCGGGAGATCAGTCCTGATGCTCGTCTGCTAGGCGGCGGGCGGCCTCGGTCTCGATCGGTCCTTGAGGTTCCAGGTCCTCGCCT
>NZ_JBHSQW010000010.1:83175-137081 GCF_042658695.1 Pseudonocardia hispaniensis | reverse complement strand
GGCCCGGCCCGGATCGGCGGCGAACAGATCCCGCAGATGCAGCGGGGCGATCTCGCGATGATGCGCGACCAACGCGGACCACTCCCGAGTGACGGTGATATCGGCGTGTTCGGCGTCGCTGCGGTGAGAGCTCACCGTCTCATCATGCCCATTCCGCGCGCCGGGCCAGTCGCAGCATGCAAGCCGACCCACCGGGACCGGTCGGTCCGGCCGACAGCGCGTCGCGTCCCGCTCGAGGACGATCCTGCGAGGCGTACCGGGCGGGGCTTGTCGGCCGGGCTCACTCCCATCCGTCACTGCCGCTCGTCTCGCGTGTTACCCCGTTGGGTGATGAGATCCACAGCTCATCGTGCTCGACCGTCCGGTTGGCGCAGTGTTGGGCCGTTTGGCGGGAACCCGACCACGGATGGGCTACCCTCGCGTTCACTCGATCTGTGTTCGTCACCACATGCCATCGAGAGGGTGCCATGACTAGGTCGCTCCCCGGTCTCTCCCGCGACATCGCGCTGTTGATCGCCCGTGTGGCCCTCGCCGTGATCATGGCGGCGCATGCCTGGCAGAAGCTGTTCGTCACCGGGATCTCCGACACCGCCGTGCTCTTCCACAAGTTCGGCATCCCGCTGGCCATCCTGGCGGCGTCGTTCACGATCGTCGTCGAGTTCGCCGCGTCAGCCCTGCTGGTGATCGGCTGGCAGGTGCCGGTCGCCGGATCGTTCCTGGTCTTCGTGATGGTCGGGGCGATCGTGTTCGTGCACGGCAGCAAGGGGATCTTCGTGTCCGACGGTGGGTGGGAGCTGGTCGGCGTGATCATCGCCGCGACGCTGGGGCTCATGGCCACCGGTCCCGGCCGGATCAGCCTCGACCACCTGCTGGCGAGCAACCGGGTCCGGGAGGCCGCGCTGATCCGCCGGCCGGTCACCGTCTGACGTTCCTTCCAGCCGGTCGGGGAGACCGCCCTTGACCTCGGCCCCGGCCGGCGCCACGCTGGGCCGTTGAGCTCTTGACCCCAGGAGCCGGCATGGCCACCGAGACAACGCTGAGCGCGGGGCGGATCACCGACCGCGTGCGTCGGACCGCCGCGGCGTGGGAGCGGTTCGCTGCGGGCGACGATGAGGTGGACGGCATCCCGCCGGTCATCCTGTCCTCCTGGCAGCGCAGCCGCGACGTCTATCGCGTCGACCCGATTCACACGTGTCCACCGCCCGCCGGCGGGACCGGCACCGGTTCGCTGCTGCACAACAGCGTCGTGACCCAGCTGGGCGGGCTGGCGGCCTCGATCGCCGGCCGCGGTGAGGACGCACTCACCGCGGTCACTGACGGCACGGGCCGGATCCTCGGCTCATGGGGTCCGCGGGAGGTGCTGCGCCGCGCCGCCGACACCCATCTCGCGCCACTGTTCACCTGGTCCGAGCGGGCGACCGGGACCAACGGGATGGGAACCGCGCTGGGGTGGCACGGTCCGGTGACCGTCCGCGGGCCGGAGCATTGGTGCGCGACGCTGCATGGCTTGAGCTGCCACGGAACCACCATCGACGACCCGGTCAGCGGCGACCCCATCGCGGTGCTCACCGTCTCGGTACACGGCCCCGACCTCCCGAGCCCACTGTCGTGCCTGCTCGAGCGCGAGGTGATGCCGTTGCGCCGGGAGCTGGTGCGGCGCGCCCGCCGCGACGGCGCCCAGTTGGTGGAGGAGCTCATGGCGGCCCAGGCCGCCGCGGCGCCCGGCGAGCCGCTCATCGTCACCGACAGCGCGGGCCAGGTCGTGCTCGCGAACGCATCCGCGCATGCGCGCAACGAGCAGCTCCCCGCGCACCCCGCGCTCGACCCCGCGAAGCGGTGGCGGTCCGGCACACCGGTGCTGCGCGATGCCGTGCGGGAGGCGATCGGGCGGGTCCATGCCGATCCCCGCTGGGTGGGCGTCGCCGACCTCGATGTCCTTGCCGGCGAGGCCGCGATGCCCCAGACGTTCCAGCTGCGTCCGATCCTCTCGCTGAACGGGCTGATCGGGCTGCTGCTGGTGGGCTCGGATCACCCCGATGGCGAGCCGATCGGGCGCGGGAGCCGGCAGGCGGTGGGCACCGCGCTGGAACGGATCATCGGGATCCGCGACGACCGGCTCATCATTCTCGCTCCCGCGGAGATCCGGTACGCGGAAGCAGGCAAGCACGCGGTCTGGCTGATCACGGACCAGGGGCGGGTGCGGGCCGCCGGGCGCGGGATGGAGGGTGTCGAACGCGCGCTCGAGCCGTTCGGCTTTCTGCGGGTTCACCGCAGCTACCTCGTCAACGTCCACCGCATCCGGGAGGTGGAGCGCGGCTTCTCCAAGGGAACGCTGACGGTGAGTACCCAGCACCATGGCCGGGAGGGCATCCCGGTCGCCCGACGGCAGGCCGCGGAGCTGCGCCGGAGGCTGGGGATCTGAGCGGGGCACGCCGACCGGACGCCGGCGGCGCCGGCGTCCGGTCGGCCGGGCGGACCGCTACGCGGGGGCGAGGTGCCCGCGCTCGATGAGCTGGACGGTGTCGACCACCTCCATGTCCTTGACGAAGTGGACGAACTCGTTGTCCATCAGTGCCCGCGGGTTGAAGTTCGGGCTGGCCAGCACGCCGTGCACGCGCCGGCGCTGCATTCCGAAGTTGCCGCCGTCGTAGATCGGGAAGATCGCGGCCTCGCGCAGGTACTTCTCGAACATGTGCGTGCGGTCGGCGCTGTTGACCCCGACGACCTGCATGCACTTGTAGACGCTGTCGAGCAGCAACTCGGTGCAGAACACCTTGTTCATCGCACCGATCAGCTCTCCGTGATAGCCGTGCTGATCGATGTAGTGCGCCGCCTTCCAGCAGAAGTAGCGGCTGGCCTCGATCCGGGCAGCGACGTCACCGAGCACGTACCCGACGTTCTGGAAGTGGATCATCGGGTGCGCGGCGCCCGCGGTGTAGGTCTTGCACCACGAGAGCGCGGCCTCGTAGGCGGCTCGGGCCACTCCGACCGCGGCGATGCCGGCGACCGGGCCGGACCACGCGAAGTTGCGGTTGATCAGCAGGTCACCGTTACCGTAGGTGCCCTCGACGAGGTTCTCGGCGGGAATCCGGGCGTCCTCGAAGATGATCTCCGAGTTCGGCGTGAGCCGATGCCCGAAGCTGTCGATGATGTTGTAGGTGACCCCCGGGGTGCCGCGTTCGACGAGAACCGCCGACAACCCCTCGGTGCCACCCTTGCTCGGGTCGGTCCGGACGACGACGAGGTTGACGTTGGCGCCGTTGCCGTCCCAGCCACCGACGTTGCACGGCCAGTACTTGCGGCCGTTGAGCACATAGCTGTCGCCGTCGCGGCGAGCGGTGACGCCGATTCCCACCGGGTGCGGGGCCGGGGAGTCGAAGTTCGCGGTGCCCCCGGGCGTCCCCGGCGGTTCACTCGCGGCGTATCCGGCGATCCATTCGCCGGACGCGTCGGACGTCGCGGCACCCATGACCCGCCTCTTCTGCTCCTCGTTACCCCAGTACCACACGGGCAGCAGCGCCAGCCCGTTGACCAGCAGGGTGCAGGCGAAACCGGGGTCGACCGCGCAGATCTCCTCCGCCGCGAGAATGAGCTCGACGTTGGTCAGACCTCCACCGCCGTACTCCTTGGGCAGCATCCCGAACGCGATCCCGCGCCGGTACGCCTCGATGTAGGCGGGCTTGGTCAGCTGGAACGCCTTGAGTGGATCGGGTTCCCGGTCGGCCTCGCGGACCACGGGCGCGAGCACGTTCTCGGCGAAGTCCCGGGCCGTCTGCTGGACGTTCTTCTGATCAGCGGAAAGCGTGAAGTCGATGGCCATCGTGATCATCCTCCCGTTCTGCCGATGAGCGCTCTAGCCAGCGGGTCAACGCGGGACCGGCGCTCACGATCACCTTGCGCCCGGCGGGTCGGCCGGTGAAGGGAGATGGCACCGACGGTGCCCGGCCCCGCGCAGGCGGTAGCGCGACGGGCACGAGAGGCGCCCCGCTTCTGGGCGGACCGCATCGACGACGTCCTCCGGTCAAGCGCACCCTCACCATCTAGCGGGTTTGCCTGTCCGAGTGATAGGAAATGCTAACCTTTGATCCAGAAAGGCCGCTCGACTACAGGAGGACGCCCGTGGGGCGCAGCCGGCTCGGTGCGGTCCGCACCGGAAGGACCCGGATCCGGACCATCGTCGCATGCGTCGTGGCGATCGCGACAGCGGCCACAGTGGCTGCATGCGGGAGCGCCAGTGGCTCCTCGGAACCGACGATCACGTTGTACAACGCCCAGCACAAGCAGCTCGGCCAGGAGTGGGTGGACGGCTTCACCAAGGAGACCGGGATCAAGGTCCAGGTCCGCGACGGCAAGGACTTCGAGCTGGCCAACCAGATCCTCGCCGAGGGTGACGCCTCACCGGCGGACGTGTTCATCACCGAGAACTCGCCGGCGATCTCGCTGCTGTCGAGCAAGGGGGTGCTCGCACCGCTCGACGCGGCCACCATCGCCCAGGTCCCGGCCCAGTACCGCTCCGGAGCCGACGACTGGGTCGGGATCGCGGCCCGCTCGACCGTCCTGGTCTACAACCCCTCGCTGCTCCCCGCTGACCAGCTGCCACAGTCGATCATGGAGCTGTCCCGGCCGCAGTGGAAGGACCGGGTCGGGATCGCGGCGGGCGGTGCCGACTTCCAGGCGATCGTGAGTGCCGTGTACGCGGTGAACGGTGACGCGGCGGCCGGGGAGTGGCTCGCCGGGCTCAAGCAGAACGCACGGGTCTACCAGGGCAATGTCGCGATCATGAAGGCGGTCAACGCCGGGGAGATTCCGGCGGGGGTGATCTACCACTACTACTGGTACCGGGACCGCGCGGAGTCCGGGCAGGACAGCAAGAACACCGAGCTGAAGTACTTCGGCAACCAGGACGCGGGCGCGTTCGTCTCGGTCTCCGGCGGTGGCGTCCTGAAGTCGGCGAAGCACCCGGCCGAGGCCCAGCGGTTCATCGCCTACCTGACCGGCAAGGCCGGCCAGCAGGTTCTCGCCAACTCCTATGCGTTGGAGTACCCCGTCGGCTCGGGCGTCGCGGCGGACACGGCGCTCAAGCCCCTGTCCGAGCTCGACCCGCCCGTCATCGACCCCAACACGCTCAACGGGCCGCAGGTGATCTCCGAGATGCAACGGGTCGGCCTGCTGTGAGCACCGGGGTCACGGTGGCGACCCGGTCGCGTGTCGCGTCCGCGCGGGCCTACCCGCCGGTCCGTCTCGCGGCCGCGGTGGCGGTCGCCGCCCTGACCCTGATCCCGCTGGGCTACGTCGTGGTCTTCGTGATCGTCGAAGGGCCCACGCAGGCCGCCGAACTGCTGCTGCGGCCCCGGGTGGGGGAGCTGCTGCGTAACACCTCCGCGCTGGTCGCCGCAGGCTGCACCGCGGCCGCGGTCATCGGCACCGGTGCGGCGTGGCTCGTCGAGCGCACGACCCTGCCCGGCAGGCCGGTGTGGACCGCGCTGATGGCCGCGCCGCTGGCCGTCCCGGCGTTCGTCAACAGCTACGGCTGGGTCTCGGTGACCTCAGCCGTCGAGGGCTTCGCCGGCGCGGTGCTGATCACCACGCTGTCGTACTACCCGCTGGTGTATCTCCCGGTGGCCGCGGTGCTGCGCGGGATGGACCCGGCGTTCGAGGAGCTGTCCCGCACGCTCGGCAACGGTCCGTGGCGGACCTTCTGGCGCGTCGTGCTGCCGCAGCTTCGCCCGGCGCTGCTGGGCGGGGTGCTGCTGGTCGGGCTGCATCTGCTCGCCGAGTTCGGCGCGCTGCAGGCGCTGCGCTTCCCGACCTTCACCACCGCCATCTACGACCAGTTCGAGTCCACGTTCAACGGGGCGGCCGCCACGATGCTCGCCGGGGTGCTGGTGCTGGGCTGCCTGTTGCTGCTGTTCGGGGAGCTGCGGCTGGCCGGCCGGGCCAGGCTCTCGCGAGTCGGTGGCGGCGCCGCCCGCACCGCGGCGCCCTATCGGCTCGGTGCGCTCACCCCCGTGGCCGTGACCGGGATGGCCGCACTCGCCGGACTCGCGCTGGGCGTGCCCTTGGTCATCCTGGGTCGCTGGCTCGTCCTCGGCAGCTCGACGACCTTCCCGATCGGCCAGCTCACCGAGATCACGCTGACCTCGATCGGGCTCGGGCTCGGCGGCGCCGCCCTGACCTGTGTGCTCGCGGTACCGGTGGCCTGGCTGGCGGTACGGCATCCGGGCTGGGTGAGCCGGATGCTGGAGCGCAGCACCTATGTGGCGGGTTCGCTGCCCGGCATCGTCGTCGCGCTCGCATTCGTGGCGCTGGCCATCGGGTATCTGCCCGCGGTGTACCAGACGGCCACGCTGCTGGTGGCGGCGTATGCGGTGTTGTTCATGCCCCGCGCGATGGTCAGCCTGCGAGCGGCGCTGGCCCAGGTCCCGCCCGAGCTCGACGACTCGGCGCGGGCGTTGGGCGCCGGGCCCTCGGGGGTGTTGTGGCGGGTCACGTTGCCGCTGGTGCTGCGCGGCCTGGGCACCGGCGCCGCGCTGGTGTTCCTCGCGGTCGTCACCGAGCTGACCGCGACGCTGCTGCTGGCGCCGACCGGGACGGTGACGCTCGCCACCGAGTTCTGGTCCAACAGCTCCAGTCTCGCGTACGGGGCCGCGGCTCCCTACGCGCTCATGATGATCATCATTTCGGCGCCGGCGGCGTGGCTGCTCACCCGGGAGTCACGGCGGGAGATGGGGAGAGCATGACGCAGACCAGCGAGCGCACCCAGCAGCAGGCGGTGGCCACCGACGGGCTGCGCGTGTCGGGCGTCCGCAAGTCCTACGGCCCGACCCCGGTCCTGCGCGACGTGGATCTCACCGTGCCCGCCGGGGCCCTGACCGCCGTGGTCGGCCGCTCGGGCTGTGGAAAGACGACGCTGCTGCGGCTCATCGCCGGCTTCGACCGGCCCGATGCCGGGACCGTCGCCATCGGCGGGCGCGAGGTCGCCGGGCCGGGCGGGGTGCTGTCGCCGGAGGCGCGCCGGATCGGCTACGTGACCCAGGAGGGCAACCTCTTTCCGCACCTCACGGTGGCCGCGAACATCGCCTTCGGGTTGCCCCGCCGCATTCGTCGCGCCCGGGGGCGGGTCAACGAGCTGCTCGAGCTCATCGGTCTGGACCCCAGTCATGCGAAGCGCTATCCGCACGAGCTCTCCGGCGGGCAGCAGCAGCGGGTCGCGCTGGCCAGGGCGTTGGCGCCGGAACCGGGGATCCTGCTGCTCGACGAGCCGTTCTCGTCCCTCGACGTCGAACTGCGGGAGAGCACCCGGCGCGCCGTGGCCGATGCACTCGCCGCCGCGGGCACCACCACCGTGCTGGTCACCCACGACCAGGCCGAGGCGCTGTCGCTGGCCACCCGGGTGGCGGTGATGCGGGACGGGCGGATCGTGCAGGAGGCCAGTCCCGCGGAGCTGTACCGGCATCCGGTGGACCGCGGGGTGGCCGCGTTCGTCGGGGACATCGTGGTGCTGCCGGCCACCGTCTGTGCCGGTGTGGCGCAGTGTGCGCTCGGTGGGCTGCCGGTTGCCGCCCCGGCCGCCGAGGGGCCCGCGACCGTGCTGCTGCGTCCCGAACAGATCGCGCTCGACGGCGGGGACGACGGGGTGCCCGCACATGTCGTCGACATCGAGTACTACGGGCACGACGCCGTCGTCCGGCTGACCCTGGGCCCGGCCTGCCACGTCACGGCCCGCTGCCCCGGCTACGCGCTGCCCGCCGTGGGGGAGCGGGTGCGGCTTTCCGTGCGCGGCGAGGTCGGAGTGGAGACGGGCGTCGGGTGACCGCGGCGCCCGCCGCACTCGATTGCAGGGCACGCTTCACGACGGAGAATTTTCCGAATCAGAATTGCATGGGGCATTTCGGACGTAACCGGGCGAAAGGCCTCGCTCGATCCGGCGGTCGACGTAACAGACTGTGCGTGACCGGGGCCGATGCGTAGCACTCGGTCGGGATGGTGAATGCTGAATGGCGAACAGTTGACCGCGAAGAGGCAACCTGTTCGTATGGCGCAGGGTCACCATCCGGTGAGACGGAACGCGGGGTTGTTCGCAGGGGGATTGATGAACGAATTGTCGGATAGCCCTGTCTCGGTGTACGAGGTGGAACTGGGCGCCCGCCTGCCGCGCGTCCCCCCGGTCCCACCGGCGGGCGGGACCGTCGCCCAGGCCCGGCTGCTGCTGCGGCTGCACACCCGGCCGATCTCCGAGGTGGTCCTCCCGCTCACCCCGGACGGGCTGGAGCCCGAGGAACTCGCCGACGCGCTCGCCGACATCGTCCGGCTCGCCGACGCTCACCTCGAATGTGACGGGCTGCCGACGCCGCCGAGACTCACCGCGAGCGGCCTGGGCGGCGACGGTGTCCCGCGCTGCCTCCACCGCCGCCACGAACTCGAGGCCGACGGCCCCTGGATGACGGTCCTGATCGCGACCCGCGACCGGCCGGAGTCGCTGAGGCGGTGTCTGGACTCCATCGCCCGGATGTGCTACCGGCGGTTCGATGTCGTCGTCGTCGACAGCGCCCCCAGTTCGGATGCCACAGCCCGCGCGGTCGAGGCCTGGCAGCGGGATCATCCGTTCCCCACGGTGTCCTACCTGAGGGAGCGCCGCCCGGGGGTGGCGCTGGCCCACAACCGGGGGCTCGCGGCGGCCACCGGATCCTGGGTGGCGATCACCGACGACGATGTGGTGGTCGATCGGTACTGGCTGAGCGGTATCGCGGAGGCCGCCACCTCGGACCCCGGGGTGGGCTGCGTGACCGGGTTGATCCTCCCGGCCGAGATCGACACCACCGCGCAGGTGCTGCTGGAGCAGTTCGGCGGATACGGGCGCGGCTACCAGCGCCGCAGCGTCGACCTCAACGGCCACCGCCCGGACGACCGGCTGTTCCCGTTCACCGTCGGGCGGTTGGGCAGTGGCGCGAACATGGCCTTCGAGACGGCGCTGCTGCGGGAGCGCGGCGGCTTCGATCCGGCCATGGGCACGGGCACGACGGCCCGCGGCGGGGACGATCTGCTCGCGCTGCTGCGGGTGATCACGGGTGGGCGCACCCTCGTCTACGAGCCGACCGCCCTGGTCTGGCACTGGCATCGGCGGGACTACGGCAGCCTGCGACGGCTGGTGCACGACTACGGCGTCGGTCTGGGGGCCTACCTGACCAGCGCCGTCGTCCACGAGCCGCGGCTGCTTCCGGGGATGCTGCGCAGGCTGGTCCTGGGTGCGTGGCACGTGGTCGGACGGTCCTCGGAGAAGAACCGCAACAAGCGGCCGGACTATCCGCGCGAGCTGGAGATCATCGAGCTGATCGGCCTGGCGCGCGGGCCGTTGGCCTACGCGGTCAGCCGCTGGCGGCACCGGCGGATGAGCCGGTGACCGACGTGCAGCGCGTTGTCGCCGCCGCACACTCCGAGCTTGTCCTCGCCGATCTGCTGATGGAGCTGCGCGAGGTCGTGGACCGGCTCGTCGAGCGGATCGCCGTGGCCGATGTGCTGGACGGGTTCCTGCTGGCCGCGGGCGCCGTGCAGATCGTCGAGGACCACCTGCAGCCGGACACCTCGCCGGTGCGCCGGGGAGCCCAGTACCTGCGGGGGCGCGGGCCCGGGCAGCTCGGGGCGCGGGCCCTGGAGGCGATCGCGACGACGGCCGAGCGGGCCCGCCTGCTCGGGCCGGCGATGCGCGCGGCGGCGCGCTGGGTCGGCGAGGCCGCCGCGATGCGGGACGCGCTCGCTCACGACCTCCTCGACACCGGGTCGATCGGGGACGACGAGCGGCAGCTGCGGGACCGGGCGCACCGGCTGCGTGCAGACCTGGCCGGGCTGCCGGACGGGCTGACCCGTGAGATCCTCCGGCTGCCCTCCTGCTTCCGCAGCTTCGACCAGCAGCCCGCGGACATGGTCCGGCTGGCCATGGCCTACGCGCACGCATGTCCCGACCGCGACCGGCCGACCCTCGTGGTGGGGGTCCGAACCTCCGGCAGCTACCTCGGCCCGCTCGTCGCGGCGGCGTTGCGACGGGCGGGTTTCGGTCGGGTGCGGGTCTCGACGATTCGCCCCGGCGTGCCTGCGGCCCGCGAGCAGCGGCGGATGCTGCAGGCGCTGGGGCAGGCGGGCGGCGCGGTCGTCGTCGTCGACGACCCCCCGGGCACGGGGGTGGCGTTGAGCGCGGTCGCCGAGCAGATGCACCGGTGCGGTCTGGACCGGGCGGCGATCACGCTGCTGGTACCGCTGTTCGAGGCGACGCCACCGGCGCGCCTTCACGGCTACCCCACCGTCACCCTGCCGCCCGACCGGTGGGCGGTGCACGACCTGCTCGTCCCGGCCGCCGTCGCCGAGGCACTGACCCCGATGCTCGGCAGGACGGTCACCGAGGTCCGCCGCGTGCCCGCGCCGAACCCGGAACCCGGCCGCGGCCACGTGCGGGCACGCTTCCATGTCGTCACCGCGGACGGCCGGGCCCGGCTCGTGGAGGCCCGCGGGGCGGGGCTCGGGTATTTCGGCCGGCACGCGCTGGCGGTGGCCCGGGCGACCTTTCGGCACGTCCCGGAGACCTACGGGTTCGCCGACGGGCTGGTGTTTCGCGAATGGCTCCCCGATGCCCGGCCGCTCGGGACGGTGGACCCGGCGCAGGTGCCCGTGATCACCGAGTATCTGCGCGACCGGGCGTCCGGGCTGCCCGCCACCGACCGGGCGCAGGCCCTCACCGGCCGCCAGCCAGCCTGGGAGATCGCCAGCAGACTGCTCGGTCGCGGCTTCGGCCGGTTGGGCCTGCTGCTGCGCCCGGGGCTGATCGACCCCGCCGTCCGTACGCTGTGCGCGGTCGCGAACCCGTCGGTCGTGGACGGCGCGACCGCGGCGGCCGACTGGCTGACCGCCGACGGGGTGCTGTACAAGCCCGATCCGGACGTGCGGGCCTTCGCCAACACCGACCGGGCCTGCTACGACCCCGTCTACGACGTCGCGGGTGTCGACCCCGGGACGAGCAACCCGGCGCTGGCCACCGCGCTGCGCTCGGCGTGGCCGTGCGACGACGATCGCTTCCTGCTCTACGAACTTGCGCATCTGGAGGATCGGCTGGGCGGCGACCCCCGGGTCCGGCGCGCCGCGTCCCGGGCCGCGCAGCGATATCTGGCGACCCGGTACCCGGCCGGGCCGGTATCGGTGGGCGGCCCGCTCTGTGCCCTGGACATCGACGGCGTGCTGGAGTCCGACGCGCTCGGCTTCCCGATCACCACGCCGACGGCCATGACCGCGCTTCGAGCACTCCAGCAGCACGGGTACCGCCCGGTGCCGGTGACCGGCCGCTGCCTCGACGAGGTTCGCGACCGGTGCGTGGCCTACGGGTTGGCCGGTGGGGTGGCCGAGTACGGCGCGGTCGTCTACGACCACCGTGCCGGGCGGGTGGTCGAGCTGGTCGAACCCGCCGGGCTCGACGTGCTGGCCGTCGTGCGGCGCAGGTTACGGGAAACTCCCGGCGTTCAGGTGGACGACGATTTCCGGTACAGCGTGCGGGCCTACCGGGGCTCCGGCGGCCGACCGGCCGCCGTTCCCGGCGAGCTCCTCGACGGTGTGCTCGCCGGGCTGGACGGGATCCGGGTCGTCCCCGGATACCGCCAGACGGACATCGTCGCGGCGGGAACGGACAAGGGGAGGGGGTTGGCCGCTCTCACCCGGCTGCTCGGCGCTGCTCCGGACCGGCCCGCCGAGGTGGTGCTCGCGGTGGGCGACGCGGAGCCCGACCTCCCGATGTTCGCGCTGGCCCGGCATGCCTATGCCCCGGGCAACGCCGCGGAGGTGGTGCGCGAGGCCGGGATCACGGTGCTGTCGCGGCAGTACGCGTGCGGGCTCGCCGAGGCCGTCACCCGGCTGCTCGGGCACCGTCCCGGTGGGTGTGGGCGCTGTGCCGCGCAGGCGCCCGAACCGTCCGCCCGGCTGTTGCCGGCCCTGCTGGATGCCCAGCGCGGGGGCCGTGCCGGGCTGCCCGCCGCCGCGCTGCACCTCGCCGTCGAGCTCGCCCGCGCCCGGACCTCACGGACGGTCACATGATCATCCCGATCCTGCTCTATCACTCCGTCTCCGATGCCCCGTCGCGGTTCATCGCGCCCTTCACCGTGTCGTCCGCCGCGTTCGACCGGCACCTCGATCTGATCGCCGAGGCCGGGGCGAGCACGCTCACCGTCACGCAGCTGCGGGACGCCGTGCGGGCGGGCCGCGGGTTACCGCCGCGCCCGGTGCTCATCACGTTCGACGACGGGTTCCGCGACACCCTCACCGCCGCGGCGCCGCGGCTCGCCGCGCGGGGGATGACGGCGACGGTCTACGTGACCACCGGTGTGATCGGCGGGGTCAGCCCGGGCGGAGACCCGATGCTGAGCTGGGCGGAGCTTCGCGAGCTCGCCGCCCTCGGGGAGCTCGGTGCCCATAGCCACACCCATCGCGAGCTGGACACCCTGCCGACGGCGGCGGTTCGCCAGGAGGTGGTGGACAGCAAACGACGTCTCGAGGACGGCGTCGGCCGCGCGGTGCACAGCTTCGCCTACCCGTTCGGCTATTCCGACCCGCGGGTCCGCCGCCTCGTCGCGCAGGCGGGCTACTCCTCGGCCTGCGCCGTCAAGAACGCGCTGAGCCGCGCCGACGAGCCGGCCTACGGCATCTCCCGGCTGATGCTCATGGCCACCCACACCGACGCGGACGTGCGTGCCTGGCTGCGCGGCGAGGCCCCGGTCGGCCCCCCCGACGAGCGGCTGCGCACCCGGTGCTGGCGGAGCTGGCGACGGCTGCGGAGCCGATGGCGGCCGGCGCCGCCCTGGGTTGCCGTGAACTCCCCGGCGGGTGAGACGCCGTGACGCTCTCCTGGGCGCCTCCGCTCGGCTGGCTGCGCGGCCCGATCGCGGGCCCGCTCACCGACCTGCGCGCCGCGATGCTCATCCGCCGGACCGCCCCAGCGGCCACCGCCACGCTGCTGGACGGGTCGCTGTCGGCGTGGCAGGTCGGGGAGCGGCTCAGCGGAGGTTCCGACACGACGACCGTCGTGCTGCGTGAGGCGGGCGGAAGCGGCCGCAGCGCCCTGCTCAAGGCCACCCGGAGCAGGTCGGGACGGGCCCAGCTCATGCGGCAGGACGCCGTGCTCACGGCGCTGCACGCGGACGAACGACTGGGTTCCTGGCGTGGGCTGCTGCCCCGGATCCTGGCGGCCGGTGAGGTCAACGGTGCCTACTGCGTGCTCGAAACCCGGCTCGGCGGCGACGATGCGCGGATCGTGGTCGCCGATCCGGACCGCCGGGACCTCGTGCGCCGCGGTGCCCTCGACGCGATCGCGGACCTGCACCGCCGGACCGCCCGGGTCGTCCCGGTCTCCGACGCCGACCTCGCTCGCTGGATCCGCGAACCCGCCGAGGTCGTCCGGCCGGTGCTGCGCGGCGCGTACCGGGCGGCCCTGGACCGCATGGTGACCGAGCTGGTCACCAGCCTGCAAGACCGGCGGGTGGCGGTCGGATGGGTGCACGGTGACTACACCGCGGACAACGTGCTGTGCGGTCCAGCAGGGTCGGCGACCGCGGTCGTGGACTGGTGCCAGGCGGACCCCGACGGGCTGGCCGTTCTCGACCCCGTCAGCTTCCTGCTCGCCCTCGACACCGCGGTGCACAAGGTGGAGCTCGGCACCGTCGTGGTGCGCTGGCTGGAGGCCGCGGGTGAGGTGTGGGGGCCGCTCGCCGAGGCCCAGTCCGGCCTGGGCGCCGATCCGCTCGGGCGCGGGACGCTGGCGTTGCTGGCCTGGCTGCGGCACATCGCGACCAACCTGTCCAAGTCGCCCCGCTACGGCGCCAACCCCGTCTGGATGCACCGCAATGTGCGGGCCGTGTTGCGTCATCGGTATCGGCAGCCGGCCCGGGCACGGCCGGAGCCGCCGGGATGAGCGCGGACTCACCGGGGCTCGCGCCGGCCGCGCGGTGGCTGCGCGGCTGGGCCGCGCCGATCCACCGCGACGGGCTGGCGCTGGTGCTCAGCTCGGGGCTGAGCTCGGTGCTGGGCCTGCTCTACTGGGTGGTCGCCGCCCGGCTCTTCTCCACCGAGGTCGTCGGGGTCAACTCGGTGACCCTGTCGACGATGATGCTGTTGGGCGGAGTGGCGCAGCTCAACCTGAACTACATGCTGCTGCGCTTCCTCCCGGTTGCGGGGGGTCGCGCCCGCAGGCTGGTGGTCCTCGGCTATCTGGTGAGCGCGACCCTGTCCGCGGCGGCCGCGGCCATCTTCGTCGCGGGCGCCGGGGTGTGGGCGCCCGAGCTGCTGGCGCACACCGGCCGGGGCCGGCTGCTGCTGCTGCTCGTCCCGGCGACGGCGCTGTGGGCGATCTTCACCCTGCAGGATTTCGTGCTCACCGCCGTCAAGCGGGCGACCGTGGTGCCGGTCGAGAACCTGGCGTTCGCCCTCCTCAAGATCGCGCTGCTGGTTGCGGCGGTGGGACTGGCGCCGCACGAGGGCATCGTGGTGTCGTGGACGGTCGCCACGGCCGCCGCCGTCGTCGTCACCAACGGGTACCTGTTCTGGCGGGCGCTGCCGGCGCACGAGGCCCGCACCCGGGCGCTGGCCGAACCGCTGTCGCTGGCCGGCATCGGGCGGTTCGTGGGGGCCGACTACGCCGGGGCGGTGTGCTGGCTCGCCGCCACCTTCGGTCTTCCGATGATCGTCATCGCCGTCGCGGGCCCGACCGGCGCCGCGACGTACAACATCGTGTGGGCCATCGCGTTCGCGCTGTACCTGGTCTCGTCCGGGATGGGCCAGTCCCTCGTCGCGCACGTGGCCGCCGAGCCCGACCGGCTGCCCGCGGCCCGGCGGGCCATGGAGGTGAAGGCGGCCGTGCTGCTCGTGCCGGCGGTCGCGATGATCGTGTTCGGGGCGCCCGTCGTGCTCGGTGTCTTCGGGCCCGAGTACGCCGAGACCGGGACCGGCCTCCTCGCCCTTGCCGCGCTGTCCGCGTTGCCGAACATCATCACCACCTCGACGGTCAGCGTCGCCCGGGTGCGTCGGCAGGTCCCGCTGCTGTTCGCGGTACCGGCGAGCGTGGCGGTCCTGACCATCGGTCTGTCGCTGCTGACGCTGCCCCGATGGGGCGTGATCGGTGTCGGGGCCGCGTGGCTGACGAGCCAGACCCTGGTCGCGTCCGTCGTCCTGGTGCTGCGCTCGACGCGGCTCGCCGGGCGTCGGCGGAGCGCGGGCGTGTCCTGAGGTCGGCACCCGGACCGAGGGGTTGGACGCTCTGGCGCCGAGATCACCCGACATTCAGCGGCGGCGGAATGGGGCGCTCTGTGGTGGAATGGACTGGTCAAGCACGGCGGGGGGCGCCATGGGCGGGTTTGCGGTCCGAGATCAGGAGCGGCGAGGCGCGCGCGTCGTCAACGGTGGCTCCCGAAGATCGATATCTCGGCCGGTCTGAGCCGCGGCTCTGACCGGGTATTGCTGCTTCCACCGCACTGCTTCCGGCCCGAACGACCAGCGCACGAAACGGGCCGACCGGACGTCGCTACTGTGCCCCGAGGATGGCCTGCCATGCTCCAGCCTGGGTCAGGAGGTACCAGGTCGCCTGGTACGCGGACATCTCGCCGACTGGGCCTGTCGCGCCGTCCGCATCCCCATCGCACCCGGGGGGCGGCGACGGTCCGCAACTCCCGGCCGCCCGGGGAACCGACGATCGGCAACGGCGAGTTCGTCGAGCTGCCCCGGTTGCTCGAGATCGCCCGCCTCACCCCCGCCCAGGCGCTCGTGCTGGCGATCGATGTGCTGGCTGCGCCGCCGATCCGGGGTCAGGGCGGGCCGCGTGGCGGGTCAGCCGGGTACGCGGTGGTCGTCGGAGCCGATGGCCTCGCGCGGTTGACCGCCGAGCCGGAGCATCCGTCCTCGGACGGCCACCGACCCGTCCCGGCGAGCCTCGGCGAGGCGACGCCGCTGGCGGATCTTGCAGCCGCGGCGCGCCGATCGGTCCGGGAACCGGACCAGCGGGAGAGCGAGCAGCTCGCCGCGCTGGATCGGGCGGCCGTCGCGGCAGCCGAGCCCGGGGCGAACCGCGCCGATGTGACGGCACCATTGCGCGCCGTGTCGCCGTCCGATGGCGACCGACGCCGGCGTGCCGAGCTCGCGCGGCTGGTCCGTGCCGCGAACGGGTGTCCCGCCGGCACGACCGCGCCCCTGCCCCCCGCACCGCGCGCCGCACGTCCCGCGGCCCCGCCCACGCCTCCGCTGCGGAACCGCTCCGGCGCCCGGTCCGTGGCGGCGCGCTCCTGGCGATGGGGGATCTCGATCGTGGTGCTGGCGGCGGTGCTGCTGCTCGAGATCATCTTTCTGCGCGACCGGATCAGCCATGACATCGGTGTGGTGCTGGACGCGGGCCGCGCCGGAGCGGCGACGACCACCGCCCGGCCGACCCCTCCGCCGGTTGCGCCGCCGGCTCCGCGGGCCGCCGGCGCCGTCGCCGGGGTCGATCTGAGGGCGCTGTATCCGTGCACACCGGGTAGCGACTGCCAGATCCGGCTGCAGGTGCTCCTCCACCCGCAGCCCGATCCGCAGACGGTCGCCTGGGACCTCCGGATCGTCAACCCCTGTACCGGCGCGGCGGCGGCCGGCCCAGCGGGAACGGTTGCCGTGCCGCCGAACGGCGAGCGTGCCGTGGTCGTCGACACGGTCTCGCTGCCGCCGGGTGACGCGCTGGCCGTGCTGGCTCAGGTCAGCACTCCCGCCGTGGCGGCCAGCGCGCCGCTGCCCGTCCCGGTGCTGGGCACGTGCACCGCCGTACCACCCGAACCATCCCGCTGAGAGCGAAGGAGCGATGGGGTGCTGAGCGTGGAGCGTGGTCGGGCCGCGGCAGCCCCCGACGGTCCCGACCCGAATCGCCCGTTGCGCGCCAAGGACTCCGGGGGCACCGCATTCGACCTACTGGCGATCCTGGCCGCCCTCGTCCTGGTCGGTCTGGGCCTGGCCAACCTGTCCGTTGTGGACACCCCGGACACGGTGTTCCGGCAGGCGGCGATCGCGGTCGCGGGGGTCGTTCTGCTGGCGGCGTTGTGGCGGTTCCGGGCGGGGCTGCTGCTCGTGCTCGGCTGGGTCACCTATCTCATCGCGGTGCTGCTGCTGGGCGCGGTGCTGGTCATGGGTGTGACGGCGAACGGGGCGACCCGCTGGATCAGCTTCGGTTCGTTGACCTTCCAGCCCTCGGAGCTGGCGAAGCTGGGGTTGCTGCTGGTGCTCGCCGCGGTCCTGGGTTCGGAGCGACCGGCGTGGCAGCGCTTCGTGTTCGGGATCGTCCTCGCGGCGGTGCCCATCGCGCTCACGGTTCTGCAACCCGACCTCAGCACCACCACGCTCCTGATCATCCTCACCGTCGCGATGCTCATCATCGGGCGGACCCCGGCGCGGCTGCTCCTGCCGCTGCTGGCCGCCGTCGCACTGGTGGTACCGCTGGTCATCGGCACCCTGCGGCCCTACCAGGTGGAGCGTCTCGGCAGTTTCCTCGTGGGCTCCCACGAGGAACCGACCGGTTCGGGCTGGGCCATCCAGCAGGCACGCATCGCGCTCGGATCCGGGTCGCTCTTCGGCCGGGCAGGTGATCCACTCAGCTCGCTGATGGCGCAGTACCTGCCCGAGCGGGAGACCGACCTGGCGCTGGCCAGTGTCGTCGAGCAGTTCGGGCTGGTGGCCGGCGCCGCCGTCATCGTGGCCGCGATCGTGCTCGTCTGGCGGCTGGCGCTGGCCAGCCGGGTCCCCCGGACACCGAACGGAGCCCTTGTGGGCGGCGGGCTCGCGATCCTGCTCGGGGCGGAGGTCCTCGTGTCGCTGGGCGGCAACCTCGGGCTGCTGCCCCTGGCCGGTGTCCCGTTTCCGCTGCTCAGTTATGGCGGGACGGCGTTGCTGGTCCATCTGGCCGCCATCGGGGTGGTGCTGGGCGTGCGCCGGGACGGGTCGCGCAGACGACTCTGGATCGTGCCCCGCTGGCGGGCGCGGCGGCCGAGGCTGGTGCGGGCGACCGCGTTCGCGATGAGCGCCGTGCTGGTGACGTTCGGGTTCTACGGCTGGAATGTGCAGTCCGCCCACGGTGCGGCCCTGTCCGCGGCCGGGCAGGAACAGATGACCCGATGCATCCGGATCCCCGCGCTGCGCGGGGACATCACCGACCGGCACGGGGCGCCGTTGGCCACCAGCAGCGCGGCCGCGGGCGTCGGATCGGATCAGGTTGTCGCGGTGCCGGCGCTGCTGCGGTCCCGACCGGACGAGATCGCCAGGGTTGCGGCGCTGACCGGGCAACCGGTGCAGGCTCTGACGTCCGCCCTCGAGGATGCCTCCCCGACCACTCTCTCGCTGCCGATCGCTGAGGTACCCACCGAGACCGGGGCGTCGGTCGCCGCGGCCGGGATCCCCGGCGTGGTGGTGATCCCGGAACCCCGGCGCAGCTATCCCACCGGGCCCCTGCTCGCCCCGGTCCTCGGGTTCGCCGGCATCGCGACCCAGACCGAGGTGCAGCGCAACCCGGATCTGCCGTCCGGCGAGATCGTCGGGCGCGCCGGGCTGGAGCAGCAGTACGACTCGATCCTGCGTGGGACCAACGGCTACCAGTGCGTCTACGTCACGCCGAGCGGGGTGCCGGTGGCGATGGGGCCGCGGCAGGAGCCGATCGCGGGGGCCACCCTGCGGCTCTCGCTCGACCTGGGGTTGCAGCGGGAGCTGGGCACAGGCCTGGCGAACGCGCTGCGCGGGCAGAGCCGCAGCGCGATCGGCGCCGCCGTCGCCATGGACCCGCGCGATGGTCAGATCCTCGCGATCGCCGGCCTGCCGTCGTACGACAACAACATCTACGGCCCGCCGATCGACCCGGCCGGGCTGCAAGCGGCCGCATCCGCCCCCGGCCATCCGATGCTGGAGAAGGTGACCCAGGCAGCGGTGCCGCCCGGCTCGACCTTCAAGCTGGTCGTCGCCTCGGCCGACGTGATCAAGCCGGCGTGGCCGATCGACCAGGTGATACCCACCGGAGGTAGCTTCACCCTCGGCGGGCACACGTTCAACAACTGGTCGGTGCTCGGCCCGATGGACCTACGTCAGTCCATCGCCTGGTCCAACGACGTCTACTTCTACAAGCTGGCGAATACGCTCGGACCCGAGCCGATCATCGACGCCGCCCATGCGCTCGGGGTGGGCTCCCGCACCGGCATCGACCTGCCGGGAGAGTCGCCCGGATACCTCGGCAGCCCTCGGTCCGTGGCCGAGAGCGGCGGCACCTGGTACGGCGGGTCGACGGTGATCCTCGGTATCGGGCAGGGATATCTACAGGTCACCCCCCTGCAGAACGCCCTGTGGACGGCCGGTGTCGCCACCGGGCAGCTCGTCACCCCCCGGCTGGGCCTCGCGACCGGGGTCAACGGGAGCGCCTACACCGCGCTCCCGTCCTCGCCCCCGAGGCCGGTGCCGTTCGCCGACAAGCTCGGTCCGGTTCGGGACGGGATGCGCGCCGCGGTCACCGGCGGGACGGCCACCCGGCTGGCCAACCTGCCGGTGCCCGTCGGGGCGAAGACCGGAACGGCGGAGGACGGAAGCCTTCCTGTCACCAGCTACGACAACTGGATGAGCGCGGCCTCGCCGATGCCGAACCCGAACATCGTGATGACCGCGCTCGTTCAGGGGCCGGGCACCGGAGCGAACAGCGCCAGCGCCGTGGTCGCCGGCGGGCTGCGTTACTACCTCGCCCACGAGGCCGAGATCCGGGCCACCGATCCCGTTCAGACGCCCTGACCCCTCTCGGCGAAGGCTCCGCAACGCGGTCGGCCGGGGTCAGCTGCGGCCGTAGGCCGCCAGCAGGTTGGGATGACGCAGGCAGTATGCGGCTCCCTCGGCGACACAGGTCAACGGATTGTCCGCGAGCTTGACCGGGAACCCGAAGGCCTGTTCGAGGCTCTTGCCGAAGCCGCGGGTCAGCGCCGCCCCTCCGAACAGGAGAATCCCGTCCGCCAGCACATCGGCGGTGGCCTGCGGTGGCAGGTCGTCCAGGCAGGCCGCGAGGGTCTGGATGATCGTGTCGGTGAGCGGCCGGATGACATCCGTGACCTCCGCCACGGGGATCGTCAGGAGTCTCGGGCGGCCCGACCCGGCGTCGCGTCCCTGCACCACCAGGCTCGGCTCGGACTCCGTGCCCGTCTGGATCTTGATCTCCTCGGCCGCCTGCTCCGCCACGATGAGCTCGTGCTCGTCGCGCAGATGCTGGTAGACCGCAAAGGTCATCTCGTCACCGGCAACCCGGCAGGAGCGAGCCGTGAGCACGCCGCCGTAGCAGAACGCGACGGCCTCGGCCGTGCCGCCGCCGACATCGACGACCATGTGTACCTGGCGATCGAGCGGATCGATTCCGCAGCCGACCGCTCCCGCGATCGGTTCATCGACCGCCGTCGCCCGGCTTATGCCCGCCTCGTCGGCGGCCTCGAGCAGCGCGCGCTGTTCCAGATCGGTCGCGCCACCGGGCACGCCGATGACGACCCGGGCGCGACTGCGCTGCCAGGTGTGCTGGGTGAGCCGCCGGATGACCGCGCGGAGATAGGCCCGCGCCGTCTCCAGATCGGTGATCACGCCGTCCTGCAGCGGCCGGATCGCGGTCATGCCCACCGGCGCCCGGCCCACCAACTCGGAGGCGTCCCTGCCGAGGGCGACGATCCGGCCACGTTTGGCCCCGTTACGACGCAGCAGCAGGACCGACGGCTCGTCGAGCACGATGCCTCGACCTGCGTCGCAGACGACGGTGTTCGCGGTGCCGAGATCGATCCCCAGTTCGACCACTGCCCCTCCCCCCGCGGCCGTTGCCGGCCCCGGGGTCCAGTGTGGTCCGGCGAACACCGCCGGTCCACCGCTGACTCTCCGCGAGTCGCCCGGCGCACGGTCAACGGCCGGCGGATCCGCTCGCTCTCCCGGCCCCGTGGGCGAACGACGACGCCTCGGCTCCGCGCTGCGGAGCCTGCTGGGTGCTGAGCCTGCCGACGGCCCGGCGCAGGTCGTCGAGCAGCAGGTTGGCGAGATCGTGGGAGAAGCCGTTTCGCACGACGATCCGCAGCGCCGCGATGTCCTCGCGCTTGGCGGGGAACGTGTAGGCCGGTACCAGCCACCCGGCCTCGCGCAACGCGGCGGAGACGTCGAATGCCGAGAACGGTGCGTCCGGGTCGACGGTGAACGCGAACACCGGAAGCTGGGAGCCGTCGGTGAGCAGCCGGAACGGACCCAGCTCGGCGATCGCGGCGGCCAGCGACGTCGCGACGTCGCGGCAGGTCTGCTGCACCCGCCGGTAGCCGTCCACGCCGAGGCGCAGGAAGTTGAAGTACTGCGCGATCACCTGGCCGCCTGGCCGGGAGAAGTTGAGGGCAAAGGTGGGCATCTGGCCCCCGAGATAGTTGACGGTGAAGACGAGCTCGGCGGGCAGCGCCGTGCGGTCGCGCCAGACGACCCAGCCCACGCCCGGATAGACCAGCCCGTACTTGTGCCCGGAGGTGTTGATCGAGGCGACCCGCGGCAGCCGGAAGTCCCACTCCAGCGTCGGATCGCAGAATGGCGCGATCATCGCCCCCGACGCGCCGTCGACGTGCACCGGGATATCGAGGCCGGTGCGCTCGGCGAGGTCGTCGAGGGCGGCACAGATCTCGGCGACCGGCTCGTAGCTGCCGTCGAAGGTCGATCCGAGGATCGCGACGACACCGATCGTGTTCTCGTCACACAGCTCGACCGCCTCGGCCGCGCCCAGGTGCAGGCGGTCGCCCTCCATCGGCACCAGCCGGGCCTCGACGTCGAAGTAGTTCGCGAACTTCTCCCAGCAGATCTGCACGTTGATGCCCATGACGATGTTGGGCTGGGCGATGGACTTCCCGGCGGCTCGGCGTGCCAGCTGCCAGCGCCGTTTCATGGCGAGCCCACCGAGCATGCAGGCCTCGCTCGATCCGGTGGTCGAGCAGCCGAGCGCTGTGGCCGGGTCCGGGGCGTGCCACAGGTCGGCGAGCATCCGCACGCACCGGGCCTCGAGGTCGGCGGTCCGGGGGTACTCGTCCTTGTCGATCATGTTCTTGTCGAACGACTCGGACATCAGTCGTTCGAGGCTCGGCTCGGCCCAGGTGGTGACGAAGGTGGCGAGGTTGAGCCGAGCGTTCCCGTCGAGCATCAGCTCGTCGTGCACGATCTGGTAGGCGGTCTCGGGATCGAGACCCGCGGCGGGCAGCGCGAAACGCGGGATGTCGAGCGGCTCGCGGGCGAAGATCGGGTTGGCCGTGACGTCTCGGCTCTGGCCACCGGTCTCGGATGGCGGATGCGCGATCGGCATGCCGATCACGCTAGCCCGGATCACTGACCTGGCCAATGCCAACGGCCCAGGTCAGAACCCCCTGTGAGTGCATAACAGTGTTAGAACACTGTTATGCACTCACAGGGGTGCGGAGGGTGACGGGCAACGAGTCGTAGCCGCGCAGCACCCTGGTGGGCCTGCGATGCGCGGGACCGGCCGGGGCGAGCCGGGGGAAGCGGTCGAACAGCGCCCGCAACGCCACCTCGCCCTCCATCCGGGCCAGTCCGGCGCCGAGGCAGTAGTGGACGCCGCCGGAGAACGCGACGTGCTGCCCGGCCTCGGGGCGGGTGACGTCGAAGCGGGCCGGGTCGGGGAAGACCGCGGGGTCGCGGTTCGCGCCACCGATGAGCGTCACGACCGACGTCCCGGCCGGCACCGCGAGCCCCGCCACCTCGGTGTCGCGGATGGCGACCCGTCCGGTGCGCTGCACCGGGGACTCGATCCGCAGCATCTCGTCGATGGCATTGCTCCAGTGCTCGGGCTCGGCCTGCAGGACGGCGAGCTGCTCCGGATGCGCCATGAGCAGCCCGGCGCCGCTTCCGATGAGGTTGACCGTGGTCTCGAAACCGGCGGCGAGCAGCAGCATCGCGATGCTGCTCAACTCGTCCCCGGTCAAGGCGCCGTCCTTGTCGTGCGCGGCGACGAGGGTGCTGAGGATGGTGTCGGCGGGATCGCGACGGATCTCGTCGAAATGCCCGAGCATCCAGGAGTGCAGCGCGTCGATGTCGCGCTCCGAGCGCTGGAAGTCACGGAAGGAGAGGCCGACGTCCAGCGACAGCGCGGCGCCGGCGCCCCATTCGAGGAACTGGCGCCGCATCGCCACCGGGGCCCCGAGCATCTCGGCGATCACCGTGGCGGGCAGCAGGGCGGCGTAGTCCTCGATCAGATCGCCCCGGCCGTCCTCGGCCGCCCGGGCGGTCAGCCCGTCGAGCAACTCGGCCGCGATCTGCTCCGTGCGGGTGCGCAACGCCGCCACCGCTCGCGCGCTGAACGCGCGGGTGACGAGCTTGCGGTAGCGGGTGTGGTCGGGGGGGTCGACGGCGAGCATCGACGGCGGCTCCACCGGCCCGAGCGGCCACCGTCCGCCCGCCTTGACCGCGAGCTTGACGATCCCGGGCAGATCCTCCGGCATCCGCAGGGCGACCCCGAAGTCCGCGCTGCGCAGCACCGCCGACACGATGTCGTGGTGGGCGGAGATGCGCACGAGCCCGGTGTCCACGAGCGGGCCGCGCCGGCGCAGTTCGTCGTAGTGCGCGAACGGTTCGGCGATGACCGCCGGATCGATCATCAGCCGCGCGCCCAGGTCACCCGCGGCGACCTGTTTGCGAACCGCCCGGCGGATCATCCCGTGCCGCAGTCCCCAGCGGAGAGCCCGCCGCACACCCCGTGAACCGGCCATGATCGCCCCCTTCGCCTCCTCCTGCCGAACTTACTGCCGGTAAGTCGTCCTGGGCCAGGGCACTCCGTGCGGCCTGTCAGCTCGCGGTGGCATGTCGCGGTGTGCGCGGCGCGACGTCGCCCGGTACGACTGGTTGGTGCCGTCCCCGCGTCTGCTCGCCGTCAGTGATTTGCACGTGCGCCATCCGGAGAACCGTGCTGTCGCCGCTCAGCTGCGGCCGACCAGCGAGGGCGACTGGCTGATCGTGGCCGGCGACGTCGCCGAGCGCGTCGACGACGTTCTCGACACCCTCGCCCAGCTGCGGGAGCGGTTCGCCCAGGTGCTCTGGGTACCCGGCAACCACGAGCTGTGGACGCGGCGGTCCGATCCGGTGCAGCTGCGTGGCGAACACCGCTACCGGCATCTCGTGGCGCAGTGCCGGGAGCTGGGAGTGGTGACCCCCGAAGACCCGTTCCCGGTGTGGACCGGCCCGGGCGGTCCGGTCACGATCGCGCCGCTGTTCCTGCTCTACGACTACTCGTTCCGGCCCGATGGCGCCGCGACCCAGGACGAGGCGATGGCCGCTGCCTACCGGGCCGGTGTCGTGTGCACCGACGAGCATCTACTGGCCCCGGACCCGTACCCGAGCCGGAAGCAGTGGTGCGACGCGCGGATCCGGATCAGTGAGAGGCGGCTGGCCGAGGTGGATCCGGCCACTCCCACGGTGCTGGTCAATCACTGGCCGCTGACCAGGCTCCCGACCAGGGCGCTGCGGCATCCGGAGTTCGCGCTGTGGTGCGGGACGCGACGCACCGCCGACTGGCACGTCCGCTTCCGGGCCGTCGCGGTGGTCTACGGCCATCTCCACATTCCCAGGGTGACCTGGGAGGACGGCGTCCGGTTCGTCGAGGCGTCGCTGGGGTACCCGCTGGAGCGACGGCGCCGCGAGGCACGCGGAATCACTGTTGACCCTCTCCCACGTCAGATCCTCCCGTGAGTGCGTAACAGTGTTTGAACACTGTTACGCACTCACGGCTGGGGTGGATCGGCCCCTACTCGTTGATAACGGGCCACACGGTAGATTCGTCCCGTTCACCGAGCGGTTAAGTCGAGTCACCGAGCGTCGCCGCAGCAGTGCGCCGCCGGCATCCCAGACCAAGCGGGAGTGGGCGTGGGCAGACGCATCGATCGGGTCCGCACCGCGCTGCGCTGGGCGAAGGATCTGCCGGCCCGGATGGACGCGCTGGACCGGCGGCTCGACGCCATCGACGCCGAGCTGCGCGCCGCTCGCGACGACGTCGGTTCCGTGCGGTGTGGTCTCCACCGGCTCGCCGCCCCGGTCGAGGAGACTCGTCGGGAGCTGGCGCAGCTGCGGGACACGGTCCACCTGGTGTCCCGCCGGACCGCGCTGCGCCGCTGCCCGATTCGGGTGCTGTTCCTGGTGCACCTGCTCGGCGCCTGGGACGCGTACCACGCTGTCGTGGAAGCCATGGCCGCCAGCGACGATTTCGAGCCGATCGTCGCGTCGATCCCGCGTCGGTTCCGCGGCTCGGACGGCTGCTGCGGCGAGGAGGACGTGCATCGCGGCCTGACCGAGCGGGGAGTGACGCATGTCCGCCTCGCCGGAAGCGGCGCCGAGGACATCCTGCAACTGATCAAGGCGATCGAACCCGACGTGGTCTGCCGGCAGTCCCAGTGGGACGCCGACATCCCCGACGAGCTGAGCACACAGCAGCTCGGTTTCGCCCGCATCTGCCTGGTCCCGTACGAGACGATGAACCTCGTCGTCAACGTCCCGGGTGAGCGGACGGCGAACACCGCCGTCGACAGCGATTTCCATCGCGCGGCGTGGATGGTGTTCTGCACCAACGAGATGATGCTCGAGGCCGCGATCCGGGACGGAGCGCGTAACGGGGCCCAGTTCCGCGTGGTCGGCCACCCCAAGGCCGACCACCTGCGGACGGTGAAGCCGGTCTGGCCGCTTGACCCGGGAAGGCCGCACGAGACGAACCGGCCGGGGCGTGTGGTGTGGTCGGCGCACCACACCATCGCGACCGGATGGACCGACTTCGGGGCGTTCCACCTCATGCACCCGGCCATGCTCGACTGGGCCCGGCAGTGTCCCGACGTGCAGTTCGTGTTCATGCCGCACCCGGCGCTGCTGCCCTTCCCCGACTCGGACGCCTCGCCGATCAGCCGCGCCGACTTCGACGGATGGATGCGGAGCTGGGAGGCGCTGCCCAACACCGCGGTGCTGTCCGAGCAGGACTACGGCCCGGTGCTGGCCGCATCGGACCTGATGGTGACCGACGGACTGTCGATGCTGGTGGAGTACCAGCTGTTCACCAAGCCGCTGATCTACTTCGAGCGGGACGGTCACCGGCCGTTCAACGCCATCGGCGAGCGGGTCGTCCGCGGCGTGCACGGCGTGCGCTCGGTGGACGAGGCACGCAGGCTGGCCGAGAAGTTCCTCGCCGGCCATCCGGACCCGCTGGCGGATCGGCAGCGCGAGAACGTGCGCCGGTTGTTCGGCACCGCGGACAGCACGCCACGAATCCTTCGGGCGCTGCGCCGCGAGATCGCGCGCGAGCGGGGCGAGCCGGAGGTATGAGGGTGTGCAGGTTCTCCGGAGGGTCCGCACCACCTTGAGCGGCGGTCGATCAGCCAGCACCTTCGGTGCGTCGCACCGGGCTCGACGAGACCCCGACGACCGCCGCTCGCATCATGATCAACAGCAGCGTCGGAGGGGATCACAGGCCGATGGCCCCTGACCAGGTTGGTCAGGGGCCATCGGAGTTGGTGGGCGATACTGGGATTGAACCAGTGACCTCTTCCGTGTCAATGAGGATCGGCGCTGCTACCTGATTGTCTTGAGTCCGGCCCGTGCAGGTCAGGGCCGGTGCCGGTCTCGTCTAGATCGTTGCTGTGATGATCTCTGGCGGGACGTTCGATGACTTCTCGATGACTCGGTGCCCCCGGTGGTGATCTCCTTGCGGCGCGGGTTCACCCTGCCGGGCCGATGCCCCGGTGTGCAGGCCACGCTTTCCCGGCTTGCGCACCGGGGCATCGGTCTGGCTGCCCTCGGGCGCGCCGTGAGGAGGTCACCGCTGTTGGGCTGATCTCCGCAGCGGTGCCGGGTCCGGGCGGAGCCCGGGTTCTTCGTCCTGGTCCTCGCCGCGGTGCCGGTCCGCTTCGTGGATCAGGTCGTCGTCGTGGTGGTCGTGGCCGGTCAGCCGGTCACGCCAGCCGCGACCGGGCCGGAGGTGGAGGGAGCGAGCCGAGCGGGGCCGGCGCAGCCGGCCGCGCGCCGCCGCAGGCGGCGCCCTTGATCTCCTACATGCGGATTCGGCAGCACCGCGCGGTTGTGCCGATGACTACCTGCGCCGGGCCACTACCGCGTCGACGAGTTCGGTCATCAGCTCGATGATCGCCGCGGGTTCCAGCGCGGTGAACGTCTCGCGCTTGCCGGGCTTGTTGGCGTGGCCGATCGCGACGGTTCCGGCGGTGTGGGCGGCCTCGAGGTCACTGAGCGAGTCGCCGACGAGGACACATCGGGCGGGGATGGTGTCGAGTTCGCGGGCGGCGCGCAGGACGGCGTGCGGGTGCGGTTTCAGCAGGGCCGGACGGCCGATCTCGCGTCCGATGACGCCGGTGACGAACTGGTCCAGCTCGTGGGCGCGGAGGTAGGCGCGGATGGCGGGCTCGGAGTTGTTGCTGACCACGGTCACGGTGTGTCCGGCAGCGCGCAGGGCGGCGATGGCGTCGGCGGCGCCGGGGGTCGGGGGAGCGACGCGGACGGCCTGCTGTTCCAGCTCGACGAACACGGTGTCGAGGCCCGCCGGGACGTCGGAGCCGAGCTGGGGCGAGTAGCGGAGCACGGCGAACGGGTCGGAGATGGCTTTGATGTCGGCCGGGAGGAGATCGAAGCCCGCGGCTGCGAGCGTCGCGCGGAGCTGCTCAGCGAGCCACCGGTCGGTGACGCCCTCGAAGGCGCCGCAGATCGGGCCGTCGAAGTCGAGCAGGACATGCGGGTGGTCGGCGAGGAGGCGGGCGAGCGGATTCACGGCGCGAGGGGGCGGGCGACGGTGTTCCAGAGGCTGTCGAACCACATGCGGGACTGACGCACGTACTGCGCACCGATCGACTCGGGGTCGCCGTCGGCGGCGTGGTGGAACAGCACGGCGTCCTTGCCCAGGAGGTCCCACACCGGCACGCGTTCGCCGTCGAGCTGCACGTCGTGCTTGTCCACCGGGTAGTAGCCGAAGAACGCCTCCGCCTCGTTGATCACGTAGAGCTTGAACAGCGGCACGGCCGGCTGCACCCGGACCTCGGCGCGGGCGTCCTCGACCAGGCCGAGCTCGTTCAGCTCGGTCACCGCGTCGACCACCGCGAGGGCGTGGCGGCGCATGATCCGGTCGGCGCGGGCTCGGAAGGCGGGACTGTCGGCCATGTCCTCGACCCGCGCGGGCAGCGACCAGGGCACGGCCGGGTCCGGGACGAGCAGCCGCACCGAGACCGAGGCGGGGCGTAGCCGTCCGGCGCGGATCTTGTCGATGGGCTCGCTGATCGCGCCGTGCAGGGTCTCGCCGGAGAACCCGGCGAAGTCCACCGACACGTGCGCGGCCTCGAACGCGCGCTCCAGGTGCGGGCGCAGCCCGACCGGTCGCTCGGTGCGCTCGCGCACGAACACCCCGCTCCCCTGCCGGGAGATGACCAGGCCCTCGTCCCGCAGGAGGCGAATCGCCTGCTGCACGGTCATCCGGGCGACCCCGTAGCGCTCGGCGAGCTGCGGCCCGGACGGCAGCTTGTCCCCCGGCTGGAAGGTACGCGTGAGAATCGCCGCGCGCAGCGAGTTCGCCACCTGCTGATACGGCGGCCGTGGGTCGTTCGGGTCGAGTCCCATGCCCTCATGCTAGGGCCGATCCGCCTAACTCACCTAACTTGGCTAGCCAGCCCCTTGCCGCCCCACGACGGTGTGATCTAACCTCTACTTGGCTAGCCAACCTAGGCAGCCCAGTTCAGGGGAGAGCAGATGGCGATCAAGCCGAGGTTTCAGGTGTCGATGGGTGACGTGTTCCCGCACGGCGCCTACGTGGTGTCCGACGTCGAGCCGGTGCGCGACTACGACAAGTCGTCCGCGGGGCGGGTGGTGCAGGCGGTGGACAAGGAGTCGGGACTGCTGGTATGGGCGGTGTCGGTGCTGGATGCCGATCCGGAGGCGCGTAAGGACGCCAAGACGGTGACGGTGAAGATCTCCGCCCCGGTGCAGCCGGTTCCGCCGGAGGCCCCGGCCGGGATGCCGTTTCGGCCGGTGGAGTTCGACGGGCTGACGGTCACCCCGTACGTCAACGAGTCCGGCGGCCGGGCGCGCATCGCCTACAGCCTGCGCGCCACGGCGATGCGAGCCCCGCGCATCGGCGCCGGACGCCCGTCCAAGCAGGACGCGGCCTGACCCACCGCACCCGTCCCGCTCGCACCACCCGGGGACGGGGTGGAGGGGAGTCCGGCGGCCACCGGGCTCCCCTCCTGGGTCTTCCTCACTGCACCAGCCCTGAGCAGGCGTTTCGTTCGGAAGGGGACCGAGGGTAATGAATCCCGACAAGCCATGCACCATCAGCACGCCGGTGCCGATCCGGGTCACGGCCGCGCTGGACGACCTCGACGAGCAGTACCGGGCGGCGTCCGAGCTGCCGATGAGCACCGACATCGAGCACGCCCACCGCGCCGCGACGCTTGCGGTGGTCTGCGCCCGCCGGGCGGGATGGTGGCGGATGCTGGAGTGCCACGCCTACCGCGACCCGGACACGCTCAGCGTCTACGGCCACGCCGCGCTGCTGGCCCGCACCCATGAGCGGGACGCGGCCCGGTTCTGGCGCCAGTCCGCCCGTGACTGGGCCGCCCGCGCGGCAGGTGATCGGCACGGCTTCGGGCTGTGGGCCACTGGGGATCACCTCGGCGGCGGGGCGGTGGCGTGATGATTCACGAGTCGTCCGGGCGGGGCTGGCGCGCTGCCTGCGCCACCCCGGGGATCGACCCGGAGATCTTCTACCCGATCGACACCGGCCCCGCCGGAGCGCAGGCGGTGGCCCGCGCCAAGCAGGTGTGCGCCGGCTGCCGGGTGCGGGCGGAGTGCCTGGCCGACGTCATGGCTTCGGAGGATCCGGCCGAGCGGTGGGGAGTCACCGGTGGCCTGTCCGCCGACGAGCGCTCGGCGCTGTTTGCCCGCGACCGTCACCCCGCGCCGGTGCTCGTCCCCGCTGCGGGGGTGCAGCTCGGCCTGTTCGACCTCACCAACACCACGGCCCGGAGGGGGGCGGCGTGATGAGCACCGCGCAACTCGTTCTCACCCTGGCCGGGCTCGGTGCCGGGCTGTGGGTGCTGCACTGGATCGGGCAGGCGCTCACGCAACTGCTGGAGGCGCTGGCGGTGATCGCCGCGGTGTTCGTGACCGTGTGGCTGGTCGCCAAGGGCCTCTACCGCGCCGCCCGGCTGCTCCTGCGCTGGTGGCGTACCACCCTCACGACCGCCGCCGTGGTGGTGTGGTGCTCCTGGCTGGGCTGGGTCTCCCTCGTGGTCACGCTCGCCGTCATCGGGACGGGCTTGGTGGTGTGGCGGCTTGCCCGCCGGGAGGTGTTCGAGCCCTGGGTCGGGCGGCATCTGCGCTCCTGGTGGCAGCGCTGGACCCGCTACGCGCCCCGGGCTGCGCGGTGGTTCCGGGCGTGCGGGCTGACCGTGCCGGACCCGGACACCGGGATCACGGTGCAGGTCAACCCGTTCCGCAGGACCGCGATCCGGCCCCGCCCGCAGGCCCGGCCCGATCAGCTCCCGCGCATCGAGTCGGTGCGCTCGGGGGCGTCGTGGGACGAGGTCCGCGTGCGGCTCGTGCCCGGGCAGACCCCGGAGGAGTACGACCAAGCCGCCCGCGCCCTCGCCGTGGCCCGCGGCGTGGCTCGCTGCCAGGTCCGCGAGATCGGCCCGCGGCTGGTGTCGATCGACTTCCAACGCCGCAACCTGCTCACCGACCCCGTCCCCTGCACGGCCCTCGCCCCGCTGGCCGCGGTGGCCGGCGAGTCGGTGGATCTGCGGCGGGTGTGGTCCGGGCGCACCGAGTACGGCACCGACTGGCACCAGTCCCTCGCGGGCGGGCACACCCTCTACGCCGGGGCCACCGGAGCCGGCAAGGGCTCGTTCTGCTGGGCACCCCTCGTGTCGATCGCCCCGGCGATCCAGGACGGGCTGGTGCGGGTGTCCGGGATCGACCCGAAGGGCATGGAGCTGGCCTACGGGCGGCAGGTGTTCCACCGCTACGCGGTCACCTCCAAGGACGCGCTCGCGCTGCTCGATGACCTGATCGAGGGCATGGAGGCCCGTAAGACGGAGTTCGCCGGCCGACTGCGCGCCATCCCGGCCACCCGCGAGCATCCGTGGGAGCTGCTGGAGTTCGACGAGATCGGCGCCCTGCTGCGCTACATCGGCGACCGCAAGACCCGCGAGGCCATCACCGACCGCGTCGCCGTGCTCACCACCCAGGGCCGGGCGTTGGGCTACACCGTGCGCGGCTATGTGCAGGAGCCGACCAAGGACACCGTCCCCGTCCGCGAGCTGTTCCCCCGCCGCGCCTGTCTGCGCGTGGCCGCCAAGAGCCACGTGGCGATGGTCCTCGGGGATCACGCCTATGACCGGGGTGCGTGGGCCAACCGCATCGGCGAGTCCGATCCCGGCGTGGCCTACCTGTTCGGCGAAGGCATCCGCGAACCCCTGCGGGTCCGCTCCGCCTGGGTGCCCGACCAGACGATCAAGGAGCTGGAGCAGTTCGTCACCGGCGCCCCGATCCCGGCCGCTGCTGGCCAGGTCCTCGCCCTGCCCGCCCCCGCGGCCCCGACTGTCGAGCCCGCCGGAGGTGTCGCATGACCAGCACCAACGACCAGATCCCGCAGGCGCTCGCCCCGGTTGGCGAGTTCGGCCCGCACACGGTGCCGGACGCAGAGTGGATCGACCAGGACCAGCTCACCCGCGCGCAGAAGGCGCTGCTCGCGCTGACCGGGGACGTCGCCCGCCAGCTCGCGGAGGACCACGGCGTCTGCGTTCGCCCCCTCGCAATGCGCCGGCTGGAGACCTCCACCGGCCGGGTCGACGTCGTCCCGGTGCCGTGCGGGGCCCGGGATGAGGCCAAGTGCCGGCCGTGCGCGGAGAAGGCGCGGCGGCTGCGGATGGTCCAGTGCCGGGAGGGCTGGCACCTCGAGGACGAACCCACCCCGGCCCGGCCGGTCCCGACGGAGCGGCAGAAGGGACTGCTTGCCACCCGGGCGGATCTGCACGCCCGCTACACCCTCGCCCGCGAGCAGGGCGACGACGAAGTCTGTGAGGAGATCCGCGACATCGTCGCTGAGCTGGACGTCGAGATCCGCGCCGCCGGGATCCGTGGGCGCCTCGTCCCCCTCGACCCCGAGCACAAGGCCCGCAAGCGCTCCACCCGCCGCCGCCAGGACGCCCCCAACCTGCCCCGCCGCCCGGTCGAGCAGCGCACGCTCGGGCGGGTCTACGGCGGCAAGTACCGGCCCTCGACCTTCCTCACCCTGACCCTGGACAGCTACGGGCGGGTCGATCAGGACGGCGCCGCGCTCGACCCGTCGAGCTACGACTACCGCCGCGCCGCCCGCGACGCCATCCACTTCGCCCGGCTGGTGGATCGGTTCTGGCAGAACACGCGCCGCTGTGTGGGCTGGGACGTGCAGTACTTCGGCACCGTCGAACCCCAACGCCGCGGCGCCCCGCACTTCCACGCCGCGATTCGCGGCACCATCCCGCGCGCGGAGCTGCGCGCCATCGTCGCCGCGACCTACCACCAGGTGTGGTGGCCACCCCACGACGAGATCCGGTACTCGGGGGAGCGGATGCCGCGGTGGTGCGACCGCGCCAAGGGGTTCGTGGACCCGGACACCCGCGAACCGCTGCCGACCTGGGAGGAGGCCACCGACCCGGCCAACCTGCCCGCCCCGGCGCACACCGTGGTGTTCGGGCGGCAGGTACACCTCAAGGGCATCCTCGGCGGCACCGAGGAAGCCGGCCGCCACATCGGCTACCTCACCAAGTACCTGACCAAGAGCGTCAGCCACGCCGCCGGCCTCGACGAGGACGCGACCGACCGGCAGCGCGAGCACCACCGCCGCCTGACCGCGGAACTCCGGGTCACGCCGTGCTCACCGCGCTGCCCGGTCTGGCTCCTGTACGGGGTCCAACCCAAGGGCGCCCGACTCTCCATGGTCTCCGGGGTGTGCAAGGGCAAGGCGCACAAGCCCGAACACCTCGGCATCGCCGGCCGCCGCGTCCTCGTCTCCCGCAAATGGTCGGGCAAGACCCTCGACGACCACCGCGCCGAACGCGCCGCGTTCGTTCGGCAACTCCTGAACAAGGCCGGCGTCCGCCCCGGCTACGCCATCGACGACGGCCCCTTCGAATGGGAACGCACCAGGCCGGGTGATCCGGACGTCCCGAGCAGACCCGTCCTGCTGCTGCACGCCATCGCCGAACGACAGCGCTGGAAAGCCGACTACGACGCCGCCCAGCAGCTCGTCATGGACGAACCAGATCGTTCGGCAACTCGTGATCAAGAGGAGGCAGCGTGAACAACGTCATCCGCTTCCCGGCCCCGGACGACCTGGATGATCCGGTCTCGCTCGGGGACCTGCCGACGGCCGCGATCTACACCGTGGCCCAGGCAGCGACTCTCCTCGGCATCAGCTCCGGCCTTGCGTATGAGCTCGTCCGGGCCGGCGAGATTCCGGCCAAGCGCCTCGGCCGGCGCTGGATCGTCCCGCGCGACCGCTTCCACTCGTGGCTCAACGACCTCCCGAAGGGCGCCTGACCATGTCGAACATCTCCAAGACCCCGGCCGGGAACTACCGCGCCAACTGGCGGGAGCCGTCGGGCCGGCTGCGAGCCAAGACCTTCCGCACGAAGAAGGAGGCGGCCCGGTTCCTCGCCGAGCTGGACACGACGATCACCAAGGGCACGTACGTCGACCCACACGCCGGTCGGATGAAGTTCGAGGTCCTCGCAGAGCGCTGGCTCGCGAGCCGCAACGACGAGGCCACCACCCGCGCCCGGGACGCGTCGATCATGCGCAACCACGTGGTGGCGAAGTGGGGGGAGTGGCCGCTGGGCAAGATCGATCACCTCGCCGTTCAGGAGTGGATCAGCGCTCTCGGCGAGCGTCGTGCCCCCGCGACCGTCGCGCAGTGCCACCGGCTGCTGTCCGCGGTGCTCCGCTCGGCCGTCCGGAGCCGGATCATCGCGTTCAACCCGTGCGAAGGCGTGCGGCTTCCGAAGCAGCGCAAGCGCGACACCGACCACCAGGTCATCAGCCGCGACGACCTTCGCGGCCGGCTGCTCCCCGTTGTCCCGACGCGCTACCGCGCCCTGGTCGGCACGGCGGCCGGCACCGGGCTCCGGTGGGGTGAGGCAACCGGCCTGTGCCTGGACGCCCTGGACCTCGACCGGCGGCAACTCCGCGTGATCCGCACCGTCGTGGAGGTCAGCGGGAACACCCGGTTCAAGGCGTTCCCGAAGAGCGCGGCTGGCCGGCGAACCATCCCGCTCCCGGCGTGGCTACTGCCGATCCTCGCTGAACACCTCGACCTGTTCCCGGCTGGTGATCACGGGCTGCTGTTCGGCAACTCCGTCGGCAAGCCGCTCCGCCGGACGCTGTTCCGGTCCCGGGTCTGGCGGCCCGCCCTCGTCCGCGCCGGCCTGCTCGGGCAACTCGTGGTCGTCGACGAGCACACCGTCCGGGCCGGCTGGACGGACGGCGACGGGGGCGAGCACACGAAGGAGTTCCCGACCGAGCGCGAGGCCGTGCAGCACCTCGCTCGCTCAGCCGCCGGCGGGCTGCGCTTCCACGACCTCCGGCACTCCTACGCCACTTGGCTCGTGGACGATGGCGTCCCGATCAACATGGTCCAGCGGGTGATGGGACACGAGCGCTCGACGACGACGCTCGACCTCTACACGCGGCGGACCGACGGCCACGACCGCATCCTCCGCGCCCTGGGCGAGGACGACGACGAGGACGGGCCGGCGGGTGCTCTCGTGCCGGTCGGATGACTTTCTGATGACTCACGAGCCCCGGCAACGACGAACGGCCTGGTCGGTGATCCTCTTGCGAGGCTCTGACCAGGCCGTTCGGGTGGTGGGCGATACTGGGATTGAACCAGTGACCTCTTCCGTGTCAAGGAAGCGCTCTCCCACTGAGCTAATCGCCCGAGGCGGAGGCGGGAATCGAACCCGCGTACAGGGCTTTGCAGGCCCTTGCCTAAGCCACTCGGCCACTCCGCCTGACCCTCCGGACTACAGCTCCGTCGGCCCAAGCCCTGGAGGTCCGGCGCAGACCCGAGGTTCCTCCGAGCGGACGACGGGATTCGAACCCGCGACCCTCACCTTGGCAAGGTGATGCGCTACCAGCTGCGCTACGTCCGCATGTGCACCGGTCGGTGCGATGTGGAGAACATTAGCGCAGGCCCTCGGACGGTTCAAAACCGGCCCCTCCGCTTGCTCGCGGAGCGCCTCCGACCTGCGAATTCAGTCGCGGGCTCGATGGTTGGCCAGCAGGTTCGACAGCGCAGCGTCGAAGTCGAGCCAGGAGTACTCGCTCCCGGGCGGGACAGCCTCGAAGGTCCGGTCCAGGAACTCGGCGAGTCCGGCGGCACATGTGGTGAAGACGGCGTGGCCCGAAGGTGAGGTCAGTTCGAGCTCGATCCGGCTGAGGTCGTGGGGGAGCGGCTGCACCTTCACATCGCCGGTTCCGGCCTCTGCGACCAGCCCGTCGGCTAGCAGGTCACGGGCGAAAACCCACCTCACCGATGAGTCGCCACCGGTCTGGAAGGTCGCCTGCACCGCGTAGGGGTCTCGGCTGGAATATGACAACTCGACGTTGACGGGCACGACCGGCGCATCAGATGTGATCAACTCGAAGATCGCTGATGAGCAGATGGTCAGGTACTCGCCGCGCATCCTGCATCCTCTTCCGTCGTGCCGCGTGATCTGTCATGCACAAAACGAGCGTGGCGCGATGCGGTGACGGTCGGGTACGCGCAGTCTGTCCCGACTGCCACAAGATTCACCGGGACGAGTCCGTCACGCCCGGTCAGGGACTTGCGGTAGCGGATGTGACCTGGCTTGCAGCGTTCGCCGGAACCGAGCTGCGCGGACAGCGAAGGCCGCACGCGCGGATCCCGCTGACGGCCGAGACATCCGACGACACACGCGATCGCATCCTCGACGGGCATCGCGCAGGGCAGAGGCAGGCCTACCCGCTGGCCCGTCGCATCCGCCTCGATGACGGGAGCGCGCACACCGTGATGCCGGGTCGCGAGGCCTACGCCCTGTGGGGATCCCTGATGAGGTGGGCCGAGGGCCATCGGCACGTTCGAGGTGACGGACGGCCAGACCGGACCTCGCCCTGTAGCATCGGTCACCGCGGCTGACGAGTTCACGACCTCTGCGATCTCGATCGAACCTGGTTGTCCTGCTCCGGCCGCACCGCGGACGATCATTGCGAGCGGACGGGTGGAAACCTGAACGACACCGACGAGTCGGAGCAGACCCGGCTGGCCAGGCTGCGCGCCCGGATCGCGCACCGGCCGGCGCTGCGCCGCACCTACCGGATCGGGGTTGGAGTTCTCGGCGGGCTCGTGCTGGCGGGCGGCATCGTCGCGATCCCGTACCCGGGCCCGGGCTGGCTCATCGTGTTCCTGGGCCTGGCCATCCTCGCCAGCGAGTTCGAGTGGGCCCGGCGGCTGCTGCACTTCGCCCGCGGCAAGTACGACGCGTGGACCGCCTGGCTCGCCCGGCAGCACCTGGGCGTCCGGCTGTCGGTGCTGAGCGCCACCTGCCTCGTCGTCCTCGGCACGCTCTACCTGCTCAACGTGTTCAACACCGTCGCCAGCTGGACCGGGCTCGCGCAGTGGACCTGGCTGCGAAGCCCGTTGTTCTAGTGTTGTAAGGTCTACGACGGCACGGGCGATTAGCTCAGGGGGAGAGCGCTTCGTTCACACCGAAGAGGTCACTGGTTCGATCCCAGTATCGCCCACGCAGCCCAGAGGCCCCATCCGAGATCATCGGACGGGGCCTCTGACGTTGTGAGTGACTAACTCAGTGACTACGTTCCTGCCGCGGGGAAGATCCGGTCCATGGCCGTCGCTCCATCGTCGAGCACCGGACGGATCTGCTTCCGGTAGACCAGCTCGGTCACCGACGTGCCGTTGTGTCCGACGAGCCGGGAGATCTGCTCGATCGGCACCCCGTCATCGGAGAGCAGCAAGACGAAGCTGTGCCGCTGCTCCCGTGGCGTCCACACTTCTGCCGGGAGACCGGCAGCCGCCGCGATTCGGCGGAACGCGCGGCGGACGTTGGCCCCGTCGAGCGGGGTGCCGATCTCGGAGGCGAATACGAGGTCGGTGTCGATCCATCGGATGCCGGCCAACCGGCGGCCTGGCGGACCCGTTGGGCCCGGAGCGCGTCGACGCAGCGTTGCGGGAGCGCGATCGTCCGGCGCGACTTGCGGGTCGTGGTGTCGCCGCCAGCCCGGACCGAGCGCCACACCATCATGTGTGCGGGCACCGGGGGGAGTGGCGTCGGATCATCGTCGAGGTCGACGTGGGCCCAGGTCAGCGAGCGGAGTTCCTCGGTCCGCGCACCGGTCAACAGTGACAGCACGAGGTACGCCCCGATCGTCGAGCCCTCGGCCACGGTCAGCAACGCCTCCGCCTCTGCGAGCCTGAGCGCCTCCGACGGCCGGCCCGGCTGACCGCGCGGGGTTTCGCACAGCAGCACCACGTTCCGCTTCACCTTGTCGCGTGCCTGGGCCCGAGCCACGGATCGGCTCAGGATCGAGCGGAGGTCCTGCAACGTCCGCGTGCTCAGCGTGCGGGCCTTCTCGACGGTGCTGGCGTCGCGTCCCCTCAGCCAGTCGTTCACCGCCCACGCGACGGTGTACCCGGGGCGCGGCTGCGAGGCCATCGCTGTGGCGGCGGATGATCTCCTTGAGGTTGTTCTTCGCCTCGGCCTTGGTCCGGCCGCTTCCGCGTCCAACGATCCGCTTGCCCGATGGGGTGTAGCCCACCGTCACGGACGCGATCCAGCGCTCGCGCGCGGCGTCCCGGTGCAGGCCGCCGTCCCCGTGGCTACGCCATGGCCGATCACTCGCGCGCCGACCTGGTCATCGACGCGCTGCGCATGGCGGTTCGCAACTGTTTCCTCGTTGAGGCTGGCCAGTACATGTCCGAGGCGTTCGCTGCGACCGCCGAGCACTTGTGGATTCGCCGATCGATGGGGCGCACGGGCGTGTGTTTCGACAAGCAACCAGATCACAGTCCGGAATTTGCGGGGCAGTCCACCTCCCAGGAGCACTCGTTCAGTGGATGATCACGCCCCGAAGGTTCGCACCCGAGTGAAGGTCCTGATAGCCCTGCCGGATCTGATCCAACGAGTACCGTCCGGACACCAACTCGTCGAGTTTGAGGGATCCCTGCCGGTACATCTCGATCAATCGTGGAATGTCGACCGTGACGTTGCACTCCCCGAGTGCACTACCTCGGATCACCATGTCGGCACGTGCCACGAGGGCTACCGGCAGGTCCAGCCGAACCTTCTCCGGGTCTCCAAGAGCCGCCAGCACGAGCGTGCCCGCCTTGCGGAGAAGACTGAAACCCGTCTCGGCCAGCCCCGGCACACCTGCCGCCACGATCACCTGATCAGCACCGTCTCCGTGGGTGGCCTCGTGGACCGCCTTTCGCAGGTCTTCTTCCACGGTGAAGGCCTGGGTGGCACCCAGGGTCAGGGCAAGGGACGTCTTCGCAGGAGACGGGTCCAGCACCATCACCTGGCGGGCTCCGGCGTGAACGGCACCCTGGACAGCGTTGCTCCCCACTCCGCCGGCGCCGAGGACAACGCACACGTCCCCGGGACGAACGGCGGCGCTGTGGACGGCCGCGCCCCAACCGGTGGGCACGGCACAGCCGAGGAGAGCCATCACCTCCAGCGGTAGGTCCTTGGGCACCGTGATGCACGAGATCTCCGGCACCACAGCATGCTCGGAGAATGTTCCCAGCATGCTGTTGGCTCCGACGTCCTCGCCGTTGTGATGGAACCGGAACGTGCCGTCCGGCAGGCAGCCCTCAAACAGCCGGGCGCTTTCGTTACACAAGTTACTTTTGCCGGTCACACAGTACCGACACCGACCGCACACGGGCCGGAAGGAGAACACGACATGGTCCCCAACCGCCAATCTGCTGGTCGACGTCCCGACAGCGGTGACGATGCCCGCTCCCTCGTGCCCGCCGACCAGCGGGTAACGCGGCTTGAGCTCACCCAGGCGCATATGTTCGTCGGAATGGCAAAGACCCGCTGCGACCATTTGCACCTGGACCTCTCCGGCCTTCGGCGGGTCCAGTTCGAGTTCGACCACCTCCCACTCCTCGCCAGGCGCGAACACAACGGCTGCTCTGGTCTTCATGACACTTCCTTCGTGATCGTGGCCTCGGTGTCCAGGAAGCCGTGCAGTTTGAAGTAGGTGCGCCGGAACGTCGACTTATCGATGTTGTTCAGCCACAAACCGCCCCATGGCGCATGTCCCTTACGGGATGCCATGAAGATCTCCGGCGCCTCGGACTCGTAGATGCACCAGTACCGCCGTGGCGTGTCGTCATCGGCGACGACGCGCCAGGCACGGTGAATGCCGGGCGCTCGGCAGACGTCACTCATGTGCTCATGGGTGTACCACTCGTCGAAGGCTGACTCCTGGGCAGCTGCATCGTCTGCTGTCGGGACGAAGTCCACGCACACGGCCACCGCATAGTCGCCGCGCAGAGGCGAGCAGTCGAAGTAGCCGAGCGGGGTGAAAGGCCGGGGCACCAGGTCGGTCGGCGATAGATGGCCCATGCGGCAGAGAGCGTCGACCACGTCCGACTGGCGGCGGTGCAGCCCAGGTCCGGTGGCGATGATCAGCGAGGACTCCGGGCCTGACGCGGTGCTGGTGTCCGGGTGATCGATGGTCTCCAGAAACACGACTTGGGAAGCACCCGCCGCTTCGGCGACCGACCGGAGCGTCGCCGTACTGCGTAGGGCTGAGACCTCCGACCCCGGATCGACGGCCAGCATGAGCCAGTCATCACGCATGTTCACGTGGAACTACTCCTTCGTTGGATCTACCTGGACGGACTCGCATCTGAGGCGGTGGAGGTCCCGAGATAGGCCTCGTGCACCCGGGGGTCAAGGCGCAACTCGGCCACAGAAGCGGCGGCGACGACCTGCCCGCGCACAAGCACGTAGCCGCGATCGGCGAGAGCGAAGGCCATCTCCGCGTTCTGCTCGACGACGATCATGGTGGTGCCACCCCTGGAAACCGTCGCGAGACGTTCGGCAACCTGCTCGGTTGCCTGCGGAGACAGCCCCAGGGAGGGCTCGTCAAGCAGCATGATCTTCGGGTCGGACATCAGGCCCCGCCCGATGGCGAGCATCTGCTGCTGTCCTCCGGACAGGGTTCCCGCCGGCTGGTTCTCCCGCTCCGCGAGGATCGGGAAGACCTCGTACACCTTGGCGATTTCGCCTTTTCGGTCGAAGGCGCGCCGTCGGTGGTAAGCACCGAGAAGGAGGTTCTCCTTGACGGTCAGCCCGTTGAAAACATGACGCCCTTCGGGCACAAGCACCAGGCCCGCACGGACCCGGTCCTCAACGCTCAGATTCGTGAGGTCTCGGCCACCAATGGAGATCCTGCCCTCCATCGCCGGAACCAGACCCACAAGCGTCTTGAGCAGCGTCGACTTACCTGCTCCGTTCGAACCGATGATTGTCACGACCTCGCCCGGCTGGACAGTGAGGCTGACACCACGCACGGCTTCGATCCCGCCGTATCCTGATCGGATGTCGGTAGCGATGAGTTCGGTCATCACAGACCACTCCGCTGCTTCACTCCGGCGAACCCTCGGCCGAGGTAGGCTTCCATTACTGCGGGATTCTGCTGGACCTGCTCGGGAGTTCCGTAAGCGATAAGTCCACCGTTTTCGAGGACGTAAACCGAGTCGCTCACCCGCATCACGGTACCCACGTCATGTTCGACGAGGACCACTGCGGTGCCGGACCTGCCGAGTTGAATGAACAGGTCGCCGAGTTCGGCGCTTTCCGTGGCGTTGAGCCCGGCCAGCGGCTCATCGAGCAGGATGACACGCGGCTCGGACGCGACCGCCCTGGCGATCTCGACCCTTCGCTGATGACCGTAGGGGAGGTTCTGTGGGTATTCATCGGCGAATTTGTCTACTCCGAACCGGCCGAGCACCTCGAATGCGACGTCGTACTCCTTACGCAGTCGGCGGGTACGGGCCGGCACACCGAGCAGGTCTGCGAGGTATGACGAGCCGAGCCGTACGGATCTGCTGACGACGACGTTCTCCAGCACCGTCAGCGAGGCGAACAGTTGCGGGGTCTGGAAGGTTCGCGACATGCCCAATTTCGCCCGCTCGGCGACACTGAGTCGGGTAATGTCCTTGCCGGCCAGCTCCACCGTTCCCTTCGACGGAGAAACCGCGCCCGAGATCAGGTTGAACAGGGTCGTCTTGCCGGCGCCGTTGGGTCCGATGAGAGCCGTCACCCCCTCGGGTTGGATGTGGATGTCCACGTCGTTAACGGCGATCACCCCGCCGAATGCCTTGGTCAATCCCGAGGTCTGGATTATCGGGGACATCGGACTCTGTCACCCCTTCCTTCGGGTGCTGCGGTGCCTCTGGAAGTTCGCCCACTTCTCGCTAGCGAAGCCGACGATTCCCTGCGGCAGGAAGAGCAGGAAGATGACCAGCACCACGCCATAGACCGCGATCTCGAAGTTGCCGCCGACGTTCGAGGACAGGAGCGGCAGAGTCTCTCGCGCACCCTCGGTGAGGACGAGCAGGAACAGCGCTCCGACGGGTGCGCCCCACACCGAGCGCATTCCACCGATGACCACGATGATGAGGAACTGAACGGACTGGAGCAGTCCCATCATCGTGGGGTCGATGAACGACGTCCAGTGCGCATAGAGGCTTCCCGCCACGCTGGCCAGGACCGCCGAGGTGATGAGTGACCGCGTCTTCAGCCGCATCGGCTCCAGACCCGCGGCCGCTGTGGCGATCTCGCTGTCTCCGAGCGCCTTGAGCCGCTGTCCTTCAACCGAATGCAGCAGATTGCTGCACAGCAGCGTCGCGACGAAGAGCACTCCCGCGACCAGCCAGTAATAGGAGGCGTCTCCGGAAAGGATCCAGGACCCGAGCTGAATTGGGGGAATGTCCGCCAAGCCGACGGCGCCGCCCACCGAGTCCTGTTCCTTGACGACCGTCTCGGCGACGAGGCCGAGCGCAAGTGTCGCCAAGGCGAGGTAGTGGCCGGCCGTGCGGAAGATCAGTCTGCCGATTAGCCAGGAGAGTACGGCGCAGATCAGCGCGCCGACCAAGGTGGCGACGAGGGGCGAGATTCCAGTTCGCACGACCAGGAGCGCGTTGACGTACCCGCCGATGCCGAAGAAAGCGGCGTGCCCGATCGACAGTTGTCCTGCGAAACCGGCGAGGATGACGATGCCCAGTCCGGCGATGGAGATGATTCCGGCCTGCACGAGCAGCGACTGGTTGAGCAGGGGGAGCCCGGAGGCCACGGTGGGAAGGGCGAGCAGGATCAGCGCGAAGACCGCGAACTGGACACGACGCGACACGTGTCGCCCGTTTCCCTGCGGAACGCTGCGGCCCGCACCTCCCAGGAGAGAGGCCGTGTCTTTGGTCGTGGTCATACCCGTGTCACCGCCTTCCAGCCGAGAAGGCCGCTCGGTCGCACCAGCAAGATGATGGCCAGCAACCCGAAGGCAACGGCGTTCTGGTAACCCGACGGGAGGAATCCCACCGCGACCGATGAGACGACACCAAGGACGAGTCCGCCGACGGCCGCTCCGACGGTGGATCCCAGTCCTCCGATCGCCGCGGCCGCAAAGCCGTAGAGTCCCAGGTGCAGGCCCATCATGCTGTCGGGACTCTGGAGCGGCGCCAGCACCGACCCGGCGAGCCCGGCCAGCATGCCGCCAAGAGCGAATGCCAGAAGCGACATCCGGCCGGGCGAAACGCCGACGATTCGTGAGGCCATGCGGTCGATGGCGACCGCTCGCATCGAGACCCCCAGCAAGGTCCGGTTGAGGAAGAACCACAACCCGAGGGAAACCACGGCGGCGGACAGGAGAATCCAGAGGTACTGCTGTGGCAGCCGTGCTCCGAAGAATTCAACCGGGGGACCTGACGTGATCGGCGGCGCGAAATGAGGATTGGTGCCGATCAGCACGAGTGCCACTCCACGAATGGCGATGCCAGCCCCTAGCGTCAAGAAGACCTGCCGCCCGGGGTTCATGTCGCGGCGTGGTGCGATGACGAGCTTCTCAACAAGCACGCCGAGCAGACCCGCCACCAGGATGGCCGCACCCAGACCAGCCCCCAGCGGCCACCCCGCCTCTGCGGCGAGGGCGAAGGTGAGACCTCCCGCCATGACGAACTCACCCTGGGCGAAGTTGATCACCCCGGTGACTTGGTAAATCAGCACAAGGCCCAGTCCGATGATTGCGTAGACGAGTCCTACGCCGAGGCCTGTCACGAGGTACTGCATCGCTTCCGCCATGACTCACCAAGACCGCATTACTGGTTGACCTGAGAGTCGGCGAGCGTCCACTGTCCGTCATGGACCTGCAGGAGGCGAAGAGAGGACGTCTTGAGCCCAACGTGATCCTCTGTGGTCATCTGGAACTCGCCCTCGACACCCATGTGGTTCAGGCTCTCCAGGGCATCGCGCACCTTGGCCGAGTCGGTGGTCCCCGCCTTGTCGATGGCCGCCGCCATCAGCCCGAGTGCGTCCGCTCCGTATGCCGCGAACCCACTGAAGTCGCCGAACTTCTCGGTGAATGTCGAGTAGAACTCCTTGAGCTCGGCGTAGTTCGGCAGATCCTGGGGAGCACGGTCGCCCAGCATCGCCGCCGGGTGGACACCGAAGACACCCTCGGCCGCGGCAGCTGCGCGCTGCAGGAAGATGGGCGAGCCGGAGCCGACGTCGAAGTAGATCGGCTCCTTCCAGCCGAGCTGTTTGGCGTTCTGCGTCAGAATGGCCGAGCCGAGCGGGTTCGAGGCCGCGACGAGAGCCCCGGGCTTGGCGGCCAGAACCTTGGTCACCTGCGGTGAGTAGTCCTTGTCGTTCATCTGGAACCGCTCACTGGCGACGACGTCGATGCCGTTGCTCTCCGCGACCTTCGTGAACGAGTCAAGCGCGACGTCACCGTAGGCGTTGGCGACGGCCAGGTACGCCACGGTCGTGATTCCCCGAGCCTTGAGGTCCGCTACCTGCACTTCAGCGCTCTGGCTCAACAGGGGTGAGGTCTTGAAGATCCACCGCCGCTGGTCCGTGGGCTTGACGATCGCGTCGGAGCCTCCCATCGAGATGACGGGGACGCCTTGGGACTCAGCTGCGCTGGCGAAGGACAGCGTGGTGGAGCTCGCGCCCGCCCCCAAGATGCCGACGATCGAATCGTCGTTCATGAACTTCTTGGAGATCTGGAGGGACTCGGTCGGTTCGCTCTTGTTGTCCCGGACGACGAGCTCGATCTTCTTGCCGCCCAGTACACCCTTGGCATTGACACTTTCCAGCATGGCTTCCATGCCCTTGAGGTACGCGTCCCCGATGACCGCCTCGCCCCCCGACAGCTCGAGGTTGACCCCGATCCGCACGAGGTCTCCGGACTCCTTGACGGCCCGTCCTCCCTCCGACGAGGACGCGGTGGACGTGGTTGCCGCACAGCCGGCCAGAACGGCCACGCCGACGATCGGGGCGGCAAGCTTGAGCAGTAGGCCGCGGCATGCCTTCCGCGCCGAACGTAATGAATCTTTGCTGGTCATGTCAGACATCCTGGTTGTCGGTGATGGTGCAGGGATTTCATGTTGCTCAGTCGGCCGAGGCCCTAGGGGCTCAACCTCTGCGGGACTGAAACCGAACCGAACAGCAGTCCCTGGGAGATCACGGTTCGAGAGTCGGCGTCGAGGAAGCCTGGGGCATGAACGACGTTGGCCAACCGGACGCTTGCTGCATGCGTACGGGTAGTCGACTGTCAGCTATCACCTGACGTGGGCCGAGGTCGGACTAGCCATTGGACAGCAGTCGCAGAGGCATTCTCCAGGTGGCGGTGGGTGTGGACATCTCGTTGAGCATAGAAACGACGGGACATGCCTGACTAATGCTCTTTTGTGTCAGCGACATGCTCAGATGGGCATATCGATCGTCGTGCCGTCTCCGCCTAGATGTCGAGGTCACCGAGGCGGACCCGATGACGTACGCCCCGGGTCGTCACACCCTGTCATCGAGTCAGCCGACGGCCCACACCCAGCCGATTCTCATACCTGCTCAGGGTTGAGTCCGGCGGCCTGGTGGCGGAGGTGGCCGAGTAGAGCCTTGGCCCCAGGGGACAGCGGTCGGTTGGCAGGCCTGGTCACGCCGACCGACCTGCGAATCGACGTCAGTTGCGTATTGATCAGTTCGAGCTTGTCGTCTTGCGTGGCGATCAGCATCGGCAGCGCCGCCAGGAAGTCTGTCGACACCAGCAGCTCGCGCAGAGTCAGGATCGAGGTGCACTCGATCCGGTTGGCCGGGATGGCGATGCCCTCCTGTGCGAAGAATGCCTCGAGTTCGCCGCGGAGCGTGGTCTGCTCCACCGGAAAGATCCACGGGTAGTCCGCCAGCTGCTTGAGAGACGGCGACTTGAGCGCGTGCACGGGATGTCCCCGGCGGGCCACCAGTCGGACCGGTTCGCGGTACAGCATCTGCTGCACGAGGCTGGCGGGAGCCTTGGCGGTCAGCCGCCCGACGACGAGGTCACACTCTCCGGCCAGCAGTGCGGCCTGGAGGATGTCGGGGGTCGCCTCGCGTACGACGACGGTCAGCTTGGGGTGCTCCTCCTTGAGCGCCGCGATGGCCCTGGGGAGCAGCAGGTTGGCGCCGGCGAGGTGCGTCCCCACCGTGACGGTGCCGAGGTCGGCGTTGGTCAGCAGATCGATCTGCCGGCCCGCCTGCCGCAGTTGGGCGATGACGGCGCGTGCGTGCTCAAGGAAGCTTTCGCCGAACAGCGTCGGGGTCACGCCGCGTGGGCCGCGGTCGAAGAGGCTGACGCCCAAAATGTCCTCGACCTCACGAAGACCACGGGTCACCACCGGCTGGGTGATGTGCAACGCCTCCGCAGCTCCCACGATGCTGCGCCGGTCGGCGATGCTGATGACCAGGGTCAGGTGGCGCAGCTTCAGTCGCCCCTCGAGCAGGCGGTCGTCACTCACCTGCAAACTGTATGCCAATTTAGGCATGCCTTGTCAAGAAAAGGGCATTGGACGGGCATTGCTCGCGCTTCTACGCTCTTTGCTATGTCCGGAACGCCAGTCAATTCCCTGTTGAACTTCATCGGCGGAACGTACGTCGAAGGGGAGGCCACGTTCGACAAGATCAGCCCGGTTGATGGCACCGCTGCCGCCACGGTTCATGTCGCGGGCTCCGAGCTGGTCGATGCCGCAGTCGGCGCCGCACGACGGGCGCTCGGCGGGCCGTGGGGCCGCACCTCCGTCGCGGACCGCGCCAAGGTTCTGCGCCGGATCGCCGATCGCATTGAGGAGCGTTTCGAGGACTTCGTCGCCGCGGAGGTACGCGACACCGGTAAGCCGGTCACCCTGGCCCGGCAGCTCGACGTAGCTCGCGCGGTCACCAACTTTCGCTCGTTCGCCGACATCGTCAGCGCCAAGGGCCTCGATTCGTACCTGACCGAGCTGCCCGACGGACGCCAGGCCCTCAACTACGCCCTCGCCAAGCCGCTTGGGGTCGTAGCGGTCATCGTGCCATGGAATCTCCCGCTCCTGCTGCTGACCTGGAAGGTTGCGCCTGCGCTCGCCTGCGGGAATGCCGTGGTGGTCAAGCCGTCGGAAGACGCGCCGTCCACCGCGACCCTGCTCGGCGAGGTGATGTCGGAGGCCGGAGTACTGGCTGGCGTCTACAACGTGGTCCACGGATTCGGCCCTGACTCGACCGGAGAGTTCCTCACCACACACGAGGACATCGACGGCGTCACCTTCACCGGTGCATCGTCCACCGGCTCTGCGATCATGCGCGCCGTCGCACCGGGCGTGCGGCCGGTGTCTTTCGAGCTCGGCGGCAAGAACGCCGCACTGGTCTTCGCCGATGCGGACCTCGAGAAGGCGGTCGACGGCCTGTCCCGCTCGATCTTCACCAACACGGGTCAGGTCTGCCTGTGCACCGAGCGGGTGTACATCGAGCGCCCCGTGTACGACGAGGTGGTCGGACGACTGGTGGCGAGGGCAGGGGCGCTGAAGCTCGGCCGGCCCGAGGATCCGCATACGACCATGGGGCCGCTGATCTCCGCGGCCCATCGGGACAAGGTCCAGTCCTATTTGAAGCTGGCCGAGGCCGAGGGCGCCGATGTGCTGACGGGGGGCCGTATCCCCGACCTCGGTGAGGACCTTGCCGGTGGCGCGTGGATCGAGCCCACGCTGTGGGCCGGGCTCGACAACTCCTCACGGGTCGTTCGCGAGGAGGTCTTCGGACCGGTCGCCGCCCTCATCCCGTTCGACACCGAGGAAGAAGGGATCCGGCTGGCCAACGACACGAAGTACGGCCTTGCGGCAGCAGTGTGGACCCAGAACCTCGAGCGAGGCCATCGCGTCGCGCAGCAGATGCGCGTCGGGATGTCCTGGGTCAACACGTGGTACCTCCGCGACCTCCGCTCACCCTTCGGCGGCATCGGTCTGTCCGGCATCGGTCGTGAAGGCGGTCACCACTCGCTGGCCTTCTACACTGAACCGACGAATGTGTGCGTGCAGCTGTGACGACCACCGCAGCTCTCAACGCCGCGGCCATGCAGCTCATCGCTGCCACCGAGACCGGGGTTCCGTGCGCGCCGGTCCGCGACATCATCGGAGAAACCGACCAGGACGCCGCCTACCAGGTCCAGGCGAGGGTCACCGAGCACCGGCTCGCCGGCGGTCAGCGGATCGTCGGACGCAAGATCGGTCTGACCTCACGCTCGGTGCAGGCGCAACTCGGTGTACACAGCCCTGACTTCGGCACGCTCTTCGGCGACATGGCGTATGCCGACCGCGAGCCCATGCCCCTTGGCCGGTTCCTCCAGCCCAGGATCGAAGCCGAGGTCGCCTTCGTGCTCGGCCGCGACCTCGATGTCGAGTCCGCCAACGTCGCTGACGTCGTCCGGGCAACGGACTGCGTGCTCGCGGCCATCGAGGTGGTCGACTCCCGAATCTCCGGTTGGGATATCACGATCAGCGACACCATCGCAGACAACGCGTCCAGTGGTGCCTTCGTCCTCGGGACCATGCCTCGCCTGCTGCACGAGGTGGACCTCCCGGGGCTTGGGATGGTCATCGAACAGCGTGGTCAGGTCGTGTCGGCGGGGGCAGGCGCCGCCTGTCTCGGCAGCCCGGTCACGGCCGTGGTGTGGCTGGCACGTGCACTGGCCAGGCAGGGCGCGCCGCTCCGCGCCGGTGACGTGATCCTCTCCGGTGCGCTCGGCCCTGTCGTGCCGGTCACGGCCCCCGGCGTCCTCACCGCTCGCCTCTCCGGTCTCGGCGATGTTTCGGCCCAGTTCGTGGAAGGAGTGTCCGGATGACTGTGGCGGCTGCCATCATCGGGTCCGGCAACATCGGCACCGACCTGATGTTCAAGATCAAGCGCCTGTCGGACGTGCTGCACGTCGCGGCGATGGCCGGCATCGACGAGAGCTCGGAGGGTCTCGCCCGAGCCCGACGGATGGGCATCGGGACGACCCACGAAGGAGTCGACGGGCTGCTGACGATGCCGGAGTTCGGCCAGGTCGAGATCGTGTTCGATGCCACGTCGGCGGCCGCTCACCGGCGCAACTACGACCTGGTGCGGCAACACGGCAAGACCATGGTCGACCTGACGCCCGCAGCCATCGGCCCCTACGTCGTACCGCCGGTGAACCTCGACACGCACCTCGCCGCTGACAACATCAACATGGTCACCTGCGGCGGCCAGGCCACGGTGCCGATCGTCGCCGCGGTCTCCGCGGTCACCCCCGTGGCCTACGCGGAGATCGTCGCTTCGATCGCCTCGAAGTCCGCCGGCCCGGGGACACGCGCGAACATCGATGAGTTCACCGAGACCACGTCAGCCGCGATCGAGACGGTCGGTGGTGCCGAGCGGGGCAAGGCCGTGATCGTGCTGAACCCGGCCGATCCGCCGCTGGTCATGCGTGACACGGTCTTCTGCCTGGTCCAGGAGGCCGACCAAGCGGCGATCAGGGCATCGGTCGAGGCGATGGTGGCCGAGGTGCAACAGTACGTGCCCGGTTACCGGCTCAAGCAGGCCGTGCAGTACGACGCTGTGGAGCATGCGTTCGTGCCTTCGTTGGGGCGCCCGTTCCAGGGAACCAAGGTCTCGGTCTTCCTGGAGGTGAACGGCGCCGGCCACTACCTGCCCGAATACGCGGGCAACCTCGACATCATGACGTCGGCCGCCCTCCGTGCCGCCGAGCGACTGATCTCGAAGCGCGCCGAGGAGGTCGCATCGTGACCAAGGTCTATGTCCAGGACGTCACCCTGCGGGACGGCATGCACGCCGTCGGCCACGCTTACACCGTCGACCAGGTGAAGGCGATCGCGGGCGCCCTCGATGCCGCCGGAGTCGACGCCATCGAGGTGACCCACGGCGACGGGCTCGGCGGCTCATCGGTGATCTACGGGCACGGTGCCCACACCGATGAACAGTGGATCACCGCCGCGGCCGAGGTGGTGACGAACGCCAAGCTCACCACGCTCCTGCTCCCGGGTATCGGACGTATCGACGATCTCAAACGCGCACGTGACCTCGGCGTGGTGAGCGTGCGAGTGGCGACCCACTGCACCGAGGCCGATGTGGCCGCACAACATATTGCCTGGGCCCGCGAGCACGGCATGGACGTCTCCGGCTTCCTGATGATGAGCCATCTGAACTCTCCCGAAGGGCTGGCCCGGCAGGCGAAGCTGATGGAGTCGTACGGTGCGCACTGCGTGTACGTCACCGACTCCGGCGGCCGGCTGACTCTCAAGGACATGGCCGCGCGGGTACGGGCCTACCGCGACGTACTCAATGACGAGACACAGATCGGGGTCCATGCCCACGAGAACCTCTCGTTGAGCGTCGCGAACAGCGTCGTCGCGGTGGAGAACGGCGTCTCTCGCGTCGACGCGTCGCTCGCCGGACAGGGTGCCGGCGCGGGCAACTGCCCGATCGAGGCGTTCGTCGCCGTCGCCAACCTGATGGGCTGGAAGCACGGTTGCGATCTGTTCGCCCTGCAGGACGCGGCCGAGGAATTGGTGCGACCGCTACAGAAGCGCCCGGTGCGGGTGGACCGCGAGACGCTCACCCTGGGATACGCCGGGGTGTATTCCAGCTTCCTGCTGCATGCCGAACGGGCCGCGGAACGCTACGGCCTCGACGTACGCGCGATCCTGCTGGAGCTCGGCCGCCGCCACATGGTCGGCGGTCAGGAAGACATGATCGTGGACGTCGCGCTGGACCTCTCGAAGGAGCCAACATGACCGACGTCGTCGCTCTGGCGTCGATGCTCGACGACGCGGCGCGCACCGCGACCGCGATCCCGCAGCTGACCGCCACGACCTCGCTGACCCTCGACAAGGCGTATGACGTCCAGCGTGCCGGTGTCGCCCTTCGGACAGAACGCGGCGATGCGGCGGTCGGCGTCAAGCTGGGTTTCACCAGCAAGGCCAAGGCCCTGCAGATGGGCGTCTCCGATGCCATCATCGGCGTGATCACCGATGAGATGCGCGTCGATGATGGCGGCGAGGTCGATGTGAGCCGGCTCATCCATCCCCGTATCGAGCCGGAGGTGGCCTTCCGGCTGGGGCCCGATATCGACCCCGACGACCCGCACGACGATCCCCAGACCGCCGTGTTGGAGATCGCGCCCGCGCTCGAGATCATCGACAGCCGGTACCGCGACTTCACGTTCAGCTTGGAGGACGTCGTCGCCGACAACACCTCGGCGGCCCGTTTCGTGGTCGGGCCCTGGCGCCCGTTCGAGAGCGCACAGGCACGTCTCGACCTGGGCAACCTCGGGGTCGTCTTGGAACTGGATGGCGCGGTCGTCGAGACCGGATCGACCGCCGCCATCCTCGGTGATCCGCTTCGCGCACTGCCGGCGGTCAAGCGGATGGCCCGGCACCACGGTCTGGCGCTCCCGGCCGGATCGATCATCCTCGCCGGGGCCGCCACCGCCGCCGTCTCGCTCCCGTCACAGCCGGGGATCTCAGTGGTGGCCACCGTCACCGGGCTCGGCCGCGTCTGCCTCACCACTGTCGGAGGTGACGTCGATGGCTGACGCATTCCTCGTCGAGGGCAAGGCGAAGCCACGCGGCCGGTTCCCCCACGCGAAGGTGGTCGGGGACCTGATCTTCGTCTCCGGCACGAGCAGCCGCCGTCCCGACAACAGCTTCGAGGGCGTCGAGGTCGACGAGATGGGCGTCACCAAGCTCGACATCAAGGCACAGACCCGCGCCGTGCTCGACAACATCCGCGACATCCTCGCCGCCGCCGGTGCATCACTGGAGGATCTCGTTCAGATCACGACCTACCTCGTCAACATGAACGACTTCGGTGGCTACAACGAGGTGTACGCCGAGTACTTCGACGAGTCGGGGCCCACCCGCACCACCGTCGCTGTACATCAACTGCCGCACCCGCATCTGCTCATTGAGATCCAGGCAGTCGCTTGCCTGGCAACCGTGTCGACCAGGAGGTAGACCGATGATCGCTCCGCCCGTCGCAGACGTCTGTAGATGGATCGCCGACTGTGAGCAGCTCTACGGCACCGAGGATGCCCGTACCTGCAGCAACGGTGGAACGCCGTACCCAGGTAAGGACTGAGCCGCGTTGGGGACTATCGACGCCCATACCCACTTCGTGTCACGCGGTTGGCCAGACCTCGGGGACGGCCAGCCATGGCTACGCGTCGAGTCCGAGCGCGAGGCCATGATCATGGTGGGTTCCAAGGAGTTCCGGCGAATCCACTCTGACTGCTGGGACGCCAACGTGCGCCTCGCGGACATGGATGCCGACGGCGTCGAGATCCAGGTGGTCTCACCGACGCCCGTTTTCTTCTCCTATGACACACCGGGAGGTCATGCGGAGAAGGTCGCCCGCATCTTCAACGATCTCGCCCTGGAGATCTGTGCCCCCGGCCAGGGAAGGCTCCTGCCGTTCTGCCAGGTCCCGCTGCAGGACCCCGACGCGGCCTGCCGCGAACTCGAACGGGCAGTGGCCTCGGGTCACGTGGGCGTCGAGATCGGCAACCACGTCGGCGACCGGGACCTCGACGATGCCGGCGTGGTGACCTTCCTGCAGCACGCCGCCGCTTTGGGCGTCCCGGTGTTCGTGCACCCCTGGGACATGCAGTCGTCGCCCCGGCTCGATCGCTGGATGGCTCAGTGGCTCGCGGGCATGCCTGCGGAGACCCACCTGTCGATCATCGCCATGATTCTCGGGGGCGTCTTCGACAAGGTGCCGGACACGCTACGGATCTGTTTCGCGCACGGCGGCGGGTCGTTCGCCTTCTGGCTCGGCCGATTCGAAAACGCATGGCACAGGCGAAGCGACGTCATTGCCACCTCACAGGAGCCGCCGTCGAGGTACGTGAAGCGGTTCAGCGTCGACTCGGCCGTCTTCGAACCCGCGGCGCTGCGCGTGCTGGTGGATACCCTCGGCGCCGCACAGGTCATGGTCGGAACCGACTACCCCTATCCCCTGGGGGAGCGTCCCGCGGCAGACGTCGTCCGGCGCGCCGAGTTCCTCAACGATCGGCAGCGGAAGCTCATCCTGGCCGACAACGCCAGAGCGTTCCTTGGGATTTGAGAGCATGCTGGCCGATTCAGCGGGATTCGCCATCCTCTCGCTGACTCGGCCAGCGCTTTTCACATGAGCCTGTTCTTGGCTCTCAAGCCGCGTTGGTGGCTCTTCACAATCGAGGGTGTAACGCACGTGCTGGCGCGTCGGTTTCGGGACAGACGTCGAGTCTTCCGAGGATGAAGGCTCCTACAGGCTCATCCCGAAAGACCTCGACGTGTCTGACGCTTCCCCGCCGGCGGGCTTCGCCTACCCCGACTTGACCGCCTTCTGCCGACTCGACGAGCTCGGTCTCGTTCAAGGCCGCCGAGCCTCGGTCGAAGCTGTCGCGCCGCGTGCCCGGCGGTGGTCGGCCGCTCGACCGCCGCCACCAGCGGGAACCGAGCCCTTGACAACATACAACCAGTAGGTTGTATGTTGGTCCCGTGAGCGAGGCCGACGAGGAGCGGGCGGACGCCCTGTTCCACGCGCTCGCCGACCGGACCCGGCGCGACATCATGCGCCGGGTGCTGGCCGGGGAGCATTCGGTTTCCGCGCTCGCCGCGAAGTACGACATGAGCTTCGCCGCCGTGCAGAAGCACGTTGCCGTCCTGGAGCGGGCCGGCCTGCTCACCAAGCGGCGCAACGGTCGCGAGCAACTGGCCAGCGGCGACGTGGAGGCGGTGCGGTCGGTCGCGTCCATGCTCGCCGAGCTGGAACAGATCTGGCGGGGCCGCATCGCGCGCATCGATGAACTGCTCGCACTCGACACCGCAAACCACTCGGACCCGGAGGACTGACACATGCCTGTCGTCGACGTCAAGCACGACCTGGAGACCCGGACCCTGACCATCACCGCCGAGTTCGCCGCGCCGATCGAGCGGGTCTGGCAGATCTATGCGGACCCGCGGCAGCTGGAGAAGGTGTGGGGTCCGCCGACCTACCCGGCGACCGTGGTCGAGCACGACCTGACCCCCGGCGGCCGGGTGCACTACTTCATGACCGGCCCGGAGGGCGAGAAGTTCGCCGGGTACTGGAAGGTCACGGCGGTCGATGAGCCGCGGAGCTTCTCGTTCGAGGACGGGTTCGCCGACCTGGATTTCACCCCGAACCCGGAGATGCCGGTCTCGATGAACGTCTACACCTTCACCGAGCACGACGGCCGCACGCGCGCGACGTACGTGGCCTCCTACGAGACCGCGGAAGGGC
>NZ_JBHSQW010000010.1:0-83038 GCF_042658695.1 Pseudonocardia hispaniensis | reverse complement strand
GGGGCTCGACCGGAGAACGGTCGAGCCCCACCGATCCAGTGGCCGACCGTCGTCGGCTGGGATATCGCTGTCAACTGTCGCTGTCGGTGCCCGACGGTTCTCCTGGCCCCGGCGCACCGGTACGTCCGGCCGCGCCGCCGCTATAGGCTCGATGGCCGTACGGACGCACCCCATGCCGAAGGGAGCGACGGCCCACGTGACGCTGGACCTACGCAAGCTGGAGCACTTCGTCCACGTCGCCGACGAGTTGAACGTCACCCGCGCCGCCCAGCAGCTGCACCTGAGTCAGCAGGCGTTGAGCACCTCGATCCGGCACCTCGAGCGGGAGCTGGGCGTCGTCCTGTTCGACCGGGCGGGACGTGGTATCAGCCTGACCCCGGCCGGGGCGGCGCTGTTGGAGGTCGGGCGACCGTTGCTCGCCGCCGCCGAGGCCGCGGTCGCGTGGTCGCGCGAGGTGGGGCGCGGTGAGGCCGGGCGGCTGCGCGTCGGGCGCACGCCGGCGGTCACCGGCGAGGAGGCCCACGCCGCCCTCCACGACGTCCAGCGGCACCACCCGGAGGCGTCACTCACCGTCGAGGAGGTGTACCCGGCGGCGCTCGTGCGCAGGCTGACCGATGGGGACCTGGATCTCGGATTCGCGCGGGCGATGGGCGTGCCCGCACATCTGGAGACCGCCATCGTCGGCAGGCACCGGATCCGGCTCGCCGTGGCCACCCACCATCGGCTGGCCGGACAAGAGCAGGCCGGTTGGGACGAGCTGGCCGGTGAGGAGCTGGTGGTCTGGGCACCGCCCGGGGTGTCCGGCTACACCGACGTCCTGCTCTCCCGATGCCGCGAGATGGGTATCCACCCGCGCCATCGAGTGAGCTCGCTGCAGGGCACCCCGCCGGTGACGGCGGTGGCCGGCTCCGACAGCGTCGCCCTGGTGACCGCGCCGCGCGGCCCCGCGGCCGACGGGCGAACCATGGTGATCGACCTGGTCCCCGGCCGGTGCGTGCCGCTGCAGGCGATCTGGCTGCGGCACACCACCTCACGGCTGCGCCGCGCGTTGCTCGAGGGTCTGGCCGCCGACCCGGCCCCGCAGTCCTGACCCGCGGCGCGGGCCGGGGAGGTCAGCGCGTGGTGTAGCCGCCGTTCGCGAAGATGGTCTGGCCCGTGATCCACCAGCCGTCCGTGGCCAGGAACGTCACGATGGGTGCGATGTCCTCGATCTTTGTGAGCTCGCCGTTCATCGACTGGGACTTGTGGAAGGCCACCCGCTCGGGTGTCTCGGCGGGGTAGAAGAACGGCGTGTCCATCGGTCCCGGGGCGACATTGGTCACGGAGATGCCGCGAGCGCCGAACTCCTTGGCCGCCGCCCGGGTGAAATGTTCCAGCGGCGATTTTCCGCCGGCATAGGTGGAGTATCCGTCGGTGAACGCGGCGAGCAGCGACGTCACGATCGAGATGATCCGACCGTTGTCGTTGAGTCGCCGGCCCGCCTCCCGGAGGAAGAAGTAGGCCGCCTTGGCGTTGATGTCGAACATCGCGTCGTACTCGGCCTCGGTGGTCTCCACGATCGGCTTGCGCAGCACCGCCCGACGGTGTTGACCGCCACGTCGACCCCGCCGAAGCGGTCGACGGCGGCGTCGAACAGCCGCTCGATCTCCGCGACCTGGGTGAGGTCACCCTGCACCGCGATCGCCTCCGAACCGGCCGCGGTGACCGCCTCCACGGTCTCGTCGGCGTCGGGTTTGGTGTCGTCCCCGTGGTAGTGCACGACGACGCGGGCACCGTCGGCGCCGAACGTCCTGCTGATCAGGCCGCCGAGGTTCTTCGCGCCGGCGCCGATGACAGCGACCTTGCCGCGCAATGACTGATCCGTCATGGGTTCTCCTGGTCGGGTGAGGCCGGCGCGCCGATCGCGGGCGCCGGCGGGGCGGTGCCGCCCACGACCAGAACGCTAGGCAGCGGCGGCCGCCCCGGGAAACGCACGTTTCTTGTGGGCCCACAACGTTTCTCGATGGGTCGGTCGCACGAACCCAGATGGTCCTGTATGGACTACTTCGCGGAGCCGGCGGCGAGGTCGCGCTCGATCACGGTTGTCGTCGTGGACAGCTCGGTTGCCCAGTGCGGCAACCGGTCGCGGTGGAACCGGACCGTGGGCATCGCGATGGAGATCGCCGCGATCGGCTGCCCGGAGGGGTCGTGCAGCGCCGCGCCGACCGCGGTGACCCCCGCCTCGGTGAGCTGGTCGTTGATGGCGAACCCCCGCTTGCGGATCAGGGCCAGTTCCCGCCGCAGCCGATGGAGGTCGATCTCGTCAAAGGAGTCGTACAGGGCCTCGAGCTGATCCACCGGCATGAGCGCGAGCAGCGCCCGCCCGCCCGAGGCCCGGTGCGCGGGCAGCGCCTGGCCGACGCGGTCCCCGACGCGCAGCGGCTGGTCGCCCTCGACGGTGGCCAGGAACCGGACCTCGGCGCCGACCAGCACCATCAGGTTCGTCGATTCGTGCAGCCGTTGCGCGAGCGCGCGCAGGTGCGGCAGCGCCACCCGCCGGAGCAGGGCGAGCGGCGCCTCGGAGGTCGGCGCAGGGCGCAGCATGCGGCCCGCGGTGTAGCGGCGGTCCGGCCGCTGCTCGGCGAAGTCGCGGTAGACCAGCATCGCCAGCAGCCGGTGGGCGGTGGACGGGGAGACGCCCAGCCACTCGGCGGCGTCGGTGACGCGCACCGGACCTTCCTGCTGCAGCAGCTGGGCGAGGCGCAACGCGTGGTCGACCGAGTCGATCGCGTACGACGGCTTATTCCTCACAGCAGAAAATACTATCCCATTCTTCAGAATCACCGCATGGTTGGCCGCATGACGATGACCCCCACCCGGTCCGATGAGATCGTCGTCGTCGGCGGCGGCATCGGCGGCTTGGCGACCGCGCTCGCCTGCGCGCAGGCCGGGCGGCCCGTTCGCGTGCTGGAACGCGCCGACGAGTTCGGCGAGATCGGCGCGGGCCTGCAGCTGGCTCCCAACGCCACCCGCATCCTCGACCGGCTCGGCGTGCTCGGCCGGGTGATCGACGCGGGCGTGCTGCCGCAGCGCCTGGTGTTCAACGATGCCCTCACCGGCCGGCGGCTCACCCATCTCGACCTCGGACCGGCGTTCCGGCGCCGCTACGGCGGACCCTACGTGGTCGTGCACCGCAGCGACCTGCTGGAGATCCTGCTCGCGGCCTGCCGCGAGCACGGGGTGCTGCTGGACACCGGCAAGGAGGTCACCGCAGTGGGCACCGAACCCGACCGGGCCACCGTGGCCTGCGCGGACGGCTCGGGCTACGACGCCGCGCTGGTCGTGGGCGCCGACGGGCTGCGGTCCGGGTTGCGCACGCTGCTCAGCGACGACGAACCGCTCTGCTCCGGCTACGTCGCCTACCGAGGCGCGGTGCCGCTGGAGCAGGTCGACGCGCACGCGCCGCTGACCGACGTGGTGGTGTGGTTCGGGCCAGGGCTGCACCTGGTGCAGTACCCGCTGCGCTCGGGCCGGATGTACAACCAGGTGGCGGTGTTCCGCAGCCGGCGGTTCGAGGCGGGCGAGCCGGAGTGGGGCACCCCGGAGGAACTGGACGAGGTCTTCTCGGCGACCTGCGAGCAGGTGCGCACGGCGATTCCCGCGCTGTGGCGGGACAAGCGCTGGCCGATGTTCGACCGTGAGCCGATCGACGAGTGGGTGGCCGGACGCGCCGTGCTGCTCGGCGACGCCGCGCACCCGATGCTGCAGTACCTCGCTCAGGGGGCCTGTCAGGCGATCGAGGACGCGGCCGCGCTGGCCGACGCGGTGGTCAAGCACCTGCCCGTCACCGGCGCCGACCTCGCCGCGGTCGAGCAGACCCTGCGGACCTACCAGGCAGACCGGGTCCCGCGCACCGCCCGGGTGCAGCGCAGCGCCCGGGTCTGGGGCGATGTCTGGCACGTCGACGGGCTGGCCAGGGGCCTGCGCAACGAGCTGTTCGCGCGCCGCGAACCCGACGACTTCACCGACACCGACTGGCTGTACGGCACCGAGGAGCCCACCCATGCCTGACCTGATCCCACCCGAGGTCGCGAAAGTTCTGGATCGGGAGTGGCGGCTGCTGATCGCGGGCAAGCTCACCCCTGCCGCCTCCGGCCGCACCTACCAACGGGTCGGCCCGTACACCGAGAGCGTGATCGCCGAGGTGCCTGACGCCGGCCCGGCCGACGTCGAGGCCGCGGCGGTGGCCGCCCACGACGCCCGCGCCGCCTGGCGGGACACGGAACCGCTGGAGCGCGCGCGGCTGGTGCAGGCGCTCGCCGACGTGATCGAGCGGCACGGCGAGGAGCTGGCCCTGCTGGACACCGTCGACGCGGGCTCCCCGATCTCCAACTCGCGGGTCGATGTGGCCACCGCGGTGGCGCAGCTGCGGATGTTCGCCGGCCAGGCGCTGGAGCTCAAGGGCACCTCGGTGCCGGCGAGCAGCGGCCTGCACGTCACCGTGCGCGAACCGGTCGGCGTGGTCGCCCGGATCGTGCCCTACAACCACCCGCTCATGTTCGCCTGCAAGATCGGCGCCCCGCTGATCGCGGGCAACCCGACAATCCTCAAACCACCGGAGGCCGCGCCGCTGTCCGCGCTGCGCCTGGCCGAACTCGCCGGGGACCTCTTCCCGCCCGGCGTGCTGTCGGTCGTGGTCGGTGACGGCCCGGCGGTTCCCGATGCGCTGGTGCGCCACCGCCACGTCCGCCGGATCGGGTTTATCGGTTCCGAGCCGACCGGGCGGGCCATCCAGCGCGCCGCGGCCGAGACCGGCGTCAAGGATGTGACCCTGGAGCTGGGCGGCAAGAACGCGATGGTCGTGTTCGCCGACGCCGACCTCGACCGGGCCGCCGAGGGCGCGGTGTTCGGCATGAACTTCACCTGGTCCGGCCAGTCCTGCGGCTCCAACTCCCGGCTGCTGGTGCAGCGCGAGATCCACGACGAGCTCGTCGCGCGGGTCGTCGCGCGGATCGAGCGGCGCGCGATCGGCGACCCGTTCGACGAGACCACCGAACAGGGCACGATGATCAACCGCGCCCAGTACGAGAAGTCGTTGTCCTACATCGACATCGCGGTCGGCGAGGGCGCCACCGTCGCCACCGGAGGCGGCCGCCCGCCGGGCCTGGACCACGGGCTGTTCGTCGCGCCGACGGTGCTCACCGGCGTGCGGCCGCGCTCGCGCATCGCCCAGGAGGAGGTGTTCGGCCCGCTGCTGTCGGTGATCGCGTTCGAGGACGAGGCCGACGCCGTCCGCATCGCCAACGACGTCGACTACGGGCTCACCGCCAGCGTCTGGACCCGCGACGTCGGCCGAGCGCACCGCGTCGCCCGCGCCTTCGAGACCGGCTTCGTGTGGATCAACGGCTCGTCCCGGCACTTCCCGAACGTGCCCTTCGGCGGCGTGAAGGGGTCCGGCGTCGGCCGCGAGGAGAGCCTCGAGGAGCTGCTCAGCTACACCGAGCTCAAGGCCATCAACGTCCTGTTCTGAGACCGAAGGAGCTCTCATGCCGTACGTCATCGGCATCGACACCGGCGGCACCTTCACCGATGCCTTCGTCGCCGACCAGCACAACCGGCTCGCGGCGGCGAAGACCCCGTCGACGCCGCCGAACTTCGCCGACGGTTTTCTCACCGCGATCGACGACCTGGCCGCCGAGCTGGGCATCGGCGTGCGCGAGCTGCTGGCCGAGACCGACTACATCGTGCACGGCACCACGTCGACGCTGAACGCGATCGTCACCGGCGACGTCGCCCAAGTCGGGTTCCTGACCACCCGCGGCCACGCCGACTCGATCAGCATCATGAACCTCGAGGGTCGCTACGCGGGGCTGGGCAGCGACGAGATCCAGCACATGGCCCGCACCACCAAACCCGCCGGGCTGGTTCCCCGCCACCGCGTCCGGGAGATCGACGAGCGCGTCGACTACAAGGGCGGCGTCGTCGTCCCGCTCGACGAACGGGGCGTGCGCGAGGCGGTGCGCGCGCTGGTCGCCGACGGCGTCGAGGCGATCGCCGTCTCGTTGTTGTGGTCGTTCCGCAACCCGGCGCACGAGCAGCGGGTGCGCGAGCTGATCGGCGAGGAGGCGCCCGGCCTGTACGTCGCGTTGTCCAGCGAGGTCAGCCCGCGTATCCGGGAGTACTCGCGCAGCGTCACCACGATCATGAACACCCAGGTCGGGCCGCGGCTCGGCGCCTATCTGGAGCCGCTGGAGGCCGAGCTGCGCCGCCGCGGGCTGACCGGTGCGCTGCTGGTCATGCAGGGCGCCGGGGGGTGCGTCACCTCGGCCGACGCCCCGGCGCACGCGATCACCACCATCGGTTCGGTGCTCACCGGCGGCGTCGTCGGCTGCACCCGGATGGCCGCCGCGCTGGACACGAGCAAGGTCATCTCCACCGACATGGGCGGCACCACGTTCCTGGTCGGGCTGGTGGTCGACGGCAAACCGGTGACCACCACCAGCACCGTGCTCAACCAGTACGCGGTCAGCACCCCGATGGTGGACGTGCACACCATCGGCGCCGGTGGCGGGGCGATCGCCTGGGTCGACCCGGGCGGAAACCTGCGCGTCGGCCCGCGTAGTGCGGGCGCCCGGCCCGGTCCCGCCTGCTACGGCGAGGGCGGGTGGGAGCCCACCGTCACCGACGCCGACCTGGTCCTGGGCATCATCAACCCGGACAACTTCCTCGGCGGCCGCAAGAAGCTGGACGTGCAGGCCGCTCGCGACGCGATCGACAAGGTGGTGGCCACCCCGCTGGGGATGTCGGTCGAGGACGCCGCCGCCGCGATCTACGCCATCCAGAACGCCCAGACCGCCGACCTGGTCCGCAAGGTGGTCGTCAACTCCGGGCAGGACCCGCGCGAGTTCAGCCTGTACGCGTTCGGCGGCGCCGGGCCGATGCACTGCGCGAACTACGCCGCCGACCTCGGGGTCAAGGAGGTCGTCGTCCCGCTCGGCTCCACCGCGGCCGTGTTCTCCGCCTACGGGCTGGCCGCCTCCGACATCGTGCTCACCGCCGAGCGCTCCCAGCCGGCCGCGATGCCGGTTGACGCCGACGCGTTCAACTCGGTGTACGCGGCGCTGGAGTCCGAGCTGGAGCAGCGGCTGTCCGAGCAGGGTCTGGCCTTCTCCGCCATCGCCTACGAGCGGGAGGCCGACATCCGCTACACCATGCAGCTGGCCGAGGTGTCCACGCCGGTGCCCGGCGGGACGCTCACGCCCGCGCAGATCGAGCAGGTCGGCCGCGAGTTCGAGGATCGTTACGAGGCCCTCTACGGCGAGGGCACCGGGTTCCCCGACGCCGGCCTGCAACTGATCACCTATCGGGTGCGGGCGGTCGGCACCCTGCAGATCCAGCCCGAACTACCCGAGCACGCCGTGCTGGGCGGCGTACCGGTGCCCAGCGGCGAGCGGGAGGTGTTCCTCGACGTCCGCACCGGTCGCCGACCGGCGACGATCTACGACTACCGCGCGCTCGGCACCGGTCACGAGATCCGCGGCCCCGCCGTCGTGGAGGCGCCGACCACCACCGTCGCGCTGCCGCCCGGCACCCACGCCACCGTCGACCGGCTCGGCAATCTCGTCATCCGCTACGGCGACACCCACAACGGCTAGGAGCGCCCTGATGCCTGTCATCCCCATCGCCGGCTCCGAGCGGTTCGCCCAGTCCGGCCAGCCCCTCGACGGCATCGACACCGTCGGCGACGTCACGCTGCACCGCATCCCCGCCGACGCCGCGGAGGTGGATCCGCTCACCTACGAGGTGGTCCGGCACCGCCTGGTGGCCATCACCGACGACATGGGCGACGCGGTGAAGCGGATGTCCGGCTCGGTCGTGGTCACCGACTGCAACGACTTCGGCACCGGCATCATGGACGAGGTCGGCGAGACCGTGCAGGTCGGCCTGTACAACACCCAGCTCGGCTCCGCGCTGGACATGGCGGTGCGCTGGACGCTGCGGAACCGGTCGGCCAACCCCGGCATCGGCCCCGGCGACCAGTTCCTGCTCAACGACCCGTGGGTCGGCGGGGGCCTGCACCAGAACGACGTCACCGTCCTGGCGCCGTTGTTCCACGACGGGCGGCTGTTCTGCTGGACCAGCGTGGTCGCCCATCAGGTCGATCTCGGTGGGGTGTCGCCGGGCAGCTGGTCGATCTCCGGTCGCGACGTGTTCGCCGAGTCCCTGCCCATCCCGCCGGTCAAGATCGTCGATGGCGGGCGGCTCCGCGCCGACATCGAGGACATGTACCTGCGCCGCTCCCGGGTGCCCAAGCTGATCGGGTTGGACCTGCGGGCCAAGATCGGCGCCAACAACGTGGCGCACGACCGGCTGACCGCGCTCCTCGGCTCCTACGGCCCGGACACGGTCAAGGCCGTGATGAAGAAGATGATGAACGACGCGGAGGCCCGGCTGCGGGCCAAGCTGCGCGAGCTGCCCGACGGCACCTGGTCGGCCGTGGCGCATCAGGACGGCGCCCGGGCCGGTGACCGCGACATCCACAAGATCGTCGTGGCGATGACCAAACGCGACGATCGGCTGATCTTCGACTTCACCGGCACCGACCCGCAGGTCGAGGGCATCATCAACTGCACCTTCGCCGGGCTGCGCGGCGGCCTGCTGCCGATCCTGCTGACCATGCTCTGCCCGGACATCTCCTGGTCGCCGGGCGGAATCTTCCGCTGTGTCGACATCATCAGCGAGCCCGGCACGATCAACAACTGCACGTTCCCGGCCGGTATCGGCAAGGCGTCGGTCAACTCCGCGTGGGCCACCCAGAACGCGGTGTCGGAGACGGTGGCCGCGATGCTGGGCACCCACCCCGAGCTGAGCCGCTCGGCGATGAGCGTCTGCCAGGGCACCTTCGACCTCGCGCTGCTGGCCGGAGTGGACCAGCGCGGAGGTGGGTTCGCGACCATGCTGTGCGACTCCATGGCCGGCGGGATGGGCGCCAAGATGGACGGCGACGGCGTCGACACGGGCGGGCAGAACTGCATCCCCATGGGCCGCATCGCCGACGTCGAGATCAACGAGTTCAGCTTTCCCATGCTGTACCTGTGGCGGCGGGAGGAGGCCGACTCCGGCGGACCCGGCCGGTGGCGCGGCGGCGTGGGCGCGTCCAGCTGCTTCATCCCGTACGACTCGCCCGCAGGCGAGGTGCACCTCGTGGTGTCGGCCAACGGCAAGGCGGTCCCGCAGTCACCCGGGATCTACGGCGGGTACCCCGCGGCCACCCAGTGGGACGTGCTCATCCGCGACACCGACGTCCGCGACCAGCTGGCCGCGGGTCGCATCCCGCAGTCGATCGAGGAGCTCGGTGGCAGGCCCGACACGCTCCCGCCGCACCTGGAGACCGATCTCGCCGCCGACGACGTCTACTTCACGCACTGGCAGGGCGGCGGCGGAATGGGCGACCCGCTGCAGCGTGAACCCGAGCGGGTCGCCGCCGATGTCGCGGCCGGCAAGGTCTCGCAGCGCGCGGCCCGCGACGTCTACGGCGTCGTGCTGGGTGACGTCGGTGCCGACGGCACCCACACCGCCGACGTCGCGGCCACCGAGGCGCTGCGGCACCGGCTGCGCCACCAGCGCGCCGGTCTCACCCCGCCCGAAGGAGCAGACACGTGAATCTCGATCTCAACCTGGAGACCGACGACTCCGGTGCCGTGCGGTGCCGGCACTGCGGGGCCCGCGTCGGCGACTCCGTCGGCGCCCCCATGGCGCACGCGTTACGCCACGAACGCCCCTCCACCGAGGCCGGGCCCGGCGTGCACGCCGATCCGTCCGCGTTCGTGGACCGGCCGATCCTGCTGCGCCAGGCGTTCTGCCCCGGCTGCCTCGCCCTGCTGTCCACCGAGATCGTTCCAGCCGACGAACCGTCGTACCGAACCTGGAGCCTGACATGAGCCTCCGTGGCCTCGACCAGAAGATCATCGTCGTGACCGGCGCCGCTCAGGGGATCGGCGCGGGCTACGCCCGGCGTCTCGTCGAGGAAGGCAGCACCGTGGTGCTCGCCGACCGCAACCGGGACGGCGTCGAGGCCACCGCCTCGTCGCTCGGCGGTCCGGGAAAGGCGACCGCCTACCAGCTCGACGTGTCCGACCGCGCCGGCTGCGAGGCGTTCGCGGCCCAGCTGACCGCGGCGTACGGGCGGGTCGACGGGCTGGTCAACAACGCCGCGGTGTTCTCCACCATCCGGATGAAGCCGTTCTGGGAGATCACCGACGAGGAGTGGGACCGGCTGATGGCGGTGAACCTGCGGGGGCCGTGGCTCCTGGTGTCGGCGCTGCTGCCGCTGCTGCGGGCCGCCGAGTCCGCCAGCGTGGTCAACATCGGTTCCGACGCCGTGCAGCTCGGCAGGCCCGGATACCTGCACTACGTCGTCAGCAAGGGCGGCGTGCACGGCATGACGTTCTCGATGGCCCGCGAGCTCGGCGAGTTCGGCATCCGCGTCAACACCCTCTCGCCCGGGCCGGTCTACACCGAGGTCGCCCGGGAGACGGTGACGCCGCAGCAGCGGGAGTCGATGATCCGCGCCCAGGCGCTGCACCGGCCCGCAGGCCCGGACGACATGTCCGGCATGGCGGCCTTCCTGCTGTCCGACGACTCCGCCTACCTCACCGGGCAGACCATCAGCGTCAACGGCGGGCTGGTGCACCGGTGAGCGCCGATATCCGCGGGTTGGTCGCCCTGTCCTCCCGCATCCTCGGCGCCAGCGACCAGGGCGACCTCGTCTGGGGCCATTCGTCGGCCCGCGATCCCGAGGGTCGCGGTGTCTGGATCAAGGCGGCCGGCTGGGGGCTGGAGGAGATCACGCCGGCCCGCGTGCAGCTGGTCAGCCCGGCCGGTGAGGTGCTCGAGGGCGAGGGGGCCCGGCACAGCGAGTACCCCATCCACACCGAGATCATGGCGGCGCGCCCCGAGGTCGGCGGTGTCGTGCACACCCACTCGCCCTACGCCGTCGCCCTCGCCGCCGCAGGCCAGGAGCTGCTGCCGGTCAGCCACGCCGCCAACTTCTTCGTGCCGCCCGGGGTGCCCCGGTTCACCGAGACCGCCGACCTGATCCTCACCCCCGAGCTCGGCAAGAAGGTCGCCGCGACGCTCGGGTCGGCCTCGGCGGTCTTCCTGGTCAACCACGGCATCGTCACCGTCGGCCGCACCCTGCAGGCCGCCACCGTCGCCGCGGTCATCCTCGAACGGGCCGCGTACCAGCAGTGGATCACCCGCGGCTTCGGCACCTGGCCCACCTGGTCGGATCCGGACGAGTCCCGCGCCAAGCGCGAGCACATCTTCCACCCCGAGGCGGTGGACCAGGTGTGGGACTACCTCGTCCGCCGTCTGGAGCGGGCGTGATGGTCGAGGGCAGCGGCCGGGCCGGCGGCTGAGGAAAGGAACCAGAACATGACGGTCGACAACAGCGCCGTCTCTGCCGCCGCCGCACCGCACGGTGCCCGGACCGGCGGCGCCGGCGGAGGCAGGCCACCGGCTCCCGCGACGGCCGCGGGCCGATGGCGAGGCCTGCGCGGCCTCGGCTACCGCTACGGGGTGCTCGTCGTGTGGGCGGTGGAGATCGTGATCTTCTCGATCCTCGCGCCGCAGACGTTCCCGACGGTCGCCAACGCCACCTCGATCCTCAACGCGCAGGCCGCGCTCCTGGTCCTCGCCCTGGCCGTCGTCCCCACGCTCGCGGCGGGGGAGTACGACCTGTCCGCCGCCGCGACGATGACGCTGTCGGCCACCATCGCCGGCCAGCTCAGTGGGGTGTCCGGGTGGAACCTGTGGCTCGCGGTCCTGCTCGGCCTGCTGGCCGCGGTCGCGGTCGGCCTCCTCAACGCCTTCCTCGCCGTCCGGGTCGGTGTGCAGAGCATCGTGGTCACCCTGGGAATGGGCACCCTGCTCGTCGGGCTCTCGGTGTGGTTCAGCAACTCCATGACGATCGGGGGCGTTCCGCGCGAGCTCGGCGCCGTGATGAACACCCAGCTGCTCGGCGTCAACGCGGCCGTGTACTACGCGCTGCTCATCGGCGCCGTGCTGTGGTTCGTGCACCGGCACACCCCGCTGGGCAGGCACGTGCTCTTCGTCGGGCAGAACCGGGAGGTCGCGCGCCTGTCCGGGGTGCCGGTCGCCCGCATCCGGACGCTCTGTTTCGTCACGACGAGCCTGCTGTCCGGCATCGCCGGGATCATGGTCATCGGCATCGCGGGGGGCCTGCAACCGACCTCGCTGCAGAGCCTGCTGCTACCGGCCTTCGCGGCGGCCTTCCTCGGCTCGGCCATCTTCGAGCCGGGCCGGGTCAACCCGCTCGGGACCATCGTCGCCGTGCTCTTCCTCGCGACGGGCATCACTGGGCTCGTCCTGCTCGGCCTCGAGGGGTGGATCCGGGACGTCTTCTACGGCGCCGCCGTCGTGCTCGCCGTGACGGTCTCGCGGCTCGCCTTTCTCCGTACCCAACGTCGAACCGTGCTGTGAAACCGATCCGCCACGATCTGTCTCCTCTCGGCATACAACGAGGTGTCGAATAGTGCATAACATCAAGCGATCTCTCGCGGCGATGCTCACCGCCGGGGCCGTCGTCGCCGCTCTCGGGGCCTGTTCGAGTCCGGGCGCGGGAGGAAGCGGCCAGGGCGGCGCCTCCGGCGATGTGCCCGCCGTCGTCGCGGAGAACCTGGCGAAGTACCGCGACGCGGCACCGCCGGACTACGCGGGCGAGCCCTTCGACGCGTCGCCCGCCAAGGGAAAGCAGGTCTGGTGGGTGACCATGTACAGCGGCAACCCATTCCTGGCCGCGGTCGGCGCCAACTTCAAGGCCGCGCTCGAGCACGCCGGCGTCGAGGTCACGACGTGCGACGGCAAGAGCAATCCGGTGGACTACAACAACTGCATCTCGCAGGCGGTCGCGCAGGGCGCCGACGCCATTCAGGTCGACGGTCCCGAGGCGGCGACCTACGCCAATGCGCTCGCCGAGGCGAACGCGGCCGGCATTCCCGTTCTGTCGGGGGCCGCGGTCGATGCCTCGGGCGAACTCCACCAGGGCCTGGCCGGGCAGAGCAGCCAGGCGTTCGTGCGCTCCGGTGAGCTGGTCGCCGACTGGATCGTCGCGGACTCGGGGGGAAGCGCGAACGTGCTCTTCCTGACCACACCCGATGTCATCGGCTCGCTGCAGGAACAGGAGGCGTTCAGCGCCCGGATGACCGAGGTCTGCCCGGCCTGCACGGTCACGGTCAAGGGCGTCACGATCGGCAACTGGGCGAGCGATCTGGGCCCGACGACGAGCGCCGAGCTCACCAGGAACCCGACCATCGACTACGTCGTCCCGGCGTTCGACCCGATGACCCAGTTCACCAACCCGGCGATTCAGCAAGCCGGCAAGTCCGGCCAGGTGAAGGTCGCGACGATCAACGGGAGCTACCAGCCGATGCGCGAGCTGGCCGACGGTGGTCTCGTGGCGGCCGAGATCGGAAACGATCTCAACGCGCTCGGCTACATCGAGGCGGATCTCGTCCTGCGCGCCCTAGTCGGCGCCCCGACGGTCCAGAACGCCATCGCACCGGTCCGGATCTTCGACTCGAACAACGTGGGCGAGCTCGCCCTGAGCCCGGAGACCACGATCGACGGTTCGTGGTACGCGGGGCAGGGAGTGACGGCCGACTACTTCGCCCGGCTCTGGGCGGGAACGTGATGGGTGAGTCCGGGACGGCCGTCGCGCTGAGGAACGTGCGCAAGGCCTATATCGAGGGGGTGCCGGTACTCGCCGGGGTCGATCTCGATATCCCGCACGGTGCGGTCACCGCGCTCATCGGCGCGAACGGCTCGGGCAAGTCCACGCTCGTGAAGATCCTCAGCGGATATCACCAGGCGGATCCCGGCTCGCAGATCCGCATCGGTGGCCGCGCCATCGGGCACCTCACGCCCGAGACCGCCAGGGCCGCGGGCGTCCGCTTCGTCCACCAGGACAACACCCTCGTCCCCGGTCTCAGCGTGCTCGACAACATGCTCGTCGGGGCATACCCGACGACGAGACTGGGGACCATCCGCTGGGCGCGCGAGCACCGCACCGTGACCGGACTGCTGGAACGCTGGGGGATCGACGCGCGGACCACGGACGACGTGGGCGCGCTTCCCCGCGCGACCTCCGCGAAGCTCTCGGTGCTCCGCGCGCTTCGCACCCGGCCGGGGGAGTCGCTGCGAGCGGTCATCCTGGACGAGCCGACCGCGGCGCTGGGCAAGGACGATGCGGCGGAGGTCCTCGAGTGGATCCGCGGCCTCGCCGCCGACAACGACGTGGGTGTCCTGTTCATCGGCCACCGGCTCGACGAGATCCTCGGCGTCGCCGACTCCGTCGCGGTGCTGCGCGGCGGGCGCGTCGTCGCCCACGAACCGTCCCGGAGCCTGACGCACGAACAGCTCGTCGAGCACATCGTCGGGACGGCACCCGGGCGGTTCTACCCGGACCGCGTCACGCCGTCGGCAAGTGCCGTCGGGCTCTCGGTGCGGTCCCTTGGCGGTGCCGCCCTGGGCGGTGTCTCCTTCGACGTCGCCGAGGGCGAGGTCGTCGGGGTCACGGGGCTCCCCGGATCCGGTTTCGAGGACCTCGCCCGGCTCCTGTTCGATCCTGACCTCGCGACGTCGGGGACGATCGAGATCGCGGGTCAGCGCATCGACGCGGCGACGACGCCGATCGCCGAACGCGTGCGCCTGGGGCTGGTCCTGGTTCCCGACGACCGTAAGCGTCTCGCCCTCGCCACCGAACTGAGCCTCAGCGAGAACGTCTCGTTACCCAGGATCAGGACCTTCATTCGTGGGGGATTGCTCCGCAGGACGGAGGAGAGCCGCCACACGGGGATTCTGATCGAGGACTACCGGGTCGTGCCGGCGGTCCCGCAGATCGCGGCGAACCGGCTCAGCGGGGGCAACCAGCAGAAGGTCGTCATGGCCAAGTGGCTGAGCACGAAGCCGAGGGTGCTCGTCGTCCACGAGCCGACGCAGGCGGTCGACGTCGGCGCCAAGTCCGAGATTTTCCGGCTCCTCGCGGCCTCGTCCGCGCGGGGGATGGCGACCGTGATCGTGAGCGTGGAATACGAAGACCTCGCGCATCTGTGCGACAGGGTGCTGGTGATCGGCGGCGGCGGGATTGTCGCCGAGTTCGGCGGTGACGAATTGACGACGGATGCGGTGACGGCGGCGGCATTTTTGTCGTCGACTCGGACAGGTCTGAACGGGAAGACCGTAGACGCCTGATCCGCGAGGAAGTTCTGCCTACCGGAATTCTATTGCAGAGTTCGTGTACGTGGTCGAGCATCGATCATGCCACCCGTGCACCTGTGGGAAGAGGAAAACATGCTGGAACCTCCGTACGACTATTGGCCGATCGTTGCGCGCCCGCCTCTGGTCTATCCGGACGGAAATCGGATGGCCTGTTATCTCGGATTGAACATCGAGCATTTCTACCTCGGCAAGCCATCCACGTGCCGAACGCCCGTCACGGTCGGCCTTCCCGTCGATCCCCTCAACTACGGCTGGCGGGACTACGGCGTGCGCGCGGGGTTCTGGCGGATGCTCGAGGCCATGGACGACTTCGGTCCCGCAATCTCGGTGCTGCTGAACTCCGACGCGGCCGTCCGCTATCCGGGGATCGTGCAGGCGGGCGTGGACCGAGGCTGGGCGTTCCTCGGTCATGGCCGCACGAACAGCGAACTCTGGACGGGTTTCGCCGAGGAGGAGGAGCGAAAGGGCATCGCCGAGATCGTCGCCACGCTCACCGCGGCCACCGGAAAGGCCCCGCGAGGCTGGCTGGGGCCGGCCCTCACCGAGACCGCCCACTCCGTCGAGATTCTCCGCGAGAACGGTTTCACCTACTCGCTCGACTGGGTGGCGGACGACCAGCCCTTCCCCATGGGCGACGAGCACAAGCGGTTCCTCTCGGTGCCCTACTCCATCGAGATCAACGACATCCCGGTGTTCATCGACCAGGCGATGACGCCGGCGCAGTTCACCCAGCTCATCGTCGACCAGTTCCAGGTGCTGTACGAGGAGTCCGCGACGCGGCCCGGTGCGGTGTTCTCCGTGTCGATCCACCCCTTCCTCGTCGGACAGCCGTTCCGGTTCCGGCACTTCGCGGAGGCGCTCAAGGAGATCTCGTCGGTCCCGGGCGTCTGGTATGCCAACACCGACCAGATCGCGGAATGGTATCTCGCCAACGAGTACGACGGCGCGCTCAAGAGCATCGCGGAGTTCCAGCGATCGTGACCGCGAGCGAGATGGATGGGGGAGAAAAGGACTTCTTCGCGGCCCGCGGGTTCGGCAATCGCATCGGGTTCGGAGACCGACCGGCGCTTTTGGTGATTGACTTCATGTGCGGGTTCACGAGTCCGGACTACCCGCTCGGCGCGAACCTCGATGCCGAGATCGACGCCAGCCGCACGATCCTGGACGCGGCCCGCCGGGCCCGGGTCCCCGTCGCCTACACCGTCGTCCAGTACGACACGGTCGACGGCGGTTTTGCCGGCGTGTGGCAGCGCAAGCAGCACGGCCTGGCCAGCTTGCTCGCCGGCGACAAGGCCGTCGAGATCGACGGGCGGGTGGCCCCGGTCACCGGTGAGCCCACCTTCGCGAAGAAGTACGCCAGCGCGTTCTTCGGCACCGATCTGCTGACCTGGCTCGTCAGCCGGTCGATCGACACGGTCGTGCTCGTGGGCTGCACGACGAGCGGATGTATCCGGGCTACGGCGGTGGACGCGGTGCAGTACGGGCTGCGGCCGATGGTCGTCGCCGAGGGGGTCGGAGACCGTTCCGCCCCGGCTCACCGGCAGGCGCTGTTCGATCTCGACCAGAAGTACGCCGACGTGGTCTCGGCGAACGAGGTCCTCGGGTATCTGGAGGGGCTCGGGGCCCCCGGCCGGGACCGCAACAAGTCCAAACACGATTCTTGAGGGTGTCAGACAGTGGTCAAAGTTGGGATTTTCCTGCCGAACGGAAGCAACGGCTACATCATGTCGGCGGGAAGTCCGCAGTATCTGCCGACCTTCGAGCACAACAAGCAGATCGCCGTCGAGGCCGAACGCTCCGGATTCGACATGATCCTTTCGATGATGAAGTATCGCGGATTCGGTGGGAGCACCGGATACTGGGACCACTGCCTGGAGTCGTTCACGCTCATGGCGGGCCTGGCATCGGTGACGACGACCCTCGAACTCTTTCCGACCGTCACGATCCCCGCGTTGCACCCGGCCGTGGTCGCCCGCTACGTCTCGACGATCGATGACATCAGCGACGGCCGGTGCGGGCTGAACATCGTCACCGGCTGGAACAGGGACGAGTACGACCAGATGGGGCTCTGGCCCGGGGACGACTACTACACCGAGCGGTACGAGTTCGCCGGCGAGTACGTCGGGTTGCTGCGTTCGCTCTGGGAACACGGCAGGGTCACCGCGAACACCGAGCACTTCACGCTCGACGACTGCACGGTCTATCCGCAGCCCAAGCACCGCGTGACCATCGTCTCGGCGGGCCAGTCCCCGGCCGCGGCGCGGTTCGTGTCCGAGTTCGCGGACCGGAATTTCGTGCAGGCGGGCCCGGACAAGCTGGCCGAGATCGTCGGCAAGGTGAAGGCCGCAGGCAGCGAGAAGGGCCGGGATGTCGGGACCTACGCCGTGTTCCATCTCATCGCGGACGCCGACAGCGCGAAGGCCTACGCGATGCAGGACGAGATCGTGCGGCGAGCCGACAGCGAGGCCATCGGGAACATGATCGCCAGCGCCATGCTCGACGCGAATCCGGACGGCATCTCCCGCCACCAGGCGACCGGTATGTCGCGCCCGCCCGAGGACGGCAACAGCGCCTTCATGACCATCCCGACCGTCACCGGGTCGTACACCGAGGTCGCGGAGCGTCTCGACAGGATCATCGAGGACACCGGCATCGACGGCGTGCTGTTCAGCTTCCCCGACTTCGTCGCGGGGGTACGTGACTTCGGCGACAGGATCCGGCCGCTGATGAAGAACCTGTGAGCGAGACGTGGGCGTCGTCGGCAGGGGTCGAACCGCCCGCGGGTGCCCCGCGCACACGACCGAGCGTGCGCGGTGACCGGCCGGAACGCGGGCGGCCGACTCGCCGGACAGGTCGCCGTGATCACGGGCGGCGGATCCGGCATCGGGCGGGGCCTCGTCCTCGGATTCGCGCAGGAGGGCGCACGGGTGGCGGTGCTGGAGCGCGATCCCGTGCGCGGCCGGGCGGTGGTCGAGGCGGTGGCAGCGGCGGGCGGTGACGCGCGATGGTTCGACTGCGACGTCAGCCGGGCGGAGCAGGTGACCCGCGCGGTCACCGCGGCGGCCGACGAGTACGGGTCGATCGATGTACTGGTCAACAACGCCGGTATCACCACGACCGCGCCGCTCGGCGAGCTGTCCCTGCGGCAGTGGAGCGAGACGATCGCGGTCGACCTCACGGGCGTCTTCCTGATGACGCAGGCGGTGTCGGGCGTGATGATGGGGCAGCGCCGCGGTCGCATCATCAACATCGCGTCCCAGTTGGGTCTTCGGGGTGCACCGCAGATGGCGCACTACTGTGCGGCGAAGGCCGGTGTGCTCGGCCTCACCCGCGCCTGTGCGCGTGAGCTGGTGGCTCACGGGATCAGGGTCAATGCGATCGCGCCCGGTCCGACGATGACCGAGAATCTCGCCGGCGTGCCCCAGGGCATCCTCGACGAGATCCGGTCGGAACTGCCGATCGAGTGCTTCGCGGCACGTCACCGTTGCCGCGGAACGCTCGGGCGAGCGGCAACGCGCGATCGCTATCAGTGACCATCGGTCGCGTTCTGCCGAGGAATGCTCCCTCGATCGTGGCATGGACTCCGGCGCGGGCCATTCATAAAGTGATCACCGTGCTGTGCCTGCTCCGGCCCGTTCGTGTCCTCGCCGTCGGGATCGCGATGGCCGCGACACTGACCGCGTGCAGCGCATCGAACCCGGTCGACCAGCCCGGGCGCAGCTCGGCGCAGGTACCGGCGTTCGACCCGCCGGTCGCGTTCGGGCCGACGGCGGCGGTGCTCTCGCCCCGGAACGGGCCGCTCCCGATCGTGCAGCTGCTGGACGGGCAGGTGGGTTGGGCTGCGGCACCGGACGGGCTGACCCGGGTGGATCTGGCCTCCGCGACCGTGGGCTCGTCCGCGGCACCGACCGGCGAGGGGCTCCGGCAGGGGCAGGTGTCGGTGGGTGCGCCGGTCATGGCCGGGGTCGGAGATCGACGCCTGGCGATCGCGGCGTTCCCCGTCGTGCTCACCGAGGCCGGTGCCGCTGCGCGGCAGCCGGCGGCCGAGCTCGTCGCCGCGGATGCCGCCTCCGGCGAGCGACTGTTCACCCTCACGATTCCGTTCGCGGAGTGGGCACCGGCGAGCTGGACCGACACCACGGTGGTCGGGGTCGGGAACAACCCCGCCCGCGCGGTCGTCACCGTCCGCGGCGTCGCCGACTCCGGCGCCCTCCAACAGGCGTCCTTCGGGGTGGACCTGGGCCGCCGGGAGATCCTCTGGAACGCGCCGGGCCTGGCGATCGACGCGGTGGTCGGCGACGTCGCCGTCGGGACGGTCACCGAGGGCACCGCGACCACGGTCCGGGCGGTCGGCATCGCGGACGGGGCGACCCGCTGGACCGACCCCGACGGTGGCCCCGTGTACCAGGCCGGGGAGGGACTCGTCGCGGTGTCGGGGAAGATCTTTCACTTCCTGACCACCGCGGAGGGCCGCCGGGTGGAGTACGTCGAACGCACCCGGCTGGCGCTCGACGAGACGGTCCGCTTCACCTGCCACTACGACGAGCGCGCGACAACGGTGTGCTCGCGGCCCACCGCGGCGGGTGGGCAGTACGTGGTCGCGTTCGACTCGACCTCGGCGAGCCCACTGTGGCGGTCGCCCGGTGGTCCGGGCGACCGGAGCCCGTCGACGATCACCGCGGTCTGGCACGGAGCGCTCTACGGGACCACCCCGAACGGCCCGGTCGTGCTCGACGCCCGCACCGGCGCCGAGCGCAACTCCGCACCCGGTGTGGCGCCACTGCTGGTCAGCGCCTACTACGGGATCGGTTCCGGTCTTCGGGCGGGCTCCGGAGCGGGCGACGCGTTCCAGAGCGTGATGCACGCACACGCGGCCACCGGCTGAGCCCGCGAACGTCATGGCTCCCTGACGCGCTGGGGAATGGGTCCGGCGAAGATCACGGAACCGTGATCCTGTCCTGCGCCGGGCGGACGTAGGCGATCGACGACGGCTGGAAGTACCGCCACGGCGCGCCGACGTAGTTGGCCTGCCCGAACGGCGGTGCGGCGGTGAGCGGGTTCCCGCTGACGCATTTGACCTTCGGCTCGCCCCGGTCGTCGACCAGCACCGCCGTTCCGGCCTGGAGCACGGCGGAGTAGGTGGTCCCGGCGCCGCCGGCGAAGCCGTGCTCGACGACCCCGGCGTCCGCGCGCAACACCACCGGGGTGAGACCGGCGGTGACCGTGGCGATGGTGTCCGGGCGGACACCCAGCGCGTTGGCCCAGGCTCTCGCCCGGCCCTGGTCGGCCTGCAGATCCTCCGCCAGCCGCTGCGCGTTGCACCCGCCGTCACCGGGCACGCCGAACAGTCCGGGGGTGTTCGCGGGCAGTTCCCCGGCGAGGCCGGCCATCGGGGCGACGTCGGCGCGGTCCTTGCCGCCGGCGGACATGAACGGGCTCGGCCCCGGCGACGAGGTGGCCTCCAGGTGTACCTCCACCGCCGGGACGCTCGGGCTCATTCCGGCCCAGAACGCCCCACCTGCCAGTCCGAGGGCGATCGCGGCCACGAGCAACGTGATCTGTGAGCGCACCGGGAACCCGGTGGAGATGACCGGGCGGGACGGCTGCCGGCGGTCCGACATCGCTGCTCCTCGTCTGCTGGGCCGGAGGCGGCTCCGGCGGGGACGTGCTGCGCAGGAGGATGGCGCTGGACCGGGACCCGGACGAGGGGGTGCGCCCCCGGATCGGTGGGCGGTGCCCCCGGCCGCGGGTAGGGCTGACCCCACTCGAGCGGGCTAGCCGATCTCCCGCGGGGCCTGAGCCTGCGGCCAGGCGGCGGCGCCGCCGGCGGTCGACCCGGGGGGAAGGCCGAACAGGGTGCGTTCCCAGCGCAGCCGACGCAGCCGCCGACGCACCGCCACATACCGCGCCCGGCACGTGCAGACGAACTCGTCACCGGCCTCGACCGGCTCGGGCAGCGGACAGCGGTGGTCGTCGATCGCGCCGCCCTCCTTCGTGCGCGCGGCGCCCGGCCGATGCCGCGCCCGGCGCCAGTTTCGACCCTCGCGGACCGCGCTGACAACCCGCCAGGGTCCGCGGTCGTGTGGGCAAGGGGGAAACCCCCCGTTCAACACGGGGGATGGCTCCGCGCGATCGGGGGAGCACACCATCGCTCGCGCCGTGCTCCGTCGAGACCCTGTTCCTGCCGGTTGCGCCACCGACAGCCGCTCCGGCACACCACGACGGGAGGCCCTCGGACATGTCTGCTCACCCCGCGGCCCACGATCTTCGCACCGCTTCCGGCTCGCTGCCCACGGGCGGGCGCCGCGCCCACGACCTGTCCGTCGTCGTCCCGACGTTCAACGAGGCGGAGAACATCGACGAGCTCATGGGGCAGCTGAGTGCCGCCTTACCGGCTGACCTGTCCGCAGAGGTGATCTTCGTCGACGACAGCACCGACGACACTCCCGCGGTGATCGCCGCCGCCGCCGAGCGACACCCGGTGCCGGTGACCCTGCTGCACCGGCCCGAGGCCGTCGGTGGGCTCGGCGGCGCGGTGGTCGAAGGCCTGCGCGCCGCACGCTCGCCGTGGGCCGTCGTGATGGACGCCGACCTGCAGCACCCGCCGTCGCTGGTCCCGACGCTGCTGACCCAGGCCCGGGCGTCCGGCGCCGACCTGGTCGTCGCCTCGCGGTACGCCCCTGGAGGCAGCAGCGCCGGGCTCGACGGCCGCTACCGGCAGGCGGTCTCGCGGGCCTCCACCGCGGTCGCCGCACGGGTCCTCGGCGCGCCGGTCCGGACGCTGACCGACCCGATGAGCGGGTTCTTCGCCGTGCGCACCGCCGCGCTGCGCCTCGACGACGCCCGGCCGCTCGGCTACAAGGTGCTGCTCGAGCTGATCGTGCGGTCGGGTCTGACCCGCGTCGCGGAGGTCCCGTACCGGTTCCGCGCCCGGCACGCGGGCACCTCGAAGTCCACCCTGCGCGAGGGCGTCCGCTACCTGCGCCATCTCGCCGCGCTTCGGCAGGCGCAGCGCCACACACCTGCCGTCGACGAGCCCGCCGAGGGCGAACTGCGGCCGGCCCGGTCCGTGCCCCGGCGCGAGCGCCGCGTCGTGTCGCTGCGGGAGCGGCGGCCCGAGGCCGCCCCGCGGCTCGACGTCCTCGTCATCACCAGCGAAGCCCCGCCCATCGTGTCGGGCATCTCGCGCTGCGTCGACCGGCTCTCCACCGGGCTGCGCGAGCGCGGGCACCGCGTCGACGTCCTCTCGTCGGTGCAGATCCCCCGGTTCGAGGCGGGCGAGTTCCGGCTGAGCGCGCTGGCGGCCCACTGGCCCGGCATCGCCCGCAGGCTCGACGACTACGACGTGATCAACCTGCACGGGCCGGTGCCCTCGATGAGCGACCTCGTCCTGCTGATGGCGGGCCGCCGCCGCAACACCCCGATCGTCTACACCCACCACTCGGCGCTCGCGGTGCGTGGCGCGGAACGGCTGTCCGCGGTATACAACCGGATCCACCGACTGTTGAGCGGACGGGCCGACATGATTCTCACGACGTCCGAGCACTACGCACAGTGGGAGCGCAGGCCCGGTGGCCCGCCGGTGCGCGTCGTGCCGTGGGGCGTCGACCTGCGGTCGCAGCCGCTGCGACCGCGGACGGACCGGCCGCTGCAGGTGCTGTTCGTCGGCCAGATGCGCCCGTACAAGGGCCTGGAATGGCTGCTTCCCGCGGTCGCGGGCCGGCCCGACATCGAGCTGACGCTCGTCGGCGATGGCCAGCACCGCCGCGACTACGAGCGGCTGGCCGCGGAGCTGGGCGCGTCGAACGTGCGCTTCCTCGGGCGGGTGCCGGACGAGGTGCTGCACCGCGAGTACGACCGCAACGACGTCGTGGTACTCCCGTCGGTCACGCAGGCGGAGGCCTTCGGGCTCGTGGTCCTGGAGGGCATGGCGGCGGGCTGCGTGCCGGTCGTGTCCGACCTGCCCGGGGTCCGCGACCTCGTCGCCGGTGTCGGCACGGTCGTGCCGCGGCGCGACGAGGCCGCCCTGCGTGCGGCGCTGCTGGACCTGGCCGCTGACCGGGCGCGGCTGCGTCGCCGCGGGCGGCTGGCCCGCCGCCGCGCCAAGGGGCTCGGCTGGGACACCTGCGTCGACCGCTACGAGGACGCGCTCTTCGACGCCGTCGCGCAGCGGGGACGGCCTGCTCGCCGGGCGCGCCGGACCGCCGCGGCGCCGTCGCTGAACCCGGTCCTGTCCGGGCCGGGCCTGCGCGACGAAGAGACGGGCTGAATCCCGTGCTGGACGTGCGGGCGCAGCGGTCGGCGGCCGGCGGCAGTCTCGTCCTGCTGGCGGGAATCGCCGTGACGGCGGCGCTGAACTACGGGCTCGGCCTCGGCCTGGCCTGGCTGCTGCCCCAGGATGAGTTCGGGGTCGTGGCGATCCTGCTGACCGTGCTGCTGCTGGCCACCTCCGTGCTGGCCGCAGGTTTCCCGTGGGCGTTGGCCCGGACCCTGGCGAGGGCCGACGGTGGCGCCGCGGACACCGCCCCGGCGTTCCGCGCCGCCGTGCTGGGCAACGTCGGTCTCGGCGCGGTCCTCGCGGCCGCGTTCCTCGCCGTGCAGCTGGGCACCGGCCGGCTGTTGCCGGGCGTGGGCGTCGGCCCCACCGTCCTGGTGGCGGTGACGATCGTGCTGCTGGCCCTCGGCTCGGTGCTGGCGGGCGCGTTGCAGGGCATCCGCCGCTTCGCCGCCCTCGGGCTGACCCGCGTGCTGGAGGTCGTGGTCAAGACCGGGCTCGCGCTCGCGCTGGTCGCCCTGCTCGGCCTCGGGGTCACCGGGGTGGCCGGCGCGCTCCTGCTCGGCGCGGCCGCCGCCGCGGCCTGGGCGTGGTGGGCGCTGGGCGACCGGCTGCCCGGCCGGGGCCCGGTCGCGGGTGCGCGGACGTTCGCCGCCGCGGTCCCGATGGCGGTGGGCACCACCGGTTTCGGCCTGTTGGGCACGTTCGACGTGCTGCTGCTCGGGGTTCTCGGCCACGGTCACGGGGTCACGACGGCCGTGGTGGCGATCTATCAGGCCGCGGCGATTCTCGCCCGTGCCCCGTTCTTCCTCGGCTCCGCGCTGTCGGACGCGATGTTCCCGTTCATCGCGGGCGGCCGCACGGCCGCCGACGCGCACCGCTGGTTCATGGTCGCCCTGCGCTGGGTGCCACTCGCCCTCGTCCCGCTGCAACTGGTGCTGTTCGTGGCGCCCGGTTCCGTCCTCGGCCTCGTCTTCCCCGCGGACTACGCCGACGCGGCGACGCTGTGCCGGATCCTCACCGTCGGCACCGCCGGACTCATCGTGGCCGACATGCTCCTCAAGGCCCTGTTCGCCCGCGGGCTGGCGCACGCGGTCGCCGCGCGTGTCCCGGTCGCCGTCGCGGTTCAGGTGGCGGCGCTGGTGGTGGCGGTCCCGCGGTTCGGCGCGACCGGCGCGGCGCTGGCCGCGGCCGCGGGCACCTGGACCGCCGCCGCGCTGCTCGCGGTCGTCTACCTGCGCCATCACCGGCCGGGAACGGTCCGGATGGGCACCGCCGCCCGCTGGTCGGCCGCGCTGGGCGTGCTGATGGTCTTCCTGCTGGCCGCCGGGTCGGCCCCGCGGATCCTCGATCTGCTGGTGGTCGTCGCCGGGCTCGGCGCCTACGCCGTGGTCGCCGTCCGCCTGCGGGTGGTACCGGAGGCCGACCTGGCGCGGGTGCGCGCGCTGCTGGGCGGCCGCCGTGGCTGACCCCGACTATCGGCGCCGCGTCCACACCGAGTGGCTGGTCATTCTCGGCGGAGCGCTGCTGTGCGGCGTGACGATGTTGTGGAACATCACCGCGAGCCCCGACACCCAGTACGACGAGGTCGTCTACACCCGCGCCGCCCAGCAGGTGGCTCAGGGATGGCACCTGACCTGGACGAACAGCCCGATGTTCGTGCACCCCCCGCTGTCGTTCCTCGCCCAGGCGGCGTGGCTGCGCCTGCTCGGCCTCGGTTCCGCGCCGCTGGCCGACGCGATCATCGCCGCCCGGATACTGACCGCAGGCGTGACCGTGTTCGCGGTCCTGCTCCTCGGGCTGATCGCCGCCTACCTCGCGCCCGCGGCGGGCCGGCGTCGCGGCCTGATCCTCGTCGGCATCGTCGTCGCGCTCGCCGCAACCGACCCGGTTCTGCTGCGTTACGGGCGGCTCGCGCTGATCGAGCCGTTGGCCCTGGTCGCGGCGCTGCTGACGCTGTGCCTGGCCATCTGGCTGCGCAGCGAGCGCGCGCTGCTCTACGTCCCGGTCGTCGGGCTGGCCTCCGGGCTGACCTTGCTGACCAAGGAGGTCACGGTCTTCCTGCTGTTCACGCCGGTCCTGCACGCCGTGCTGGGCCGGGAGTGGCGGCGCGCCGCGATCGTGCTGGGCGGGTTCCTGTGGGGGCTGGGGCTGTGGCTGCTGTTCCCGCTGTGGTCGGTCGCGTTGGGGCTCACCTCGGACTTCGTCGACATCAAGTTCGCCACCGTGCAGCGGTTGCTCGGCCTGCTGCAGATCACCGGCTGGAACCGGCCCGGCGTGTCGTTCCTGTCCGCGATCGGCGAGCAGTTCGGCCAGTACGCCTCGTCCTACGTCGTGCTGGCCACCGGGGCGATCGCGCTGGCGTGGCTGCTGACCCGCGCGGTCAGCGGGGCATCGCGCTGGCTGCTGGCGTGGCTGCTCACCAGCTACGCCTTCGGTGCCTACACCGTCCTGCTCGGCACGCTCAACGAGCAGTTCTTCGTCTACATCCTGCCCGCCGCGATCGTGGGCTCGGTCCTGGCGGCCGACGCGGCCCTCGCCCGGCTCGCCGCCGGGCGGGGACGGACGTCGTCCCGGATCCCGAGGGCGCTCGCCGGGGTGATGGCCATCGGCGTCCTCACCGTCGCGGTGCTGGGCTCCTCGCTGGGCGGCTGGGTGCGCCTGTACGCCTCGGACAACAACGGCGTCTTCGCCCTCGCGGACGACGTGCGGTCGCGGTTCCCGGCGTGCGCGGCGCTGGCCGTCACCGGCGACCCCGACAAGTACTCCTACCTGATGCCGGGGCATCCGGTTGCGGCGTTCGCCACCGGCGAGGGCGCGCAGAGCCACGGCCTGCACCTGTTCGTGATCAGCGACAAGGACGTCGCGGCCGGCTACGGCAACGCGACCACCGAGCTGACGAGGTGGGTGCGGGCCCGCGGCACCCTGCTCGCGACGTTCACCAGCGCCACCTACCACGGGCTACAGCTGTGGCAGACCCCGCTCGACCCGTACGACCCGCTCGCCGACATCGAGCCCGTCCCCGGCGGCGTCTTCGTGGGCACGGACACCACCCGCTGCGGCGGGTTCCCCGTGCTCGACGGCCCGCGCGGCGCCTTCTCGACGGCGTGGCAGACGCTGGGCGGCAAGGCCGTGCTGGGCGCGCCGATGAGCCGAAGCTGGACCGCGGCGGGCACGTCCTACCAGGTGTTCACCGGTGCGGTGCTGAGTCTGGACGCCACGGGCCGGGCGTCCGCGCTGCCGATCGTTGCGGACCTCGCGACCGCCGACCCTGCCGGGTATCGGGCCGCCGGGCTGCCCCCGGTGGGCGGCGGACGCGGCCTCACGGATCCGGCGATCGCGGCCGCCTACCGGCAGGAGCCGATGCGCGCGCTGCTGGGCGCCCCGGTCGGGCCGGTCACGCCGATGCCGGACGGGACGGTGCGCCAGGCGTTCGCGGGCGGTGTGCTCGAGCGGGCCGCCGACTCCGACCGCGTGCGGCTGGCCCCGCTCGGCCGGCTGGCGCTCCAGGCCGGCCTGGCACGCCCCGACCGCGAGGCCGTCGACCCGGTCGCCGCACCACCGCTGCCCTCGGATCTCGGGCCACCCCAACCCACCACCGTCCAGCCGTTCGTGACCGCCCTGCTGGCCGGGCTCGCGCTCTACACCGGGCTGCCGGTGGTGTTGATCGAGCTGATCCGCCTGGGGCACCGTCGAACCGACCGGAGGGGGCCGTCATGATCGATGCGCCGTTGCCCGACACACCCGCCCTGGGGACGACGGCACCACTGGGGCGGCGTCGCGTCCTGGCCCGCGCCGCGGTGCTCGTCGGCCTCCTCGTGGTCGCGATGGTCGTGCGGGCCACCGGGGTGCTGCATCCCGACCCCGGCGCCGATGGCCTGCCCCCGCTGCCGGGGGCCGCCCATGTGCTGCCCGGACTGCTGCGCGCGGGTGCACCGACCGAGACCGATCTCGTCCTGCTGCGGGACACCTTCGACGTCCGCGGGGTCGTCGTGATCGGCTCGGCCAGCGTGGAGGAGCAGGCCGTGGTGCCGGCCCTGGGGATGCGGCTGCTGCAGCTCGAGGTGGCCGAGGGCGCCGCGCCCTCGGCCGAACAGGTGCGCCGGCTCGACGAGTTCGTTCGGTCGGTGCGGGCCGCGGGCCCCGGCGTGGTCTTCATGCACGACGAGTCCGGCACCGGGCCGGTCGTCGCCACCGCGGCGATGGTGCAGCTCGTGGCGGGCCGGCCGCTGTCCGAGGTGCTGGCGGGGCTCTCGGCCGCGGAGAAGGAGGGCCTCAGCGCAGCGCAGAACCAGGCCCTGCAGGACATCGCCGGCGCCGCCGTGGCCCCGAAGGGCTCGGCACCGTCTACAGGTAGGTGACGAGATGACGATGATCGAGACGAGCCTTGCCGATGGCACCACGGTCCGGATCACCAGTCCGGCGCCGCGGGCGGTCTGGCGGACCGTGTTCGGCCGCGCGCCCGACGCCGTGGCCACCCAGGCCCCGGAGTGGATGGACGCACTGGGCACCCGCGGCTACCGCGACGCCAGCAGGCTCTACGAGCTCGACGACGGACGCAGGCTCGTGCTGCCGCTCGCGGCCCGCCGGGTCGCCGGCCTGACGCTGACGGAGGAGTCGTGGCCCTACGGCTGGGGCTACGGGGGGCTGCTCGCCGAGGGCGGCGGGCTCACCGACGCCGACTGCCGGCTGGTGCTCGACGACCTCGCGCGGCGGCCCGCCGTGCTGCGCGCGGTCGTCCCGATGCCGCTGCACGGCGCGCGGTGGGCCGCCGCCGCGCCGGGAACGGTGCGGCGGGTGCCCTACACCTGCCAGGTCGTCGACCTCGACGGTGGTTTCGACACGGTGTGGTCGACACGGTTCCGCCGCCAGGCGCGCAACTCGGTGCGCAAGGCCGAACGGTTCGGCCTCGACGTCCAGCGCGAGCACGCAGGCATGTCCCACGGGCGCGGGCTGGAGATGTTCGCGCAGCTGTACGCCGGGGCGGTGGACCGGTGGGCGGCCCAGCGCGGTCAGCCGTTGCGGATCGCCAGGCTGCTCGCCGCGCGCCGGGACCGGCCGGGCCAGCTGGCGGCCGCCGCCGCCGCGCTCGGCGACCGCTGCGTGATCTGGTCGGCGTGCCACCGCGGCGAGCCCGTCGCGGTCAACGTCGTGCTGCAGGGCGCCCGGCATGCCGTCGGCTGGTTGTGCGCGATGCAGCCCGAGCTGGCCAGGGAGACGCTGGCCACCTATCTGCTGCACTCGCTGACCATCTCCGACGCCTGCCGGGCCGGGGTCCGCCACTTCCACATGGGGGAGTCCGAGACCGGGTCGGGCGCGGAGCATTTCAAGCGCTACTTCGGCGCGACCCCCGTCGAGTACGCGGCGCTGCGCTTCGAGCGGCTGCCGCTGAGCCGGGCCGAGCAGCGGCTGCGCGCCGGCTATGCCGCCGTGTCGCGGCGCGGTCTGCGCCGGTCCGAGGAGAGCGGCACCCGATGAGCCGCGCGGACGTCGTCCTGTCGATCTACGACGACATTCACAACCCGCATTACGGCGGCGGCGGCGCCGCCGTCGTCGCCCGCATCGCCGCGCGGCTGGCCCGCGACCATCGGGTCACCGTCTACGCCGGGTCCTACCGGGGCAGCCGCTCGCAGGTCCGGGACGGCGTCCGATACGTCTTCCTGCCGGTCGGCTGGGCCGGTCCGCGGGCCGGGCAGCTGCTGTTCGCGCTGCTGCTCCCGCTGGTCGCGCTGGTGCACCGGCCCGGCGTGTGGGTGGAGAGCCTCACCCCGCCGTTCTCGGCGAGCCTGCTGCCGCTCGTGGCCCGCTGCCCGGTCGTCGGACTCGTGCAGATGCTGTCCGGCGCCGACATGGCGCGTCGCTACCGGCTGCCGTTCCCCGTGGTCGAGCGGTGGGGGCTCACCCTCTACCGGCATTTCGTCGTGCTGAACGAGACCGATGCGCAGGCCGTGCGCCGGGCCAACCCCCGGGCCCGGGTGACCCTGATCCCGGGCGGCGTCGACCTCCCCCCGGTCGACCCCGACGGCTACGGCCGCGGCGGGCACATGCTCTTTCTCGGCCGGATCGAGATCGAGCAGAAGGGCCTCGACCTGTTGTTCGACGCGCTCGGCACGGAGCCGCCGTTGCCGGTGGTGGTCGCCGGTGGCGGCCCGCCCGCGCAGGAGGCCCGGCTGCGCGAGCTGGTGCGCGGCGCGGCGCCGGACCGGATCCGGCTCGTCGGGCGCGTCGATGGCGCGGTCAAGGAGGCGCTGCTGCGGGACTGCGCGTTCATGGTCGTCCCCTCCCGCTACGAGACGTTCTGCCTCAGCGCACTCGAGGCGATGGCGCACGGCAAGCCGGTGGTGCATTTCGATCTGCCGCGGCTGTCCTGGATCGGGCCGGGCTGCGGGGAAGCGGTCCCGGCGTTCGACATCGCCGCCCTGCGCGCGGCCCTCGCCCGGTTCGCCGCGGACGGGTCGCTGCGGGCCGAGCTGGGCCGGGGGGCTCGCGCCCGCAGCGCCGAGTTCGGCTGGGATGTCGTCGCGGCGCGCTACGCCGAACTGGTGGCCGGGTTGCTGGCGGGCCCTGCCGGTCAGCGCCGCAGCCGGTTGCGCACCGCCGAGAGCCGGGTCCGCGTCTGCTCGGACATCCGGTTCACCAGGTACGTCCGCAGCTCGGCGGCCGAGACCGCCGCGGCGCGCTGGAGGGGCGCGATCCGCCGGCTCGGGAAGATCTGCAGTCGAAGCTGCTCATGAGTGCCACTGGCGAAGTCGGCCTTGTACTGCTCGTTCTCGCCGAGCAGGTCGAGTTGGGTGAGACCGGGCTGAGCGAAGGCATGATCGATCAGGCGCTGGGTGAACACGACCCCGGGGCCGAACCTCTGGTAGGCGTCGTCCATGCCGAGCTTGAGGAAGTACAGCGTCGAGTGCTGCTGGATGGTGTAGCCGAACGCGATCGGCCGCCCGTCGAGGCGCAGGAAGGCCAGCCGGAGGATGTCCTGCGCGGCCGCCCACCGGGCGACGGCGGTGTAGAACCGCAGCGCGGCCGGGCGGGACAGGATCGCCGATCCCGCCGCTCGCTTCCACGGCCGGGCCTCCAGCCGGAACCCGTCGCGCAGCAGCCCCTCGAGGCCCGCGCGGCCGTCGTGCACCTCGAAGGTGACCTCGCCGGCGTCTCGGAGCCGGTTCGTCAGCCTGCGCAGGCCGTGCCGCCGGTTCTTCGACAGGCCTCGCTGGAACGCGGCCGGGTCGCCGCCGACGTCGATATAGGGCGACTGCCGCAGCGGCCGGCGCAGCACGCTCACCCCGCTGTGGGCGACCTCCTCCAGCAGCGTCCGGGAGGCGGTCTCCTGCGGGGCGAGCGCGTCCAGGTCGACGACGCCGCGGCCCGCGGTCAGGAGCAGATCTGCCAGCCGCCCCGCCGCCTCGGCGTCGGCGGCGATCGGGCAGAACAGCGGCGTTTCGGAGTTGGTGGGGGAGCGCAGGGCCCACCTCCCGGCCAGCAGCGGCAGCGCGGCGGCCAGCTCCCCGTCGCGCTCGACGGTCAGCAGCCGCAGGTGGCTCGCCCGGCCGAACGCGGCCGCCCAGGCCCGCAGCCACCCCGGGCGGACGAACGGGGGGCTGCCCACCTCGACCGCCAGCCGGTCCCACCGCCGCTCGAGGGCCGGGTCGATCGGGCTGATGGCGGCGCCGGCGACCGAGCGAATCGACGACATCCGGTCCCTCCGGTTCCTCCGCGGGAGTGGCCGGGTGGTGACCGACCGGCCGGTAGCGCGAGTCTGGGGGTCCGGGGCAGGCTAGCGCCGATCACGGTGCGGGTCGAGCAGGCGCGAGGAGGCCGGGATGGGCATCGCTGACTCGCGTCGCGGCCTGCGTACGCCCGCCCTGTGGTGCGCCGCGCTGGCGGTGCTGACGGCCTGCGGCAGCGCAGCCGCACCTGGCCCACCGCCGGCGACGAGGCCGGCCTTCGGGACGCTCGTCTCGCTGGTCGAGCACGCGCGCGAGGAGGCGGACGCGGGGGTGTCGGCCGGAATGGTGGAGCTGTCCTGGCGACGGGCCCAACCCGACGCCGAGGCCTTCGATGACGCCTACCTGCGGTCGGTCCGGCGCGACGTCGAGGCGCTGCGCGTCGCCGGGCGCACGGTCACGCTCGGGCTGGGCCTGCACGACGTGCCGCGGTGGCTGCTCGCGATCCCGGGCAGCCGCTTCGTCGACCAGACGGGCGCGGAGTCCGACGAGGTGAACCTCGTGTTCGACCAGCGGCTGCGCAATATCGCCGAGCATTATCTGACCCACGTCGCCGCGGTGTTGGATCTCGGCCAGGTGGACGCGGTACGGCTGACGTCGGGGGGACTGCCCGAGGTCCTCTACCCCGGCGGCGGCGGTTACTGGGCGTTCGACGCCAACGCCCAGGGCGGCCCGGATCGGCCCGCGTCGCTGCCACCGAACCCGTTGCCGGGCTGGCGTCCCGGGCAAGGCGGGGTGAGCGAGCAGCAGGTCCGCGAGTGGGCGGACTGGTATGTGGGCGCCCTGACCGACGTCGTCGACTGGCAGATCGGCACCCTCTCCGGGCTCGGGTACCGCGGAGCCTACGAGGTGCTCACCCCGGGTGTCGGGGTCGGGCCCGCGGCGTACGACGCCGCGATCCGCCAGGGTTTGCCACCCGGCCTGCTCGGCTCCGGGGCGGCCTGGCAGGTGTTCTACGAGCGGCTGCCCCGGCGCGATGACCTGGTGGCCTACGTGAGCTCCGTCGCCGACGGCTCCGGCGACAACGACGGCTGCGCGCCCGGCGATGCCGCCGTCCCGTTGGACGCCGCGCAGGCCGAGAGTTGGTCGGCGACCCGCTGGGTGAGCAGGGTCGCGCACGAGTACGGCTTTCCGGTCGCCGGGGAGAACCCCGGCTGGAACCAGTCGGTCCGGCTCAACGCGTCCTATGTCGATCTCTCCGACAACGGCATGCTGGCCGCGGCGGTGCGGCAGGCCGACAGCTGTGGGTTCCGGTTCTTCTACTGGGCCCACGACCAGCAGCTGTGGGACGGGACCGTGCCCTTCGCGGCCTATGCGGAACGGATCGCGCGCGGCTCGTAGTAGACCTCCGGCCGCGCCGGGATCGTCCCGCCGGGGAACAGCGCGTCGGCCTGGGTGTGGTACCCCCGGATGAGCCGCTGCTTCTCGGTGATCCCGTGTTCCCAGCTCCACGGCCGCAGCCCGAGGCGTCCCAGGTAGGTGGGATCGGGCGCGGCGGACAGGTCGTAGGGGAAATCGGAGTAGTGGACGACGGGAGTGCCGAGCCCGGCGCCGATTCGGCGGGTGAGCAGATGATCGACATGGTTGCCGACGCCGACGGGACTGAACACGAGCTCCGCCCCGGTGGTGGCGACCAGGTCACCCACCTGTCGGGTCAGGTCCGCGACCAGGGTGTGGTCGCCCGCGGCGACGCGGCCCCGCGCGATGTCGAAGCGGTACGTCGGATACCGATGCACCAGTTCCGGCATCGCCCGGCCGAGCGGCCCGAGCGCGTCGCGACAGCGGCGGGTGCGAAACAGCGCGTCGACCGCCCCGAGGTGCACCTGCCGGACGCCGAGACCGGCGAGCACGTCCCGGTCCTCGGCTCGCCGCTCGGCGAACAACGTGCCGGCATCGGTGGCCGCACACTGACGCAGGAACGATCTCGCCGCCCGCGTGTGCGGTGGCTCGGTGGCCGCGGTGAACACGGTGGCCACCGTCACCGGGCAGTGTGGGGCCAGCGCCGCGAGCAGGGCGCCGCAGGAGAGCACCGCGTCGTCCAGATGGGCGGACAGGAACAGCAGCGGACCGCCCGCCGAGAGGATGGCGTCGAGCCGGGGCGAGGCGGTGATCCGACGGGGGTTCATGCGACCTCGAGGAGGGTGCGGCCCACCGGGGTGAGGTGCGGGCGCAGCGGCGACCGGCCCGACGCCGCGATGAGGCCGGCCTCGACCAGGCGGACACCGGCGAACTGGTCGCAGAAGGACAGGCCGTCGACGGTCAGTGCGGTGCCGTGGTCGTCGGAGACCGTGCAGCGGTCCGCGTCGATCGCCCGCAGCAGGGCACGATCCCGACCGCTCAGCTGGGGGAGAACGGAACCGGACATCATCCTCGCTCCTTCCGAAATCGGCCCGGACCACGGTCGCGGTGCGTACCTGCGATGGAGAACAGGATCTGTCCCGGCGACCTCGCGCACCATCGAGTCGCCCCTACACCTGCCCGGGACAACCCGCGTATCGAGGTAGGGATGCCCCCCGGCGGATCAGTGGGTCACCAGGGGCGGGGTGGCGCGGCCACAACCGCCGCGACGGCGAGGCTCCGCGGCGTGGTGCCCGCGGAGTCCCCCCGCAGCCGGAGGATCACGAAGTAGGTGACCACCGCGACGAGCACCGCCGCCGCCAGCAGGGCCACCCCGATGACGAGCATCCGCCCGATCGAGGCGCTCCTCCAGTCGCCGTCGCCGCTCGGGGCCTTCTCGGACGGTTCCGGGGCCGTCGGGCCCGGCGGCCACGGCGGGACCTGGTGCTCCTGGGCCGGCGCGGGCCGCGGTGTCGGCGGTGGCGGGGGCCCCGGCTCCGGTCTCGGCGGGTGGAACGTCGGGGCCGTCGGCCACGGTGCCGGCGGGCCCGGCCGCTCGGCCGCCGCCAGTGCCGAACGGGCGGCGAGCGCGGCGGCACCGAGCGCGGTGGCGTGGTCGGGGTGCAGGCGCACCACCGCGACGCCGAACTCCGCCTGGACCGCGCGGGCCACCATGGGGATCCGCGTGCAACCCCCGGTGAGCAGGACCGCGGCGAGGTCGCGTGGGGTGACGCGGGCCGACCGCAGGGCCCGCGCCAGCGCACCGAGGGTGGCCTCGACCGGCGCACGCAGCATGTTCTCGAACTCCGCGCGGGTGATCCGCACGTCGAGGTGCCGGTCGGGGAGCAGTACCGGGACCGTCGTTTCGGTGTCGCCGGTCAGCGCCTCCTTCGCCAGTGCGCAGTCCTGCCGCAACCGGGCGAGCGCGCCGGCGGTCCGCTGGTCCTGCAGGTCGAGCCGGCTCAGCGCGCCGTCGGTCCGATAGTCGACATACGACAGGATGGTCTCGTCGAAGTCGATCCCGCCGAGGCGCTCGATCCCCTCCGGGTCGCCCAGCAACTCCATCCCGTAGGGACGTTTGATCAGGACGGCGGCGTCGAAGGTGCCCCCGCCCAGGTCGTAGACGGCGACGATCTCGCCGTCGCGTGGCCTGCGGGTCTGCGCGAAATGCGCCGCGGACGCCTCCGGGTCGACGACGGTGCGGGCCCGGTGCAGCCCGGCGATCGCCGCGACCTGATCGAGCAGCCGGTACCGGGTCGGGTTCCAACTGGCCGGGCGGGTCAGCACCACGTCGTCGGGTGGGCCGCCCTCGGCGTCGACGACGGTGCGCACCACGTCGCGCAGGATGTGACCCATCAGGTCGGTGACCGAGTGGGACGCCCCCCCGAGGATCACCGGCGTGGGATCGCCGAGGTAGCGCCGCAGGCCGCGGCCGATCCGTTCCGGGTTGCTCAGCGCACGCCGGTTCGCGGCGGCCCCGGTGACGATCGTGCCGTCCTCGCGCAGATGGACGACGGCCGGCGCGGTCACGGACCGATCGCCGAGGATGACCATCTCGGTTCCGCCGGGGCGGCAGATGGCTGCCGCAACCGAAGACGTGCCCAGATCCACGCCGAGGCCGTAGCGCACCGCACCTCCCCCGTGGCAGGACGTTGCCCATCGTAGACCGGCTCGGCCGGGAATCGGTGCCTCCGCGCCCGATCATCCGGCCGAGTGCGCGGCGTCGGCGACGGCGCGGGCAAGGCCCGCGATCTCGCCCGGGCCCACCCGGCAGCAGCCGCCCAGGATCGCCGCGCCGTCGGCCACCCACCGCCTGGCCTGCGCCATCGAGTAGCGCACCGGGCCCGTCCACCGTCCCCGGGCGGCGTCCCATCCCTCGCCGCTGTTCGGGTAGACGATCACCGGTTTGCCGGTGATCGCCCGGGCTGTCGCGATCGCCGGGGAGACGTCGGCGGGGGCGCAGCAGTTGACGCCCACCGCCACGATCTCGGGAACGTCGGTGAGCAGCGCGAACGCCTCGGCCAGCGGCTGCCCGGCCCGGGTGCGGTCGCCGTCGATCGAGTACGACAGCCAGGCCGGGACGGGAGAGCCGGTGAGCGCGGCGACGAGCGCGCGAGCCTCGTCGAGGTCGGGAATCGTCTCCAGGGCGAGCACGTCGGGGCCCGCGTCGGCCAGCACCTCCAGCCGCGGCCGGTGCCAGGCGGTGAGCTCGGCGACGGTCAGCCCGTAGCGGCCCCGGTACTCCGAGCCGTCGGCCAGCGCCGCACCGTACGGGCCGACGGACGCGGCGACCCAGCGGCGACGGCCGTCGCCGGCCAACCGGGCGCGCGCGGAATCGGCGAGCTCGACGCTTCGGCGCAGCAACCGCTCCGTCTCGTCCCGCCCGAGACCCCGCGCCGCGAAGCCGGCGAACGACGCCTGGTAGCTCGCGGTCGTCGCGATCGCCGCGCCGGCCCGGAAGAACGCCAGATGGGCGGCGACGATCGCGTCCGGGTCGTCGGCCAGCAGCCGCGCCGACCACAGCGCGTCGGACAGGTCGTGCCCGCGCGCCTCCAGTTCGGTGGCCAGGCCGCCGTCCAGCACCGTGACCGCGGCCGGGGGGAAGCCCATCCGGCCACGATAGGCCGCGCCGGCCCCGCTCATTCGGGGCGGATGTTCTTGTTGTGGTGGAAGGCGTTGTCGGGGTCGTATTTGGCCTTGACCTCGGCGAGTCGCCGATAGGTGTGGTCGCCGTAGGCCTCTCGAACGCGGCCGGTGTCGTCGGAGTCGAGGAAGTTGACGTAGACGCCGGCGGCGCGGTGCGGGTGCAGGGCCTGGAGGAACCGCCGCGCCCACGCGGTCTCGGCAGCGGCGTGCTCGCCCGCATCGTCGGGCAGCCACACGCCGTCGATGATGATGTTGTGGGCCACGTCGCGACCGGCGTAGGCGGTCGCGTCGTGGGGGACTCGGGCGACGGCGCCCCCCAGGTGGAACATCGCCGAGTACGACCGGGCCGAGCGGGCGGTGTAGGCGTGATCGGCGATGACGGCGATGGCGTCGTCGGAGAGGCCGGTGAGGTCCGTGGCCTTCCAGTAGTAGTGCCATCCGTGGCGGACCGTGTCGTCGAGGGCGCCCTGGAAGGCGGCGTACGGCGTGGGCGAGATCAGGTCCACCAGCGGCGTCCCGAACCGGCGGAGGGCCTGCACGGCACGCTCGCCGTCGTCGAGGGCGCCGGCGTAGCAGCAGGCGACGGCGAGGGCCGGCCGCCAGTGCAGCTCCTCGGGGATGACCGGCAGTGGGGGAACGGTGCCGAGCCGCACGACGGTGCCCAGCTCGTCGGGTGCGTCGGCGACGAAGTCCCGGTAGAAGCGCAGCACGTCGCCGGTGTCCTCGGCCGCCCAGAAGACGGGGCCGGCGATCACGGTCGGGCCGACGGGGTGCAGCGCGAACCGGAACGAGGTGACGACGCCGAAGTTGCCGCCGCCGCCGCGCAGCGCCCAGAACAGATCGGGGTGTTCCTCGGCGGACGCCCGGACGATGCTGCCCTCGGCGGTGACCACCTCGGCGGCCAGCAGGTTGTCGACGGTCAGCCCGTATGGGCGCATGAGGAAGCCGATGCCACCACCGAGGGCGAGCCCGGCGACGCCGGTGTGGCCGATGATGCCGCCGGTGGTGGCCAGACCGTACGCCTGCGTCTCACGGTCGACGTCGCCCCACAGCGCGCCGCCCTGCACCCGGGCCGTGCGGTCGGCGGGGTCGACCCACACGGCCCGCATCGCCGAGAGGTCGACGACGATCCCGTCGTCGCACACCGCGGTGCCGCCCACGTTGTGGCCCCCGCCCCGTACGGCGATCTCCAGGTCGTGGTCGCGGGCGACGCGCACGGCCGCGGCCACGTCGGCGGTCCCGCTGCATCGGGCGATCAGCCGGGGGCGCCGGTCCACGGCGCCGTTCCACACGGCTCGGGCGGTGTCGTAGTCGGCGTGGTCAGCGGTGATCAGCCGGCCCCGGAACCCGTCGATCTGCATCGCGATCGCCTCCTCGGTCAGGTGGCCGACGTGTTCGGGAGTCGGGGTCGGCCCTGCGTTCGCGACGGCAATCGCACCGCCGCGGACCGCGGCGGTGAAGTCAGGATTCTGGACTTCCCGGCCGACGGTAGGGGCGCGACACTGGTGCGGTGCGGACGTACGGCCAGTACTGCCCGATCGCCCGCGGCGCCGAGATCTTCGCCGAGCGCTGGACGCCGCTGATCATCCGCAACCTGTACCTGGGCTGCGGGAGCTTCGGTGAGATCCTTCAGGGTGCCCCCGGGCTGTCCCGCACCTTGCTCTCGCAGCGGCTCAAGCATCTCGAACGGTTGGGCATCGTCGAGTCGGTGACCAAACCCGAGGGGCGAGGGCGCTCTTACGAGCTGACCCCGGCGGGCCACGACCTGTTCACCGTCTGCAAGTCGCTCGGCGAGTGGGGTGCGCACTGGCTCGAGATCGCGCCCGAGCACCTCGATCCCTTCGTGGCCCTGTGGTCGATGTGCAACGCGCTGCGCCGCGACCGGCTCCCGGATCGGCGCATCGTGATCCGCTTCGACTTCACCGGCCGCCCGCGCCGGGAGCGGTTCTGGCTGCTGATCGAGCACGCCGAGACCGAGCTCTGCAAGGAGTACCCGGGCCTCGACGAGGACCTCTTCGTCACGGCGGAGGCCGAGGCCTTCGTCAAATGGCACGCGGGCCAGCTCGCCTGGGCCGAGGCCACCCGAGACCGCCGCATCCAGCTGCACGGCCCCTCCTGGCTGGTACGCGCCTTCCCCACCTGGAACGCCCGCAGCGCCTTCGCCCATATCAAACCGGTCCCCCGGAGCACGGCGAGCCTGGCGGGCTGACGGCTTCGCCGCACCGGTGCGGGCTGGTCAACCAGCCTCGAAGGCGTCGTGATGGAGGACCTGCCCCGTGGGCCGCTGCGAGCCGAAGGCGAGCAGCTGGACGTACCGCCGCGGCACCCCACCCATCGTGACGTCCGGGTGGCTGCGAAAGCCGAAGCGCCCGTAGAGCGCCGGTTCGCCCACCACGACGCAGCCCGCTGCCCCGCGGGCGCGCAGCGCGGCCAGCCCCTCGTCGATGAGCGCCCGCCCGATGCCCTGGCCCTGCCGGGCGGGCACGACCGAGACCGGGCCCAGGGCGTACCAGCCCGCCGACCCGTCCGAGAACGCCACCGGCGAGAACGCGATATGCCCCACGATCTGGCCGGCCGCCTCCGCGACCAGCGAGACCGTCAGGGCGCCTGCCCGGCGCAGGCGCTCGATGATGTCCTGCTCGGTCTGCCGGCTGTGCGGATGGTCGCGGAAGGCCAGCTTCGTGACGCGGGTGATCGCGGCGGCGTCGTCCGGGCGCTCGGGTCGGAGGGCCGCGTCAGCAGGTGTGGGCTCCACACCGCGATCCTCACCCGCCCGGTCCCGGCGAGGCGACAGGTTTCGTGCGACCAGCGGTAGACCAGATCTGACCAGACTATGATTCGCGCATGGCCGAGAAGGTGAACGTCTACGAGGCGAAGACCCACCTGTCGCGGCTGTTGGAGCGCGTGGAGGCGGGTGAGGAGATCGTCATCGCCCGTAACGGGCGACCGGTTGCGAGGTTGGTGCCTGCCCAGCGCGCGGCTCCTCGGCGGGAGCCGGGTTCGCTGCGGGGCAGGATCTGGGTCGCACCGGACTTCGACGAACCCGAGGAGGACCTGGTCGACGCCTTCTACGAGGGCTCGATCTTCCCGGGCCAGGCGAGGGATCCGTGAGGTTGCTCGTCGACAGCCACGTCTTGCTGTGGTGGCTCGAGGGCAGTCCTCGCCTCTCACCGGTAGCGATCGAGGCGATGGCGAATGGGGCCAATGAGCTGTTCCTCTCGGCGGCGACGGTGTGGGAGCTGGCCATCAAGCAATCCGTCGGCAAGCTCCGTCTGGACGTGGATCTGCGGGCGCACGCCGAGGATCAGGGCTTCACCGAGCTCCCGGTCACCGGCGCGCACGCCTCGGTCGTGCGCGATCTGCCCTTCCACCACAAGGACCCGTTCGACCGCATGCTCGTGGCCCAGGCACGGGTCGAAGGGCTGACCCTCGTCACCGCCGATCCCGCGCTGCGCGCCTACGACGTCGCGATCCTGCCCGCGACGAGCTGACCGCCACCGCCTGTTGGCAGGAGCGAGCGAGGACGACCATCTGGCGCTGCCCGAGGTGCCGAACTCGTCGACGGCGTGCTTCTGGCTCAAGCAGGTGTGCACTGGGTCCAACGTGGAGCAATTCCCGTTGCCCGCCGATCTCCCGCTCGACCGCGCCCGCCCCTCGACTCACGTGCCCAACAGCTCTCCGCCACACCCCGATGCGATCGCCAGCACCGCCCAACCCGACCGGCCTGGACCTAGAACGGCGGTGGGTCGTCGGGGGCGGGTGGGGGTTCGGGTTCCGGTTTCGCTGCGACCGCGGCGATGCACTCGGCGCGCAGGGCGGCGAGTTCGGTGTCGGTGCGGTAGTCGTAGGGCTCGCTGGTGTAGACGTGCCCGGTCGGGGTGGTCCAGGTGACCCGGCCGTCGGGGTGCAGGGTGGTCTGCCAGCCGGCGTGGTGTTTGAGCTTATGCCCGTGCTGGCATTTGGAATCGATGTTCGCCGCGGCGGTCGGCCCGTCCGGGAACCGGATGACGTGGTCGAGCTCGCAGCCGGCGGCCGGGCGCATGCACATCGGTTCGCGGCAGTAGCCGTCGCGGGCGCGGACGTGATCGGCCAGGGCGGCCGGGGGGTGGTAGGTGGTGCGGCCGTAGTCGAGCAGCGCCCCGGAGGCCGGGTCGGTGAGCAGGCGGTGCCACACCGCGTCGGCGGCGAGCTCGCGGGCCATGTCGGCCGGGATCGCGCCGTAGCCGCGCAACTCGCACGGCTCGTCGGACTGCCCGGTGAGCGTGGGGTAGGGGACCACGACCTGGATGAGGGGTTTGCCGGGGCTGACCGGGCGCAGATACATCCGGCCCGACCCCGTCGCGGCGGCCCCGGGCGCCGATTCCGGCGTGGCCGTCGCGTCCGCCTCGGGATCGGTGGACGGCCGGTCCGGATCGCCGGTGGTCCGCTGGGCGTCCCCGTTCTCGGGGGCGAGGAGATCGACGTCGGCGGGGTCGGGGGCGGCGGTGAGCCGGCCGGTGAGCAGGTCGCGCAGCAGGTCGGCGCGGCGGGCGTCCATGCCGCGGGAGTCGCCCGAGCCGAGGCCGCGGGCCAGCCGGGTGAGCCATTCGTAGGCCGAGTACGCGTCCGGGGCCGAGAGCAGGGCCCACAGCGAGGCCATGCCGTCCTCGCGGGCCTGCACGGTGACCCGTCGGTCTCGTCGGGCGCGGCGGTGGCGTCTCGTGGCTCCGTCCGGGTCGACCGCGATGATCGCGCGGCGCAGCGCGGCACGCAGCTGGGCGAGGCTCTGCCCGCCCGCCTTGGGGAGCACCCGGGCGGCCACCGCGGTGGCCCGGTCCGGCTCCAGGTACAGGGTGGCCTCGTAGAGGGCGCGGACCTTGGTCGCGTCCAGCTCGCCACGCTCGTACGCGTCGCGCACCGCGTGCAGGGGGCCGGCCAGGGCGGTGGCCTGGGCGAGCAGGACGGTCGCCCAGCCGCGGGAGACCGCGAGCGCGCAGCCGATCTCGTCGGGGGCGAACGGGCTGCCCACACTGGGCTCGTTCGCCCGCAGCATGTCCGCGGGGTCGGCGGGGCGGCGGCGGGCGAACTCGGCCAGCAGTCGTGCCTGCCGCGCCCCGGCCCAGGACATCAGCCGGTGGAACCCGGCGACGGCCTCGACCAGCGCGGTGTCGTCCAGCGCGGCAGGGTCGGCGGTGCCCAGCTCCAACTCCAGGGCCGCCCACCCGGAGGGCGCGAACCCGGCTCCGGCCGGACGAGCGTCGGGTTCGGGCCGGGTCGACGGTGGGTCGACCGCCCAGACTCCCGGGGCGAGGCCGATCCCCGGTCCGGGGACGCCGCGACGGGCGCTCACCGCCGACCAGGTATCGAACACATGTTCGAGCATAGTCCATCCGGATCACCCACGCAACCGCGTGCCGATCGTCGTGGGCGGTTCTGACCAGGCAGAACCGGCAGCCGTGGCCGAGTGGAGTCGACATCGGACAGATCCTCGACCGGGTCGCCCACGTCGACAACGACGCGAGCCGCAGACGGCTGGTCCGCGACCTGCTACTGGGCGAGCTCGGCATCCGCGACGACGGGGCGTTCGAGCTTGAGCACCCGGTGGTGTGGCGGGGGAGCAGGCGTGTCGTCGAGATCGTCGACGGGAGCGGACCATCCCAACCTCGACCCCCAACCTCGACCCCCAACCTCGACCCCCAACCTCGACCCCCAACCTCGACCCGCAGCGCACAGGCACGCCGGTGACGACTCGCCGAGCACCCGGCTCCGGACCAGGGCCGGCCACTGCTTGCCGGGCGGTCACACCACGGCTACCCTCGACCCGTCCTGGTGCGCAATACGATATGAGTTGGGCAATGCGCAACATTTCGAGGATGCGCCCGCTGGTCGACCTGCTCCGCGTGCCGCGGTACGAGGTGATTCCGACCCCGGCCATCGCGCAGGCGATCCTCGAGGCGACCGAGCCGGGCGAGGTGACGATCACGGTCACCGCGTCGCCGGTCAAGGGGCTCGAACCGACCCTCGCGCTGACCGAGCGGCTGGCCGGACACGGCTACCGGGTGGTGCCGCACCTCCCGGCGCGGCTGGTCGTCGACGAGGTGCATCTGAAGGACGTCGTGGCGCGGCTGAAGGACATCGGCGTCGACGACGTGTTCGTGCCGGCCGGCGACGCCGACCCGCCGGCCGGCACGTACCACGGTGCGCTCGACCTGCTCGTCGACCTGACCGAGATGGGTCGGCCGTTCGGCCAGGTCGGGATCACCGGATACCCCCAGACCCATCCGGTGATCCAGGACGACATCGTCGTGCAGTCCATGTGGGACAAACGTCGGCACGCCAGCTACCTCGTCAGCAACCTCTGCTTCGACCCGGTGACGCTCACCCGCTGGATCCACCGGGTGCGGGCGCGCGGCGTCGAGCTGCCGTTGCAGGTGGGCCTCGCCGGCCCGGTCGATCGGACCAGGCTGGTCACGATGGCGGCCAAGATCGGGATCGGCGAGTCGACCCGGTTCCTGGGCAAGCACTACGGCTGGTTCCTCCGGTTCGCCGCCCCCGGTGGCTACGCCCCGGAACGCCTGCTGGGCCGGCTCGGTCCGACTCTGGTCGCCCCGGCCTCCCGGGTCGCCGGGCTGCACGTGTTCACCTTCAACCAGGTGGCCGCCACCCAGCGCTGGCGCACCGAGGTGCTGAACCGCCTCACCGGCCCGCCCGCGCGGTGATCGGCCGCGCCGACGGCGGACACGCGAGCAGCTGTTCGAGCTCGCGTTCCAACCCGGCGTCACCGACCCTCAGGACCTGCAACGGCAGCCCGATCGCCGCGGCCGCGTCCAGCGCCGCGCGGCGCAACTCGGCGGTCGGCCGCTGAGCCAGCCATACCACCCGGCGGTAGTGCCGGAAGTAGTCGTCGCGCAGCTGCGGGTGGCGGTCCAGCCCGAGCTCGGCGAGCACGGTCCGCCGGAACGACCGGACCAGGAAGTCGGTCAGCACATACGTCCCGGGCTCGGCGTCGAGCAGCGCGCGCATCCGCTCGACCCCCGCGAAGACGTCGTAACAGTGGTTGCCGCCGAGGCGGCGCAGCCCGAGCCGGGCGCACACGTCGTCCAGCGCGCCGCGGCTGCCGCAGTCGGCGTAGGCCACCGCCACCACCGGGTGGCGGTGGCGCAACGCGCGCGCGAGCTCCTCGACGGCCGGCGCGATCCGCTCCGGACGGTTGTGCAGCAGCGGCGGCAGCGGACGCACCTCGACCGGCCACCGCCGACGCCCGGCGATCTCGGCGACGTGGGTGGCGAGCGCGCCGCAGGCGATCACGGCCGCGGTCGGGGGCGGGACGCCCGCACCGGGGCCGTCAGGCCGGGAAGGCGAGCTGGTCGACGAAGCGGTCGTTGAAGTCCGGCCGGTCGGAGAGCTCGACATAGCGCACCTCCTCCAGCAACGCCGCCGCGCCGGACCGCTCGCGGACGCTCAGCAGCGCCATCTTGGCGCCCTCGCCCGCGACGTTGCCGGCATGGACGATGCGCAGCACCGACAGCCTCGGCACCAGGCCGATCTTGATCGCGTTCGCCGGGGACAGGTAGCTGCCGAACGAGCCGGCCAGCAGAACCTGCTGGATGCTGCGCGGGGTCACACCGAGCTCCTCGGCCAGCAGCGACCACCCGGTGGAGATGGCCGCCTTGGCGAACTGCAGCTCCCGCACGTCGCGCTGGGACAGATAGATCGCCTCCCGCACCTCGCCGACGCCGCCCCAGTGCAGGACGAAGATCCGTTCGCCGTCGATCTCGGTCAGCCGGTCGGCGAGCGTCGGCGCCAGCTCGCGCGCTCGATCGGCCGGGACGAACCGGCCCGAGCGGTCGATCAGCCCGGCCGTGAGCAGCTCGGCGACCGCGTCGACCAGGCCGGATCCGCACAACCCGCGCGGCTCGACGTCGCCGATCACCTGCAGCCGCAGCTGTCCGTCGGCGACCCGGACGACCTCGATCGCGCCGTCCGCGGCCCGCATCCCGCAGCGGATCGCCGCGCCCTCGAACGCCGGGCCGGCCGGTGCCGCCGTGGTCAGGATCCGCTCGCCGTCGCCGAGCACGATCTCGCAGTTCGTTCCGACGTCGATGAACAGCCGCAGCCGCTTGTCGCGGTCCATCCCGGAGGCCAGCATGCCGGCCACGACGTCGCCGCCGACATACGCCCCGAGCGAGGGGAACACCACGGCCCGGGCCCGTGGGTGCACCCGCACGCCGACGTCGGCGGCCAGCAGCTCCGGCCAGTGCCGGGTGGACAGGATGAACGGCGCCACCCCGAGCGGCTCCGGCGGGACGCCCAGCACCAGATGGGTCATCGTCGCGTTGCCGGCGAGCGCGATCTCGTACACCTCGGCCGGGTTGACCTCGCCCTGCTTGCAGACGTCGGCGGCGAGCTCGTCGAGCGTGTCCTGGGCCAGCGTCTGCAGGCGCTCGATCGCCTCCGGGTCCAGCATGGTCGCCGAGATCCGGGTGATCACGTCGGCGCCGAACGGCTGCTGCTTGTTCAGCATCGACCGCACCGCGACCGGGGTGCCGGTCGCGGTGTCCAGCAGTGTCGCCACCACCGTCGTGGTGCCGAGGTCGAAGGCGATCGCGTAGCGCCGCGCGGTGCTGTCGCCCGGCTCGACGTCGATCAGGACGTCGTCGACGACCACCGCGGTGATCGTGTAGTCGCTGGCCCGGAGCGCGGCCGGCAGGCGGCGCAACGCGTGCAGGTCGACCCGCAGCTGCAGGTCGTCGAGCGCGGCGAGCAGCCGTTCCAGGTCGCTGGTCTGGTCGGCGAGCGTCGGCTCGGCCAGCTTGAGGTAGCGCTTCTGGATGGCCGGCCGCAGGATCACCTGCCGGCCGACCCCGACGGTGGCCGCCTTCGGCCGGGTGACCAGCGGGGGCACCTCGACCGCCAGGTCGCCGTGCGCCGCCGCCAGGCAGGCCAGCCGCCAGCCCTGCCGGAGCTGCTCGGGGGAGAACGCCCGGACGTCCAGCCGGGACACCGGGGCCGGCCCGTCGAGCACCCGGATCCTGCACTTGCGGCAGGTGCCGTGCCCGCCGCAGGTGGAGTCGATCGCGATGCCGTTCCAGCTGGCCGCGTCGAACACGCTGACCCCGGCCGGCACCCGGACCTCGCGATCGGCCGGGGCGAAGTGCACCCGCACGCGACCGACGGCCAGCTCGACCTCAGCCCCCCGGGGCGTGGGGTCGAGCAGCCCCTCGCGGAGGAACTGGTCCCGATAGCCCTCCGTCATGTCGACCGCCTCGCGCGGCCTCGCGGCGTCACGTCGCCTGCCTGGCCCGATGCGCCGCGATCCAGCCGGCGCCCCAGTCGTCCCGGCCGAGCAGCAGGTCGGCGGCCCGTACCGAGTCGACGATCTGCGGGCTGCGCGCGTCCATGATCGCGCTGGTCAGCCCGGCGGCGGCGGCCATCGGCAGGAAGGCCGCGCCGAGGGTGTGCCGGCCGGGCATCCCGAAGGACACGTTGGACGCGCCGAGGGTCATGTTGACCCCGAGCTCGGCCTTGATCGCCGCGATCGTCTCCAGGGTGATCCGTCCGACGGTGGTGTCCGCGCCGATCGGCATGGCCAGTGGGTCGATCACGATGTCGGCGATGTCCATGCCGAACCGGCCGGTGGCGACGTCGATGATCTTGTGGGCCAGCTCGACCCGGCGCCGCGCGGTCATCGGGATCTCGTCCTCGTCGTTCGGCAACCCGATCACCGCGGCGCCGTACCGGCTGACCAGCGGCAGGATCGCCGCCAGCCGTTCGTCCTCGGCGGTCACCGAGTTGACCAGGGCCTTGCCTTGGTAGGTCGAGAGCCCGGCCTCCAGCGCCTCCACCACCGAGGAGTCCAGACACAGCGGCAGGTCGGTGAGCCCCTGCATCAGGGTGATCGCCTTGGTGAGCAGCTCCGCCTCGTCGGCCAGCGGGACGCCCATGTTGACGTCGAGCACCTGCGCCCCGCCGGCCACCTGGGCAAGGACGTCGCGTTCGATCGCGGACAGGTCGCCGGCCCGCAGCTGCTGCTGGAACAGGCGCCGGCCGGTCGGGTTGATCCGCTCGCCGATGATGCAGAACGGCTGGTCGTCCCCGATGACCACCGCGCGGGTCGGCGAACGCAGAACGGTGTGCATGACGCTCCTCGGCGGTCGGGCTCAGGCGGGGATCGGCGCGCGCCGCTCGGAGAGCAGCTGCTTGGCCCGTTTGACGGTGGCCGAGGCGTCGGCGGCGTATCCGTCGGCGCCGACCGCGTCGGCGTATTCCTGGGTGACCGGCGCGCCGCCGACCATCACGATCACCGAGTCGCGCAGGCCGGCCTTCTGCAGCGCGTTGATGTTCGCCTTGAACATCGGCATCGTGGTGGTGAGGAAGGCCGAGAACCCGACGATGTCCGGCTTGTGCTGCTCGATCGCGGCGACGAACCGCTCCGGCGCCACCTGGACCCCGAGATCGATCACGTGGAAGCCGGCGCCCTCCAGCATGATGTTGACCAGGTTCTTGCCGATGTCGTGCACATCGCCCTTGACGGTGCCCATCAGGAAGGTGCCGATCGTGGCGGCGCCGGTCTCGGCCAGCAGCGGCCGCAGCCGCTCCATCGCGCCGGCCATCGCCCTGCCGGCGATGAGCATCTCCGGGACGAAGAAGTCGCCGCGTTCGAACCGGGCCCCGACCTCCTCCAGCGACGGGATCAGCGCGTCGAACAGCAGCGTCTCGGGGCCCATCCCGAGCTGGAGGCCGGCCTCGGTCAGCTCCAGCACGCCGGGTGCGTTGCCGACCAGGGTCTGGTCGTAAAGCCCCTGCAAAATCTCCTCGGGCGTCATGCCGCCCCCTCCTTCCGTGGTGGATGTCCGAGCTGGGCGGAAAGCGTCGCGGTCTCGTTGACCAGCAGCTTTCCGATCCGTTCCAGCCGGTCGCCGAGCCGCGGCGTCGGACCGGACACCGAGACGGCGGCGATCACCGCACCGTCGCCGGAGCGGATCGGCGCGGCGACCGCCACCAGCCCGAGCTCGAGCTCCTCGCGGCTGACCGCGAAGCCTCGGCGAACCACCTCGGCCAGGTCGCGGCGCAGGGCCGCCGGATCGGTCCTGCTGTGCGGGGTGCGCTGCTCCAACGGCCCGGCCGGCAGCGGCAGCGCCTCGTGGGCGTAGAACACCTTGCCCAACGCGGTGCAGTGCGCCGGGACGTCGACGCCGACCCAGTTCGTCGCGCCGAGCAGGAACGTGGAGTCGACCTGGGCGACCTGCACCACCGCGTCGCCGCGGGGGACCGCCAGGTTGACCGTCTCGGCGGTGGCCTCCCCGATCCGCTGCAGCGTGGACCGGGCGGCGTCGACCAGGTCGTGCACCGGGTCGTGCCGGGCCGCGTACAGCGTGAACAGCGGTCCGGGCCGGAACGCGCCGTCGCGGTCGCGCAGCAGCAGCCGGTGCCGCTCCAGCGCCTGCAACAGCCGTGAGGTCGTCGACTTGGCCAGGCCGAGCTCGTCGACCAGCGAGGTGAAGGTGCGCGGCCCTTCGGCGCGCACCACCAGGGCGAGCAGGGCCGCGGCGCGGTCGACGGCCTGGGTGCCGGTCGGGGCTGTCATCGGCCACCTCGGGAGAGTTCGCTGCGGGGGAGAGTTCTATAATATGGAACCAAGGTCCCATATCATGAGCGTAGGATCCCGGAGCGGAGTCGGTCAAGAGCGATCGCGCCACGGGAGGCCGGATGTTTCGCAACCAGATGCCGCGTTACGAGGTGTTGTCCGACGACGCGATGGCGGTGCTCGACCGCGGCTGGCGGCGGATCCTGACCGAGATCGGCGTCGAGTTCGTCTCCGAGCGGGCGTTGGACCTGTTCCGCAAGGCCGGTCAGGACGTGGACGGGCAGACCGTCCGGCTCGACCCGGACTTCGTGCTGGAGCAGGTGGCGAAGGCCCCCCGCGAGTTCGACGTGCAGGCCCGCAACCAGGCCAACGACGTGCACATCGGCGGCGACCACATGGCGTTCGGCGCGGTCTACGGACCGCCGTTCGTCCGCCAGGGGGAGGTTCGCCGGGACGCCACGCTGGACGACTTCCGCAACTTCAGCAGGCTCGCCCAGTCCTTCCCGGAGCTGGACTCGGCCGGCGGGGTGATCTGCGAGCCCAACGACGCGCCGTTGGACTCGCGGCACCTGGACATGACCTATGCGTTGCAGACCCTCACCGACAAGATCTACATGGGTAACGTGGTGTCCGGTCCGAACGCCCGCGACACGATCGCCATGTCGGAGATCCTGTTCGGCGGCCGGGAGGCCATCGAGCGTACCCCGGCCACCCTGTCGCTGATCAACTGCAACTCCCCGCTGCGCTGGGACGACCGGATGCTGGACGCGCAGTTCGAGTACAGCGCCGCCAACCAGGCCGTCGTGCTGACCCCGTTCCTGCTCATGGGCGCGATGTCGCCGGTGACCATCCCGGCCACCCTGGTGCAGCAGATCGCCGAGGCGCTGTCCGGGATCGCGCTGTCCCAGCTGATCCGGCCGGGCGCGCCGGTGGTGTTCGGCTCGTTCCTCTCCAACATCGACATGCAGTCCGGGGCGCCCTGCTTCGGCACCCCCGAGTCGGCGATCGGCCTGTTCTGCACCGGCCAGATCGCCCGGCGGTTCGGACTGCCGTTCCGGACCGGGGGCGGGCTGACGTCCAGCCAGATGCCGGACGCGCAGGCGGCCTACGAGGCGATGATGACGTTGCTGCCGACGTTCCTGGCCGGCGCGAACTGGGTCATGCACTCCGCCGGCTGGCTCGAGGGCGGCCTGGTGGCGTGCTACGAGAAGTTCGTCATCGACATCGAGCTGCTGCGGATGCTGCAGGTGGAGTTCACCCCGCTGGAGATCGACGAGGCGTCGTTGGCGTTCGACGCGCACGCCGAGGTCGGCCGCGGCGGGCACTTCCTCGGCGCCGCGCACACCCTGGAGCGGTTCCGAACCTGCTTCTACCGGCCGCTGCTGTCCTCCTCGGCCAACTACGAGCGGTGGATGCGGACCGGCGCCCGGGACGCCGCCGCCCGCGCCGCCGAGATCTCCCAGCGGACGCTGGCCGAGTACGAGCCGCCGCCGCTGGACGACGCGATCCGCGCCGAGCTGGAGGAGTACGTGGTCAAGCGCCGCGCCGAGCTCGGCGACTGACCCATCACCACACGCCCAGCTGAAGCGTCGAGGCGACCCGGCGCTGGACCGAGGCGATCGCCCGGAACGCCTCCCGCAGCGACGCGCGGGTGAGCTGGCTGAGCTCGCCGGGCCGCACGTAGTCGTCCGGTGGCGTCCCCGCCCTGAGCTGGCCCACCTGGTGCTGCATCCGCAGCTCGACGATCAGATCGAAGGCCTCCTGCAGGGTCCGGGCCTCGGCGTCCAGAGTGCCCGCCTCGGCGGCGGCCCGCAGCCGCACCGGGGTCGACGCGCTGGTCACCCCGGCCGCCATGCCGGCCCACCGGGCCAGGTCGACGATCGGGACGATCCCACCCTTCTTCAGGTCGAGCTGGCCGCGCCGTTCACCGGAGTGCTCGACGACGAAGTCGCGCAGGAACCCGGTCGGCGGCCGGTGCGACAGGGCGAACCGGGCCAGCAGCCGCAGCAGGTCGGGGTGCCGATGGGCGGACCGGAACACGTCGGGCACGGACCGGGGGTGCCGCAGCCCCCACACCGGGCGGCCGTCGACGACGAGCGAGACCAGGACGAGCGCCTTCTCCTGGGTCGGATCGGTCAGCCAGCCGCGGGTCACCGCCTCCCAGCCCGCGGCGGACCGGGCGAACAGCGGGTTCGAGGCGACCGCGCCGTTGCGGTCGGCCGGGAAGCCACAGGCCGCCAGGCCGGTCATCACCCGATCGGCGATCGCCCGCACCGCCGCTGCGGCCGCCGGGTCGGAGTCCGGCCCGAACCAGACCAGCGCGCTGTCCACATCGGAGGAGGGAACGGCCTCCCGGCGGGCCAGGCTGCCCAACGCCAGCCAGCTGAACGGGCTCGGCGGCGCGCCCAGCTCGCGTATCGCGAAGTCGATCAACCGGCGGGTGAGCACGTCGGCCACGACGGAGTAGATCGCCGAGATGTCGCTCGCGGCGACCTTCGCGTCGTGCAACCCGATGATGGTCGGCCGGAGCCGGGCGGCCGCGTCGACGAGCGCGCCGACGTCCTCGGCCCGGGCGATCGCGGCCCGCAGGTGGAAGCTGCTGCGGGTGGTGACGGCGACCAGGTCGGAGTCCTCCAGCACGCCGAGGACGCGGCCGGTCGGCGAGAGCACCGGCAGGTGGCGGATGCCCCGGTCCAGCATGTCCAGCAGCGCCTCGCCGCCGAGCCGGTCCGCCGGGACGGTGTAGGCGGGTGCGCTCATCGCCTCGGTCACCGGTGCGGAGGTGTCGAGGCCGGCGGCGACCACCCGCTGGCGCAGGTCCCGGTCGGTGAGGATGCCGAGCCGGCCGGCGCCGAGGTCGACGACGGCGGAGGTGGCCGCGGACGCCGACATCCGCTCGGCGACCTCGCGCAGCGACAGGCCGGGCGAGCAGAGCACGGGTGGCCCGCGGAGCAGATCAGCGACCGGTCGCTGGGCGGGATTGAGCGCCGCCTCGACGCCGGGCCAGTGGCGCAGCGCGCTGGACAGCAGCGAGCGCGTCACGAAGCGCAGGCCGGCCGGCTTGCCCAGCAGCGGGCGCACGCTCTGCGCCGGGATCCGGTAGCACAGCGTGTCCTCGGCCGCGACCGCCGCGAAACCGGTGGGCAGCCCGGACAGCATCGACGCGTGCCCGAACAGCTCACCCGGCCCGAGCAGGTCGAGCAGATGGGTGTCGTGCACGATCTCGACCGCACCCGTGCGGATCACGCGAAGGTGGTCGATCGGGTCGGCCCCCTGGGAGAAGATCGTGCTGCCCGCCGGATGGAACTCGAGCTCCGCCGCGGCGGCCAGCTCGCGCAGCTCCTGCGCATCGGCGGTGTCGAAGGGGGGATGCGCCCTGAGGAACTCGGCGATGTCCGCCATGGCTTCAGCGCCCCCAGCCCGTCGAGAACGACATCGTGGCGACAGGGGATCGATCCGGCTCACCGCACCGTCGTTCTCGACGCGATGGGGCGGACCGCCCGGCCCGATCAGTCGGCTGCGCCGACCGTACCGGCCACCGTCGGCGGCGCCGCAGCGTGCTCGGCCAGCACCCCGGTCTTGTGCCGCTGTACGAGCAGGTAGTAGGCCAGGCCGCCGAACAGGACGATGCCGACGAACAGCACGGCACCCCACTGCAGGTACCAGCGGAACGGTTCGGTCGCGTTGTAGACCTCCTTGCGCGGCCAGGCCAGGTTGACCACCATCGCCGCGCCCCAGCCGACGGCGAGGATGTTGATCGGCAAGCCGAGCCGGCCGAGTGAGAAGTAGCCCCTGCTTCGCGCCCCCGCCGGCGGCCAGTGCCCGCGTAGCCGGGCGACCAGCATCGGCGTCGTCACCAGCAGGTAGGCAATGTAGATCATGATGATGCCGATGCTGGTCAGCACGGTGAAGATCTGCGGCTGCTGGATGTTCACCACCAGCAGCACGATCGCCAGGAAGCCGACGACGACCGCCGGAACGACCGGGGTCTTGAACCTCGGGTGCACCCTGGCCAGCCTCGAGCCGGCCGGCAGGTTGTTGTCCCGGGCCATCGCGAAGATCATCCGGATGGTCGCGGTGTGCACCGCCAGGCAGCAGACGGTGATCGCGATCGCCACCGAGCTCAGCATGAGGATGCCGATCGGGCCGCCCAGCACGTCCAGCACGATGAACTGCAGGCCACCGCGCTCGATGTTCTCGGAGTTGAGGTCGCGGGCCGCGAGGATCGCGAACAGCAGGATCGCCCCGCCGATCAGGAACGAGGCCACGACCGCCCGCAGGATGGCGGCGGGTGCGGTGCGCCGCGGGTTGATCGTCTCCTCGCCGAGCGAGCTGGCGGTGTCGAAGCCGTACATCACATAGGCGGAGGCGAGCGAGGCGATCAGGAAGGCGCCGAAGTAGCCCAGCGGGCTTCCTTCGCCCTTGCCCTGGGTGTCGAACAGCACCGCCGGGCTGTTGGTGATGTGGACCGCGAGCAGGATGACCAGCAGCACGGCGGCGATCAGCTCGATGAAGACGCCGGTGCTGTTGATGCGGGCCATCAGCTTGACCCCGAACGCGTTCACCAGCGTGGTGAAAACGATCAGGATGGTGCCCAGGATCACCGCGTTCACCGAGTAGTCGAAGGGGCCGGTGCCGTCGCCGATGAGCTGGAACCCGGACCAGATCTGCGGAAGCGTGTACTGGTAGGCCAGCGCCACCGCGGCGGTGGTCACCACCGAGGCGGTCAGCATCATCCAGCCGGCCAGCCAGGCGATAGTCGGTCGGCTGAGCTTCTTGGCCCAGTTGTAGATCGACCCGGCGACCGGGTAGCTGGCGGCCAGCTCGGCGAAGCAGAGCGCGACCATCAGCTGGCCGGCGAAGACCATCGGCCAGGTCCACCAGTACGCCGGCCCGCCGTAGGCGAAGCCGAAGAAGAACAGCTGGAAGGTGCCGGTCAGGATCGAGATGTAGCTGACCCCGGCCGCGAAGCTGGCGAACCTGCCGATGCTGCGGTCGAGCTTCTGCTCGTAGCCGAACTCGGCGAGCTCGCCGGTGTCCACCACCTGGGTCATGTCAGCCACCTCCGCCAGACCGGCTCGTTCTCGTTGACCCACTTCTCAGCGGCCGCCGCCACGTCGAGCCCCTGCTCGTCGACGAGGGCGCCGATCGACTCCTGGTCGTCGTTGGTGTAGCTGAAGGTGGACAGGAACCTGAACACCTCGGGTGACTTGCCCTGCAGGCCGAGCGAGAACGCCTTGAACAGCACGTCGGATGCGTAGTCGCAGTCGTAGCCCTGGCCGGCGCGCTCGCGGGCGGCGATCGCGCAGTCCTCGTCGTAGGCCGGCAGCCGCACCTCGGTGAGGTCGTAGCGGTTGTGCGCCGGGTGCGGGGTCCAGAAGTACAGCAGCAGCGGATCCCTGTTCCGGAACGCCGTGTCCAGGGCGTCGAGCAGGGCCTGCTCCGATCCGGCCCGCACCACCTGCAGGTTCAGGCCCAGGTTCTTGATGATCTCTTCGTCGTAGGAGACGTAGCTCGGGTCGCCGAGCAGCAGCTGGCCCTTACCGCCCGACGCCGGGGTCGCGAACAGGTCGGCGTTGGCCCGGAGCCCCTCGACGGTGGCCAGCTCCGGCCGCTCGGCGAGCAGGTAGGTGGGCACCCACCAGCCGATGTTCCCGACCACGCCGAGCCTGCCGCCGTCGACGACGCCGCCGTCGCGCAGCGGCCCGCCGCGCCTGCCCTCGATGTAGCGGACGATGTCCGCCGCGTGACCGGACGGCCAGACCTCGAGGGTGGCGTCCAGGTCACCGGCCGCGAGCGCCGGGAACTGGGCGTACTCGTCGATGTGCACCAGGGCGACCGGCTGCTTCAGCTCCCGCTCGATAATGATCTTGGCGACCTGGGCGTTGACGGCCGAGCCGGTCCACGGGTTGACCGCGATCCTGATCGCCGACCGCGGGATGCCCTCCTCGGTCGCCGGCTGGGGCGCCGGTCCTGCGCCGACCGGTGGCGCCCCGGGCGCCGCCTGGCCCCCGCACGCGGCCCCGACCAGGACGAGTACCAGCGCGGTGACGATCAGGCGGAGCCGTGCGCCGATGCTGCTCATGGGGTTTCCTTGATCAGGTCGGCGACCTTCTCACCGATCATCATCGTGGTGATGTTGGGGTTGATCGCCGGCAGGAACGGCATGATCGAGCCGTCGGCGATCCGCAGGCCGGCCACGCCCTTCACGCGCAGCTGCGGGTCGACGACCGCGTCCGGGTCGTCGGCGCGGCCCATCCGGGCGGTGCAGGCCGGGTGGTAGACGGTGTTGTGCGTCGTGCGGATGTAGTCGATCAGAGCGTCGTCGGAGACGGCGTCCGGTCCCGGCGCCAGCTCCCGGGCGATCCAGGCCCGCAGCGGTGGCTGCTCGGCGATCCTGCGGGCCAGCTTCACGCCGGCCAGCATCACCGCCAGGTCGTGGCCGTCCGGGTCGGTGAAGTACCGCGGGTCGACCTTCGGCCGGTCCCGGAAGTCCCGGCTGCGCAGCCGGACGGTGCCTCTCGACCGGCCGCGGGTGACGTTCGGGGTGAGACAGAAGCCGTTGTCGGTCGTCGGGTAGCCCCGGCGCACGGTGTTCAGGTCGAACGGCACCGAGCCGTAGTGCATCATCAGGTCCGGCCGGTCCAGCCCCTCCTCGGTCCGGGTGAACAGGCCGATCTCCCACCACTGGGTCGACGTGGTGACCATCGGCCGGGAGGCCTCCCACATCACCAGCCCCTCCACGTGGTCGTCCAGGTTCGACCCCACCCCGGGGCTGTCCACCCGCACCTCGATGCCGAACTCGCGCAGGTGCGCGGCGGGGCCGATGCCGGACAGCATCAGCAGCTTCGGGGTGTCGATCGCCCCGGCGGACAGGATCACCTCGCGGCGGGCCAGCACGCTCTCGCGACGCAGCGTCGCCGAGTCGAGGAACCGCACCCCGGTGGCCCGGTTGGACCGGTCGACGTCGACCTCGCTGACCCAGGCGTGGGTGCGGACGGTCAGGTTGTCCCGCTTCCCCATGATCGGATGCAGGTAGGCGCGCGAGGAGGACATCCTGATGTTGTCCTCGTCGGCGTTGATCTGGAAGAAGCCGGCTCCCTCGCAGACCGTCACACCCTCGTTGAACCGCACCGTCGGCAGGCCGACGGCGGCCGCCGCCTCCAGGACGGCAACCCCGCACGGGTCGTCCGGCGGGATCTGGCGCAGCTGCACCGGCCCGGACCGGCCGTGGTGCTCGCCCGGCCCGTCGTTGGTCTCCAGCCGGGCGATCAGCGGCCAGCAGTCGTCCGCGCCCCAGCCGGTGCAGCCCATCGCGGCCCACTCGTCGAGATCCTCGCGCGGGGTCCAGAACGCGATGCACGAGTTGTGCGACGAGCATCCGCCGAGCACCTTGCCCCGGGCGTGCCGCAGGAAGCTGTTGCCCCGCTCCTGCGGCTCCACCGGATAGTCCCAGTCGTAGCCGGAGTCCAGCAGGTGCATCCACTCGGCGAGCTGCAGGATGTTCGGGTCGTCCACATCGGATGGCCCGGCCTCGAGCAGGCAGACGGTGACCGAGGGATCCTCCGACAGGCGGGCGGCGACGACCGCGCCCGCCGAGCCGCCACCCACCACCACGTAGTCGAACTCGTCGGCTCGGCTCATCGGCGTACCCTTTCGACGACGTTCGATGGTGGGCTCGGTCAGCCCTTGAACCAGCGCAGCGGGGCCGGCGCGGTGTTGTGCCAGATGTGCTTGGCCTCGCGGTACTCGGCCAGGCCGGTCGGGCCGAGCTCGCGGCCGTTGCCGGAGCGCTTGAAACCGCCCCATTCGGCCTGCGGCAGGTACGGGTGGTAGTCGTTGATCCAGATCGTGCCGTGCCGCAACGCGGCCGCGACGCGCTGGGCCCGGCCGGGGTCGGCGGTCCACACCGCGCCGGCCAGGCCGTACTCGGTGTCGTTGCCGAGCCGGATCGCCTCCTCCTCGGTGCCGAACCGTTCGACGGTGAGGATCGGGCCGAACGTCTCCTCTCGGATCACCCGCATGTCCCGGTGGCAGTCGGCCAGGACGGTGGGCCGGTAGAAGAACCCGGCCCGCAGCTGCGGTTCGTCCGGGCGCCTGCCCCCGGCGACGAGCCGGGCGCCCTGCTGGATGGCTCCTGCGACGTAGTCCTCGATCTTGGCTCGGTGCGCGGCCGAGACCAGCGGGCCGGACTCGGTGTCCGGGTCGAGACCGTTGCCGAGCCTGATCCGGTCGGCCCGCGCGGCCACCGCGTCGACCAGCGCGTCGTGCAGGCTGTCCTGCACGATGAGCCGGGTCCCGGCCGAACACACCTGCCCGGCGTGCAGGAACACGGCGGTCAGCGCGTAGTCGACGACGGTGTCGAAGTCCGTGTCGGCGAAGACGATGTTGGGGTTCTTGCCGCCGAGCTCGACGGCGACCTTCTTCACCGTCTCGGCGGACGCCCGGATGATGGCCCGACCGGTGGCGAGCCCGCCGGTGAACGACACCAGGTCCACATCCGGGTCCTCGACCAGGGGAGCGCCCACGGTGCGTCCGTCGCCGAGCACCAGGTTGACCACGCCGTCGGGGGCGCCGGCCTCGGCCAGCAGCGCCACCAGCCTGATCGTGCTCAGCGGGGTGACCTCGCTCGGCTTGATCACCACGGTGTTCCCGGCGGCCAACGCCGGGGCGACCTTCCAGGAGATCTGGAGCAGCGGGTAGTTCCACGGGGTGATCAGCGCGCACACCCCGACCGGCTCGTAGACCACCCGGCTGAGCACATGGGGCCGCCCGGCGTCGACGAGCCGGCCAGGGTCCTTGTCGGCGAGGTCGGCGTAGTACCGGAACACCGCCACGACGTCGTCGACGTCGACCCGGCTCTCCACCAGCGTCTTGCCGGTGTCCAGGGTCTCGGTGCGGGCGATCTCCTCGGCGTCGCGCAGCAGCAGGTCGGCCACTCGGTCGAGCAGCCGGCCGCGTTCCCCGCCGGAGGTCCTCGGCCAGTCCCCACCGTCGAAGGCGGCCCGCGCCGCGGCGACCGCGCGGCGGACCTCCGCGGCGGAGGCCCAGTCGACCTTCGCGATCACGCTCTGGTCGTACGGGTTCACCACCGCGACGTCGGCGCCGCCGGAGCCGGATACCCACGATCCGTCGATGAACTGGCTCGGCACGGTTCCCTCCGGTCGGACACGTGACGAACACGGCGCGGGTCCGTGCCGGCACAGACAGGTGGACCAGGGAAGGGATGATCCTCGCGCCGCCCGATGACGTCAATGGCTGTTGCTCATCATGCGTATCGTTCTGATTTACGCAACGCTGAGGTCGCGTCGACGTCCCAGGGTGTGCGCTACCGTTTCGCCATGAGCAACAAACCGGCGGCTCAGAAGCGGGACGCCAGCCCTGTGCAGTCGGTCGACCGGGCGATCACGGTACTGGAGCTCCTGGCTCGGGACGGGGAGCTCGGCGTCACCGGGCTGGCTGCCGAACTGGGGGTGCACAAGTCAACCGCGTTCCGGCTGGTCGCCGCGCTCGAGGCGCGCAGCCTCGTCGAGCAGAACGCCGAGCGCGGCAAGTACCGGCTCGGGGTGGGCATCCTGCGGCTGGCCGGGGCCACCGCGGCGCGGCTGGATCTGGTGCAGGAGAGCCGCCCGGTCTCTCGCCGGCTCGCCGCCGAGCTCGGCGAGACGATCAACATCACGGTGCCCTCGGACGGTGCCGCGCTCTACCTGGACCAGGTCGCCGGCTCCTCGGCGGTGCAGACCCACAACTGGGTGGGCCAGCGGATCCCGATGCACGCGACCTCCAACGGCAAGGCGCTGCTGGCCTTTCGCGGCGACCGGGACCTGACGGAGCTGCTCGGGCGCAAGCCGCTCACGTCGTTCACCGAGCACACCATCACCAACCGCCGCGACCTGGAGGCCGAGCTGGATGCGGTCCGCGAGCTCGGCTACGCCACCGCGGTCGACGAGCTGGAGATCGGGCTGACCGCGGTCGCGGCCCCGATCCGCAACGCCGAGGGGGTGGCGGTGGCCTCGCTGAGCGCGTCGGGGCCGAGCTTTCGGCTGACCAGCTCGCGCATCGGGCAGATCGCGCCTGCCGTTCGCGACGCCGCCGACGAGGTGGCGCGCCGGCTGGGCTGGCACGGCGCGGTGCTCTGATCGGCTCGTCCGGCGCCTTGACAGGCGCTCGCGGGCGGCCGGAGACTGTTGCGCAGAACGCATGTTGTTGCGTAATCAGCAACGGGAGTGAATGATGCCGAGTCCCCGTGTCGTCGTCATCGGTGCCGGTGTGGTCGGGGCCGCGCTCGCCGACGAGTTGTCCGTTCGGGGCTGGACCGACGTCACGGTGCTCGACCAGGGGCCACTGTTCGCGACCGGGGGCTCCAGCTCGCACGCGCCCGGGCTGGTCTTCCAGTGCAACGGCGCCAAGACGATGACCGAGCTGGCCCGGTACACCGTCGAGAAGCTCGGCGCGCTTGATCTGGACGGCGCACCGTGCTTCCTGCCGGTCGGCGGGCTGGAGGTGGCGACCACCCCGCAGCGGCTGGCCGAGCTGCACCGCCGGCACGGCTGGCTGACCGCGTGGGGGGTGGAGGCCCGGGTGGTCTCCACCGACGAGTGCGTCAAGCTGCACTCGCTGCTCGACCCGCAGCGGGTGCTCGGCGGGCTGCACGTTCCGACCGACGGGTTGGCCTGCGCGGTCCGCGCCGTGACCGCGCAGGCCCGCGCGGCGCAGCGGCGCGGGGTGCGCTTCCTCGGCCGGTACCGGGTGCTGGAGATCACGCTGGACGGGGCCAACCGCGTGACCGGCGTGGTCACCGACCGCGGCGGCTTCGCCGCCGACATCGTGGTCTGCTGCGCCGGGATCTGGGGGCCGAAGGTCGCAGCCATGGCCGGCATGACGCTGCCGCTCACCCCGCTCGCCCACCAGCTGGCCTGGACCGGGCCGGTGCCGGGGCTGGCCGGCCAGACCGAGGAGGCGGTTCGGCCGATCCTGCGGCACCAGGACGCCGATCTCTACTACCGCGAGCGGGCGGACACGATCGGCATCGGCTTCTACGGGCACTCTCCGCTGCCGATCGGCGTCGAGGACATCCTCGACCATGCCGAGGCCGAGGTGATGCCGTCGGTGCTGCCGTTCACCCCGGAGGACTTCGCACCCGCCTGGGCCGAGTCGCTGCGGCTCCTGCCGCAGCTGCGGCAGGCCACGCTCGACGAAGGGATGAACGGGCTGTTCTCCTTCACCCCGGACACCATGCCGCTGCTCGGCCCGTCCCGTGAGGTCGAGGGGTTCTGGGTGGCCGAGGCGGTGTGGGTGACCCACTCCGCCGGTGTCGGCCGGGCGGTCGCCGAGTGGCTGGTCGACGGGGTGTCCTCGGTCGACCTGCACGACTGCGACGTCAACCGGTTCGAGCCGCATCAGCTCGGCCCGGACTACGTGCTGGCCCGGGACTGCCGCAACTACGTCGAGGTCTACGACATCATCCACCCGCTGCAGCCGATGCAGGACCCCCGGCCCCTGCGGACCACGCCGTTCTATCCCCGGCAGCGCGAGCTCGGCGCGGTGTTCCTGGAAGCGGCCGGCTGGGAGCGTCCGCAGTGGTACGCGGCCAACGAGACGTTGCTGGAGGGCCGGGACATCCCCACCCCGAACGACTGGGCGGCCCGGTTCTGGTCGCCGATCGTCGGCGCGGAGGCCCAGGTCACCAGGGAACGGGTCGCGCTCTACGACATGAGCGCGCTCACGCGGCTGGAGGTGACCGGCCGCGGTGCACTGGCCTTCCTGCAGTGGATGACCACCGGCGACCTCGACAAGCCGGTGGGCTCGGTGACCTACTGCCTGCTGCTGGACACCGGCGGCGGCATTCGCAGCGACATCACCGTCGCCCGGCTCGGGCCGGACCACTTCCAGGTGGGTGCGAACGGCAACCTGGATCTCGACCGGCTGCTCCGCCACGCCCCGGACGACGTGACGGTCCGCGACATCACCGCCGGTACCTGCTGCATCGGGGTGTGGGGTCCGCGGGCCCGCGATCTGGTGGCGCCGCTGACCCGCGACGACTTCTCCGCGCGCGGCTTCCGGTACTTCCGGGCCAAGCAGACCTACCTGGGGATGGTGCCGGTCACCGCGCTGCGGCTGTCCTACGTCGGCGAGCTCGGCTGGGAGCTGTACACCACGGCCGACCTGGGCCTCACGCTGTGGGACACGCTGTGGGAGGCCGGCCGGCCGCACGGCGTGATCGCCGGCGGCCGGGGCGCGTTCACCAGCCTGCGGCTGGAGAAGGGGTATCGCTCCTTCGGCGCCGACATGACCCCGGAGCACGACCCGTACGAGGCCGGCCTGGGGTTCGCGGTCCGGATGGACAAGGGTGACTTCGTGGGGCGGGAGGCGCTGGCCGGACGCCGCGCGCAGCCGACGCGGCGCCGGCTGAGCTGCCTGACGATCGCCGACCCGGCCGCGGTGGTCATGGGCCGGGAGCCGGTTCATGTCGGCGATCGGTGCGTCGGGTACGTGACCAGCGCCGGCTACGGCTACACGGTCGGGACCGGGATCGCCTACGCCTGGCTGCCGGCCGAGCTGGCCGCTCCGGGCACCGCGCTGCACATCGGCTACTTCGACCAGCGGGTACCGGCCGTCGTGGCCGCCGAGCCGCTGTTCGACCCGGCCATGACCCGGCTGCGCAGTTGAGATGGTCGTGGAGATGGCCGCCGAGATGGCTGTTTGAACGACCACCGAGACGACCACCGGGACGCCGCGGTCAAGGGCTACCAGGGCGAGACGTACCTGGGTGACGACTTCGTCGGCGACGAGTAGCGCGCGGCCGGCGACCGGCGACATCCCACCCCCCACCGCCTGGGCCGACGATTGCTCGCGCTCGGGAGGTTCCCCGGGATGCGGCGCGGTGGCATCCTGCTCGAACCAACCGGACGGGGCCGATTGTCGCAGGTTGTTCGATGCCAGACGGGGGAGCCCGGCCGCTGCGCACCGTTCCACGTGTCGGTGCGTCGATCCTGCTCGTCTCGGTCGTCGTCGCGGTGTTCGCCGCGTGCACGACGTCCACGGTCACCCCGCCGCCCCCGGGCTTCGACCGCTACGCCGACCTCCCTGCGCCCATCCGGGCCATCGCGCAACGGCTCGAGGCGACCGGCGGCTCCCCGCTGACGATCGCTCTCGACCGCGGCGTCGTCTCCCACGTCGCCGGTCGTCTCCCGGTCCCGGCCACGGCCCTCGCGGCCGACCCGCCGGACCAGGCCAAGGCGCTGCTCTCCGACGTGCGCGACCTGTTCCCGGGCACCGATCCCGACCTCGACCTGCGGCCGGTCGACACCCGCGCCGGGCCCGGCGGTCTGACGACGGTGGTGCTGCAGCGGCTCGCGGGCACGGTGCCGGTGCTCGGCTCCGAGGTGCGGGTGACGCTCGACGGGGCGGGCACCGCCCTCGCCGTCACCGCGGCCCTGCCCCCGTCGGCGCCCCCGCCGCCGGTCCCGCTGCTGCCCCCGGCGCAGGCGCAGCAGGCCGCGGTCGCGGCGGTGGCGGCCGACCCGGAGGCCCCGGCGGGCGCGTCGGCGCCGGTGCCCGGTGAGCCCACGCAGGTGGTGTTCGACGCCGGCCTGTTCGAGGAGGACGCCCCGCCGGAGCCGCCGCGCCCGGCGTGGCAGGTCCCGGTGACCACCAGCGAGCCGCCCCGGGCCCAGCAGGTGATCGTCGACGCCGACACCGGTGAGGTCCTGGCAAGCCTCGACGATCTCACCGACCTGGCCGACCGGATCGTCCGGGACGCCGGGCAGAGCGGTGACCTGACCGCGATCGAGCGGTTCCGGACGGTCTTCACCGGCGGGCGGGCCGTGCCCGGCCAGCACCCGGACGCCGAGGCGACCGCCGTGCACGACCACCTCGGCACGATCATGACCTTCTTCGCGGACCGCTTCGGCCGCGACGGCATCACCGGCCGGGGCGACCCGGTGGTGGCCGTCGTGCACTTCTCCACCACCGCCCGCGGCGCCCACTACTCCCGGACGCAGCAGCGGGTGATCCTGCAGGACGGCTACGTCACGCTCGACATCGTCGCCCACGAGTACACCCACGGCGTCGTGGCCGAGACCGCCGACCTCGCCGCCACCGGATCGCCGGCGGCCCTGAACGAGTCGATCGCCGACGTGTTCGCCGAGCTGGTCGAGAACGACGGGCAGTGGGTGATCGCCGAGGACCTGGCGCCCCCCGCCGTCAAGCGGGGCCCGATCCGCAGCCTGCGGGACCCGTCGGCCTTCGGGCACCCCACCCAGGCCAGCGAGTACATCCGGGACGACGACCCGACGGCACGCGCGGCCGGGCCGCAGGCCGAGTCCTACCGTGCGCACCGCAACAACGGGATCATGAACTACGCCGCCTACCTGCTCGCCACCGGCGGCACACACGTCCGCAGCGGCATCGTCGTGCCCGGCGGCATCGGCCCCCGCAAGCTCGGCGAGCTGTGGTACCAGACCCTGCTGAGCTCCAGCCGGAGCACCAAGCTCCGGGCGTGGGCGGCGAACGCGGTGGCAACGTGCCGGTTCCTCGCCACCGGGACCATCCCCAGCCGAGAGGGCATGCAGCATCGCGACTGCGGGCTTGCCAACGCCGCCTTCCACGCCGTCGGGCTCAGCGCCCCCGACACCGACCTCGACGGCTGGGTCGACGGCAACGACAACTGCCCGACCGCGTTCAACCCGGACCAGGCCCCGTGCGACGCCGCCGCCACGACGACGACCGCACCACTGACCACCGAGACGACGACCGAGACGACCACGGAGCCGACGGCCACCGAGACGACCACGGAGCCGACGACCACCGAGCCCGCGACCCCGACGACCACCGAGCCCGCGACCCCCGGGGTACAGATCAGCACGGGGCGGCACAATTTCGCCCAGCAGGACGTCGACTGCACCTTCTCCCCGGCGCCGCGGCTGGTCGGCGATCCGGGCAGCTTCACCCTGGTCTGGCAGCCCGACGGCACGATCACCGGCACGCTCCGGGCCAGCGGCAGCGGCAGCGGCCCCGTCGCGTGCAGCGGTGGCACCGCGGTCCGGACCTGGCGGGTGGAGTTCACCGGCGGCTTCAGCGGGAGAGTGGTCGGCGGTCGGCTCGCCGACACCATCGGGACGATCAGCGGCCACAGCGACATCGTCCTCAGCAACTGCGCCGACACCGCCGGCCGGCAGTTCGAGTGCCCCACCCACGGCCCGGCCGGTTTCACCCACGAGATCCACCTCCAGGGGAGCTACGACGTGACCACCGGCGGAGGCAGCGGCACCTACTCCTTCCCCGCCGCCGACCTCCCCACGTCCGGAGAGTGGTATGTCGAATGAGACCGCTTCACCTGCTCGTCATGGCGGCCGCTCTGGCCGCCGCGCTGCTGGCCGCGGTACCGGCGTCGGCCCAGCCCGAGCCGCCCGACCCGGTGCTGTCCGGCACGTGTGCCGACCACGCGCCCGCCGGGTGGGCGGTCATCGAGGCCCGGGCGATCGACCGCGGGCTCATCTGCAACTACCGGATGGAGCGGAGCGTGGGCGGGGTCGACCAGGTCTCCGGGACCGCCGTCACCGTCGAGTACTACTGCACCCCGGCGCAGGGACAGCGGGCGTTCGAGGTCAAGACCCACGATCGCGGGGACATCGAGACCCAGCGCACCCCCACGCGCGTGGTGATCGAGGAGGGGCCGGGCGCCCGCAACCCGGACAACCTCCAGAGCGGCGGCGTGTTCTCCGAGTTCTTCCCCGACGTCGTGGACGGGTTCGCACTGTTCGAGAAGGCGTGGGTGGCGTTCAACCCGCAGGTGGTGGCCACGATCGTGGTGCTCACCGACGAGGGGGAGACGCTCGACGCCGCGGCGCGGTTCGGGGTGGACGACGTCGAGCCGGTCGCCCGCCGGTTGGCCGACGCGAACCGGCCCGACTCGCCCGACTGCCCGATCCCCGGCTCTGCCGCCGGCGGGGGAACCGGTGGCGACGCGCCGACCGGCGCCCCGGGTTCGCCCGGTTCCGCGGTCGCGCCGCGGGGCGGTGCCGGCGATCTGGTGATCCCGGTGCTCGCCGCCGCCGGACTCACCGCTGTCGTGATCATCGCCGGACGCACGGTGCGCAAGCGGCTGCGCCTCAAGCCTCCTCGGCAGTATCCGGGCGGGCGGTCCAATCCGTGGGACCCGGCCGAGGACGAGCAGCGGGCCCGCTGGGCGAGGGACCGCACGGTGTGGGATCCGCAGACCCTCTCCTGGCGGGACCCGCGGGCCTCCGACTTCGAGACCATCCCGGAGCGCCCGCCGCCGGTCGAACGGCAGATTCCGGAGGATCGGGTCCCGACGAAGTGTCTGCGCGCCTACACCCGGTACTCGACGACGCAGGCGAAGGCCGTCGAGCTCGCCAGGCAGATCGAGGCGGCGCGCATCCGCCTGACGCAGGCCGACCGGCGCTTCGGCGCCAACATCCTGCGGGCCAACGCCCAGCTCGGCATCGATGTCGGCGCCGCCGTCGCCGGGATCAGCCTCGCGACGGTCGACGCCGCGCGTGTCGCGCTCCGGCCCAAGGGCGGCCGGATCGGGTCCGTCGCCGCGGTCAGCGAGGAGGCCCTCGGGCAGCTGCGCGCCCGCGTGAAGGACCTGAAGGACGAGCTGGGCGCGGCCCGGTCGCGGTTGGCCCGGTCCCAACAGGAGGCGCAGCTCGTGCCCCCGCCCCCTCCGGGCGCGGCGAGGGCCGCCGCCGACGCGGCGAGCGAGGTCGCCGACCTGACGAAGCAGCTGGCCGGGCTGGGCGAGCCCACCGAGCTGCTGGCCCGACAGGCGGCGCAGCGGGCCGAGGCCATGCGGCTGCGAACGCAGCTCACGGACGTCGAGCGGGCCTGGAAGGAGCGGGCCTGGAAGGGCGGGCGCGGCGCCGAGCTCCGGGAGGCGATCGAGGAAGTGGGCGAGGAGCTGGCCGCGGCGAAGGCCGGGAAGGTCGTCGCTCCGGACTGGGACGAGAGCGGCTTCCGCCGGATCGTCGGGGAGGTGCTCGACGCGAAGGCCGAGGGCCAGCTGACCGGCGCCGAGGCCGGCCGGATCCGCGCGGAAGCGCTGCGGGGCAAGTACGTCGACGCCCCGGCCGGGGATCGCGCACTGCGGAACCGGGTGCGGGAGCTGACCGCCCGCAGGAAGGAGCTGGAGGCCATCGAGAAGGCCGAGCTGGCCACGGTCATGGAGGCTCCCCTCACGCCGGTGGAGCAGAAGCTCGTGCAGCCCGAAGCCGGTCGGATCCAGCAGCGGCTGCACGAGCTGGCCGCCGCGGAGGACCGGCTCGACGGGCAGATCTACGAGGCGCGACGGGCCACCGCGGCCCCCCGGGAGCGGCTGGAGGGACAGCTGGCGGCGGCCAAGGCCCGCCACCGGGCCGCGCTCGCCGACCAGGAGCAGGCCACCCGGGCCAGGATGCGCGCCCGGAAGGACGCCGGCGTGGTCCGTGAGCTGGAGCGTCAGCTCGCCGCCAAGGAGGCCGAGCTGACCCAGATCTCCGGGGCACTGGCCGCCTTGGCGAAGGGCCGCAGCCCCGGCGCCCTCCCCGCCGTGACCCTCGGCGCGCTCCTCGCCGCGGTGTCCCCCGCCGCCGCGGCCACCGTGCTCGTCGGGCTCGCCGCCGCCAAGGCCGCCGACGCGCTCGGCATCGGCCCGCAGAGCCCGGAGGAGATCTGGCGGATCATCCTGCGTAACAAGGGCCAGTTGCTCGTCCTGGAGCAGGAGCTGACCGGGCTGGAGACGAGCTACACGCGGCTGGTCCGGCGGCTGCCGAGGGCGGCGGACGAGCTGTCGCGGTGCATGTCCGCCGCCGACACGCCGGTTGACCCGCATCCCCCGACGCCCGCGCCATGATCCTGCCGTCCGCCGACGCCGACCACAGCCCCGCCCAGGCGGAGGCGCTGCTCGACCGCGTGCTGACCGAGTACCGGCACGGTCTGCTGTCCGCGCAGCAGCTGGCCGCGCTCCTGCCGCGGCTGCGCTGGCGCGACGCCACCGGGGGCCGCTTCACCCTCGGCGTCCGGTCCCGGCGCTGGTACGCCTGGGACGGCCTCGGCTGGGTCCCCGCCGGGCCCGCCCCGGTGCTGCGCCTCGACGCCGAACCCGAGCCCGAGCCGGTCGTGGACGTGCGCACCCCGCTGGAGGACGAGCCGGAGCCTCGGCCGCGGACGACCTGACGGCGGATCCCGGGCGGCTCAGCCACCGCGGTGGCGGACCGGCCCACCACCGGGACCCGGCCGGTGGGGCGACCGACCGAAGTAGACGTTGGCATGCGGGCTGAACATCAACGCGCAGGCGAGGACGATGGCCGCCACCTGGGCAAGCGCGAGCAGGCCCCAGATCCGCACCGACCCGAACGGTGCGTCGCCGAACGCGTTGTAGAACCCGACAACGAGCATGAGCAGGCCCCAGATGCCGCCGACGACCGCGACCCGGACACGACCGTGCCGTTCGCCGGCCGACATCCGGCGCGCATAGTGGCGGATCGAGCCCAGGAAGATCAGCATCACGAGGACCACGGCCACCAGGCCGAGCAAGGACGAGGGCGAGTTGTCGCCCAACGGGAGCGTGAAGCCCGAACGCCACCAGAGGTACACGATGAGCAGAACCAGCCCCGGCAGGACGAATCCGAGGCACACCGCGAGCATCCACAGCCGGTACGACCACCGCACCGCCCCTGGCGTGTCCGGCCGTTCAGGCCGCTGCCGCTCGCTGTCGGCACACACCTCGATCTCCCCGGTCGACCGAGCCCGGGACCGACTCGCACCCGTCGCATCGTCCTCCGGCCCGGAGGGTTCGTCCAGACCGCTCATCTCTCCAGGGCGGTGGCGTCGGCCCCCTCATCGGTGGGCGGCCGGATCGCGACGACCTCCGCCACGATCTCGCCGTCCGGACCGGGGTAGGCGATCCGCTCGCCGGGCCGGGCTCCGACCAGCGCCCGGCCGAGCGGGCTGGTGCGGGTCAGCGTGTCCGCGGCGTCCGAGGCCTCCTCGGGGATGGCCACGACCCGCATCGTGGCGGCGGTGCCATCGCTGAACCGCACGGTCACCTCGGTGCCCTCGGGCAGGGCGTCGACCGGCGACGGGGCGATCCGGCCCGCCAGCACGTCGACGATCTCGCGGATGCGCTCCGCCAGACGGGCCAGGTCGTCGGCCAGTTCGAGCCGCTGTGCCTGGTCGGCGCGGTCCTCCACCCCGTCGGTGCTGGCGACGACCTCGTCGAGCGCGCGGTGGCGCGCGCGCAGTTCGGCGAGCTCCCGCTCGAGGCGTTCCCGGGTCTGCCCGCTCAGCCGACTGCCACCGCCAGGTCGTTGCTCGTTCACGATGCCCGCCTCCCCGCTCGCCGATGACCGCGCCGTTCCGCCATCATGCGCCCTGTACCCGAAATACGGCTTGGCTTGACCGAGGGCCCGGCGCGACCACGCTCCGTCGACCATGATCGGCGAACCGGAGCCGTGCGCCGCGGCAGGCGCGGCTGCCCGGGCCGAAGCGGCGATCACTGAGCGAGGCGATCCGGAGCAGTCAGGGCAGGGCGATGACCGCGCTGCCGGTGAGGGTGACCGTACCGTCGACGAGGGTGACGGCCAGCTCCAGTGTGGCCTGCCGCTCGCCGTCGACCTCGTCGATGGCGACCACCCGGCCGGTGCAGGTGGGCCGGGCGTGCACCGGGGTGATGGCGGTGAACCGGACGCCGAACGAGCGGATCCGGCGCTGGTCGACCCAGCCGGTGAGCAGCCGGCCGAGATAGGCCATCGACAGCATGCCGTGAGCGAGCACATCGTCGAGCCCGGCCGAGCGGGCCACGTCGATGTCCAGATGGATCGGGTTCAGATCCCCGGAAGCCGGGCCGAACAGCGCCAGCGTGGTGCGACTGATCGGCGCCACGCTCAGCGGCGGCAGCTCGGTGCCCACCCGGACGTCCGCGAGCTGCACGGTCACGACGCACCGCCGAGCTTGCGCACGATCATGGTCTCCCGCAGGTCGGCGACCGCGCTGCCGTCGTCGCGGCGAACGGTGATCTCCCGGACCAGGAACTGCAACGCGCCCGCGCGCTTGCTGAACACCTCGACGATCCGCGGGGCGAGGATCAGGGTGTCCCCGGCATGCGCAACGTCGTGGTAGGTGAAGTGCTGCTCGCCGTGCAGGACGCGCCGCAGATCGACGCCGAGCCCGGTGAGCCAGGCGAAGTCGCCTGCGCCCAGGCCGAACAGGAACGTCGGCGGCACCGGCAGGTCGGGGTGCCCGGCGGCGCGGGCCGCGTCCAGGTCGGTGTAGACGGGGTCGGTCTCGCCGATGGCGTGCGCGAAGGCACGCAGCCGGCCGCGCTCGACGTCGACGGCCACGGTCGGCTGCGCGGCGCCGACGGCGGCGGGGTCGATCGTCATCTGCCGAGTTCCTCTCCGGGTCGCAGGGCGCCCGGGGCTCCCGGGCCAGAAGGTCACGGTATCGCCGTGGGTGGTCCGGCCCCGGGACGGCTCAGGCGCCCTCGACGGTACCCGGCGGCAGGAACTGGACGTCGCACGTCGCGGAGAGGCGGACCACCTCCGCGGGGTCCTCCAGGTTGTGCAGCGTGTCGAACAGTTCGGCCAGGCGACCCGCGGGACTCACCCAGAACAGTCCGCGGGTCGGGTTCTCGCTCCGGTTGTAGTACGCGTGGGGACGGTCCCTGGGCATGAGCACGGTGTCGCCGGGGCCCGCGGTCGTCCACTCGCCGTCGAGGTAGAGGGTGAAGACGCCCTCGAGCACGTAGATGTGTTCGTCCTGGGTGGGGTGAACGTGCGGCGGGACGCCCGTGCCGGGTGGGTCGACCGTTTCGAACGCGAAACTGGATTCGCTGACGCCCGCTGACACTCGAGCGGCACAAGCGTCGACCAGCGGTGCTTGCGCCGCTCACGTGCCGACCGCGAACTCCGCGTCACCTCGGCTCCAGCCGGTAGACGCGGAAGAAGCCGGCATCGACGTCGACGACTCGGGTGGACGCGAACCCGGCCGCGGCGCCCAGGTCCCCGACGACGTCCTCGCGCAGGACGGTCCCCAGCCCGGCGGATGGTTGCTCGGCGAGTGCCGCGGGCAGGCAGTGGCTGATGCTCCACCCGTACATGAGCCGCTCGGCCAGATCGCCCGGCGCGGTGAAGCGCGGCGCGACCTTCTCGTCGACGACGATCAGCGTGCCGTCCTCGGTGAGCGCCCGGCGGCAGGCGGCGAGCGTCTCGCCCGGCCGCGCCAGGTCGTGCAGGACCTCCAGCGCCACGATCGCGTCGAACGGGCCGTCCTCGGCGATCGCCCCGGCATCGGCCCGCACGAACCGCGCGGCGACCCCGGCCGCGGCGGCGTGCCCGCGGGCCTCCGCAATCGATGCGGCGTCGGCGTCGTAGCCGATCACCTCGGCGTCCGGGTACGCGCGGGCCATGGCGATCGAGGACCATCCGTGTCCACAGCCGACGTCGGCGATCCGGGCTCCGGGTCGCGACAGCCGGGCGTGCACGTCCGCGGCGGCGGGCAGCCAGCGCCCGGTCAGCTCGGTGAGGAAGGCCGGCCGGTTGATGCCGCCCTGGCCGCGGCGGAAGTCGGCGCCGTAGTCGGCGTAGGGCACGCCGGAGCCGTCGCGGTAGGAAGCGGCGACGCGGTCCAGGACCTGCGCGATGCCGACGACCATGTCGGCGAACGGGGCGACGTGCGCCGGGTCGACCGGGTCGACCAGAACGCCGGCATGGTCGGCGGGCAGCCGGTAGCGCCGTGCGTCGGCGGGTCGGGCGGGATCGTCGACGGCGACGAAACCCGCAACGGCCTGCTGTTCGAGCCATTCGCGGGCGTAGCGGGGGTGCACGCCGGCGGCATCGGCCAGTTCGGCAGCGGTCATCCTGCCGTGCCGCGCCAGGGTCCGGTACAGCCCCAGCCGGGTGCCGAGGTAGACCCCGAACAGCTCCAGGGCGCCGGTGGTCGCCTCGAGGAGGCGTTCGTCGAGGGTGCTGGACATCGGGTGCTCCTTCGTCGGCGGTGTTGCCTGCACCCGTGAAGGCGGGAGGCCGGCCCGCACGCCGGGAGGCCGAACCTCACGGACGCTCGATGCCACGAGGGCCTTGTGGCCGAGCGGATGCGCCGCCATCGTTCATCCATGAGCGCATCGATACTCCCGCCGGAGGGCGAGCGCCTCACAGCGGGATGGGAGCCGGAACTCCCGTCCGGCGACACCCTGCTGCGGCAGGCGGTGCTCGTGCACGCGTCCTGGCCGGTGACGGTGGCGCGCGCCGCGGGGCGGCCGTGGCGGTCCGGGACGACCTGGGCGGGCGGCTGGATCGGTGACCGCGGGGCGCTGACGAACCCGGTCGTGCTGACACAGCCGCTGACGGACCCCGAGCGCACCCTCGCCGAGGTCGCCGACCTGCTGCCGATCCACGTCCCCTACCTGCTGATCAGCGCGTGGCCCACGCCGGACCTGCGCCCGCACGGGCTCGGGCTGGTCGGGCACCCGCCGCTGATGGTGCGGTTCCCGGGACCTGGGTCGCAGCGGTCGGCGTCGGGGGCCGAGGTGCGTGAGGTCCACGACGCGGACGGCCTGGCGCTCGCCGAGCGGGTGCTGGTCGAGGGCTACCCGATGCCGGAGCTGGAGCCGTTGCGGCCGGGGGACCTGCTGGGTCCGGCGATCCTGCAGGCCGATACCCGGGTGTGGCTCGCGTGGCAGGACGGGAAGCCGGTGGCGGTGGCCGCCGCCCACCGCCACGGCGGGGTCACGCTGGTCGAGTTCGTCGCGACGCTACCGGCGGCGCGCGGGCGGGGCGCCGGGGCGGCTGTGACGTGGGCCGCCACGCTTTCCGACCCCGCGGCAGCCGCGGTGCTCATCGCCAGCGACGACGGGCGGCCGGTGTACGAGCGGATGGGCTATGTCGCTCTGCAGCGGTGGACCGTCTGGCTCCGCCCGGAGCGGTAGCCGTCCCGTCGAGTCCGCTGCTCGGGACCTACGACCGCCACCGGAGCGGGTCGACGGGCTGGTAGGAGCACCAGACCCCGGTCCGCACCGCCTCCCGCAGATGCCGGCCCAGCGCGGGGTGCGCCTCGCCGATCCGTCCGATTGCCGCCCGGATCCGCCAGCCGACCGCGGATCGGGCGCGTTCCTGGCTGCCGCCGCCGCGCCGGGTCCGCCCGCCCAGCCCGGTCGCCGCGGCGAGGTGCTCGACGAGCAGATCCAGCTCCAGCCCGGCCCGCTCGGCGGTGCCGCGGTCGTGCGCGGCCTCGGCCTCGGTGAGTTCGGCCTGCAGTTCCCGGATCCGTGACTCGTAGGCGCGGCGTGCCTGCGTATCCAGGGTCGGTCCGGTGCCGGACTCCGCCACCGATCCGCCGATCAGCTCCATGCAGTGGATGTCGCGACCGGGTTTCGCCAGCAGGGCGGCCAGGTCGTGCAGCCCCTTCGCGTCGGGCAGCCGCACGGTGGTGCCGTCGAACGCGATCGTCCACACGGCACCTTCGTGGCGGAACACCGGTTCGGTGAGCGGCGGCCCGGTGCCGAACGCCGACGCCGCGGCGAGTACCTCACCCGCGAGCGCGATCGCGTCGCGCAGGGTCGGCAGGGGTGCCGCGTCGGGAAGACCGGCGAGGCGGCGGTCGAGCCTGCTACGCCCCAGCAGGTCGCCGAGATCCGCGTACGAGGGCTCGCCCGCCGAGGCGCGCAACCTGGCGGCGTCGTCGTCGCGCCCGGCGGAGCGGGCCAGCGCGGCGGTCCAGCGCAGCGTCGAGCGCAGATGCGCCTCGTCGACGTGGACGAACTCGTCGAGCGCCGCTCGAAGCTGGGTGGCTGCGGTCCCGAACCGCCCCGCCAGCAGCGCGATCGCGCCGAGCCCGCGGTGGCCGAGTCCACGACCGAGGGCGCGGTGTGATGAGCGGTCCACGACCTCCTCGAACACCTGCTGCGCGGCGTCCGGGTCGTCCAGCGCGAGCAGTTGTCCGTGGACCAGCGCGCACCAGACCGCCAGTTCGGGGCTGTCGGTGGCCGCGGCCTCGCGGTGTGCCGATGTCGCGATGTCGGTGGCCATGGCAAGGGCCCGGACCCGGTCCCCGGGGCGACGGGGGTCGGCGAGCGCGAGCGCACGCAGGCTCTCCAGCTCGATGCGCCACGGCCGCAGGTCCTGCTCCCGCGCTCGCGTGCCGGTCTCGTCGAGAACGGCGAGGGCCGGCTCGATGTCCCCGGCGACGAGATGGGCGAGGCATCGTGCCCGACCTGCGAGCACCGACGTCAGGGGGTCCGCAGGCGCGTCGAGTGCCTGCCGGCTCAGCTCGATGGCGCGGACGCCGTTGTCGGCCACGACGTGTGCGGTCGCGGCGACGGCGGCCACCTCCGCGAACCCGGGCTCGTGCGGGTCCGGCCAGCGCGCGAGCAGCCGCTCACCCAGTTCCGCGACCATCCGGGCCCGCCCGTGGGGCACGTCGGAGTGCCACAACACGCCGTAGAGCCCGAAGGCGCGCTCCGGCCGCTCGTCGTGGTCGAGCACGTAGCGCAGCGCGTCGTGGACATCGGGTCGCAGGGCCTCGGCGGTGTCGCTCAGCTCGACCGGCCGGGACCGCAGCGACCGGTCCCGCAGCGCGCGGCACTGGGCCACGGTGTGGTCGATGCACCGACCGGTGAGCACGTCGAACTCGCCGCTCGCGACCAGTTTCGCCCGCGCATAGGCGCGAATGGTCTCCAGCAGCCGGTACCAGGTGCGGCCCGCGCGGCGCTCGGTCCGCACCAGCGATCGGGCGACGAGCCGGTCGAGGTGGCCGATCACCGCGAGCAGGTCCTCGCCGGGTTCGCCGCCGACCGCGAGCGCCGACTCCGCGGTGAACAGGCCCTCGGCCACCCCGAGCCGGTTGAACAAGCGCTGGGTGGCCGGGTCCAGCCGCTCGTAGGACCAGTCGACCACCGCTTCCAGGCTGCGGTGCCGGGTGGGGGCGCGCCGGTGCCCGACGAGCAGGTCGAGCCTGCGGTCGAGGTGGCCGAGGATCTCCGCCGGGGTCAGGGTCCGGGTTCGGGCCGCGGCCAGCTCGATGGCCAGCGGCAGCCCGTCGAGCCGTCGGCAGAGCTCGACCACCGTGGAGGTGGTGTCCGCGTCGGGTTCCACCGCGGTCCCCGCCGCGGCCGCGCGGGCCAGGAACAGCGCCACCGCCGGCGAGGTTGCGGGATCATCGCCGACCGCGAGCGGGTCCAGCCACAACACGTGCTCGTCGGGGATCGCCAGCGGCTCCCGGCTGGTGGCCAGCACCGACGCGGTCCGGGTCGCCACCAGCAGCAGCTCGACGGCGTCGGCGGCCGCGTCGAGCAGATGTTCGCAGCAGTCCAGCACGATCAGCGCCGGACGGTCGGCCAGGCCGACCAGCGCGGCGTCCCACGACGGGTACCCGAGCGAATCCGCAATGGCGGCGGGCACCTGGTCGGGCCGGCTGTGGCGGGCCAGCGAGCAGACCGCCGCCTGCGGGGTCCGCCCGGCCACGGCCAGCGCCAGCCGGGTCTTGCCCACCCCGCCGGCCCCGGTGATCGTCACGGCTCGGTGCGCGCCGAGCAGGTCGGCGAGCGCGGCCAGCTCGGCGTCCCGGCCCAGCAGCGCCGGATCCCTGTCCATCGGTTGGCCCCTCCGCGCACCGCCACCGGACCATCGAGCAGGCTACCGGGGGGCGGCGGTTCCGGGTAATGACCGGATCCGGTGTGGTCGCCGTTCGTACCGGCACGTGCAGCCGGAACGCGCCGTTCTCGGCCGCACGGCGCCGGACCGCTCCACGACCATCGCTGTTCCCGGACCGCGAGCCGAGTGGGGTCAGGCCTGGGGGGATCCGCCGGCGATGTTCACCATCCAGTTGATGCCGAACCGGTCGGTCACCATCCCGAACTTGTCACCCCACGGGGCGACGTCGAGCGGCACGGTGACCGTGCCGCCGTCGGACAGCCGCTCGAAGTAGCCCGAGAGCTCGGCGTCGTCGTCGCCGCTGAGTGACATGCTGATGGTGGAACCGGGGCTGTGCTGCATGCCGGCCGGGGTGTCGGCCGCCATGAAGACGATGCCGTTGTCGGCCTCCAGCGTCGAGTGCATGATCTTGTTGTCGTCGGACGGGTCCGGGGACCCGCCGAACTCCTTGAACGTGTGCTGGTCGAGCGTGCCCCCGAAGACGGTCCGGTAGAACTGCATGGCCTGGCGGGCGTTGTCCGTGAAGCTGAGGTAGGGGTTGAGCCTGCTCTGCACGGTTTCCTCCTCCTGGGCCCCGGTCGGGTCCCCGACGCTCGGGAGTCTCCTCCGCCATCCGGCCAGGCGGAAGGCGCCCGGCCCCGCTCAGCCTCCGCGCTGCGCTGCAGCCCGTGGGCGGCGAGTAACGCTCCAGCGGGTACGCGCTACCACGAGCGCCGGGGGTGTTGCATGCGATGAACGCGGCCACCCGGCTCCGGGGTGCGGTGACCCCGGAGCCGGGCCTGGCGTCGTTCGTCGGGACGGCCGGTGGCCGGCGTCCAGCGGCCACCGGGCCGATCAGGCGGGAGCAGCCGCTCCGCCGGACCGGGACCTTGGTCCCGTCGTCGCCGCCGTTCGGCCGTGCTCCGCCAGCGAGGTGGTCACCTACCGTCGCGCCTGTCGGAGGTGGCCGATGACGGATCCGTGGACGCTCGTGTTCGACGGGTGGGATCCCGCCGACGAGGGCCGGCGGGAGGCGTTGTGCACGCTCGGCAACGGCCGGTTCGCGACCCGGGGTGCGGCGCCGGAGTCGAGTGCCGACGGCGTGCACTATCCGGGTACGTATGCCGCGGGCTGTTTCAACCGGCTGCGGGACGAGGTCGCCGGGCGGTGCGTGGAGAACGAGAGTCTGGTGAACCTGCCCAACTGGCTGGATCTGCGGTTCGCGGTCGGGGACGGGGAGTGGCTCGAGCTGTCCGGGGTCGGCGTGCTCGAGCACCGGCTGGTGCTGGACCTGCGCCGCGGGTTGTTGAGCCGCACGACGCGGTTCGTCGATGGCGCCGGTCGGCGGATCTCGGTGCGTCAACGCCGGTTCGTGCACATGGCCCGGCCGCACCTGGCCGGATTGCACACCGTGATCACGGCCGAGGACTGGTCCGGACGGCTGCGCGTCGCGTCCGGGATCGACGGTTCGGTGACCAACTCCGGGGTCCGGCGCTATCAGGGTTTGTCGGGCAGGCACCTGCGGACCGTCGGTACCGGGCAGCCGGATCCGAGCACGCTGCTGCTGGTCGCCCGCACCACCCAGTCGTGGCTGCGGGTCGCGGTGGCGGCGCGGACGCGGGCGTGGCGCGACGGGGATCGGAAGGAGCTGCCGCGCCGCCTGCGCAACGGGACCGACCGAACCGCCCACGAGCTGGAGCTGGAGCTGCGCGCCGGGGAGTCCGTGGTGATCGAGAAGGTCGTCTCGCTGGTGACCTCGCGCGACGTCGCCGTCTCGGAACCGGCTGCCGGGGCCGTGGAGTTGCTCGCCGATGCGCCCGGCTTCGACGAGCTGCTGGACAGCCACGCGCTGGCCTGGCATCAGCTGTGGCGGCGGTTCCGGTTCGAGCTCACCGACGGCGATGGTCCCGCGACCGTCGAAACGCTGCGCACCCTGAGGCTGAACCTCTTCCATCTACTGGTGTCGGTCTCGTCGCACAACGTGGATCTCGACGCCGGAATCCCGGCACGCGGGTTGCACGGCGAGGCGTACCGCGGCCACGTCTTCTGGGACGAGCTGTTCGTGTTCCCGGTGCTGACCCTGCGGCTGCCCGAGCTGCCGCGGGCGCTGCTGCGGTACCGGACGCGGCGGCTGGACGCGGCCCGGCGGGCCGCGCGGCTGGGCGGGTACCGCGGGGCGATGTACCCGTGGCAGTCCGGCAGCGACGGCCGAGAGGAGACCCAGCAGGTGCATCTCAACCCGCGGTCGGGCCGGTGGCTGCCGGACACCAGTCATCTGCAGCGCCACATCGGCCTGGCCGTGGCCTACAGCATCTGGCAGTACTACCAGTCCACCGGTGACGTGGAGTTCCTTGCCACCCACGGCGCCGAGACGATCCTGGAGATCACCCGGTTCTGGGCCGGGCTGGCGAGCTACGACCCGGCGCTCGATCGTTACCGCATCCGCGGCGTGATGGGCCCCGACGAGTACAGCACCCGCTATCCCGGGGCGGCCGAGCCGGGCATCGACGACAACGCCTACACCAACGTCATGGTGGTGTGGCTGATGCTGCGGGCGGAGGAGACCCTCGCGTTGCTCCCGCCCACCCGGCGGATCGAGCTGGAGGAGGGCCTGGGGCTCTCCCGGGCGGAGCGGCTGCGCTGGCAGCAGCTGAGCCGCCGGATGTACGTGCCGATCGCGCCGGACGGGATCCTCTCCCAGTTCGAGGGCTACCGGGAGCTGCCCGAGCTCGACTGGGACGACTACCGCCGCCGCTACGGCGACATCCAGCGGCTGGACCGCATCCTGGAGGCCGAGGGCCGGTCGGTGGACGAGTACCAGGTTTCCAAGCAGGCGGACGTGCTCATGCTGTTCTACCTGATGTCCGCCGACGAGCTGCGCGAGCTGCTGGGGCGGCTGGGCTACGAGCTGCCGCCCGAGGCGATTCCGCGCACGATCGACTACTACCTGGCCCGCACCTGCCACGGGTCCACACTGAGCGCGCTGGTGCACGCGTGGGTGCTGGCGCGGGCGCATCGGGAGCAGGCGATGGAGCATTTCGAGCGGGTGTGCAGCAGCGACATCGCCGACATCCAGGGCGGAACCACCGCCGAGGGCGTGCACCTGGGTGCCATGGCCGGCAGCGTGGACCTGCTGCAGCGCTGCTTCGCCGGGGTGGAGACCCGCCAGGATGCGCTCTGGTTCAACCCGTACTGGCCGGACCGCTACGGCCGCCTCACGTTCGCCATGGAGTACCGGGGACATCCGCTGACCGTCGAGGTGTGCGGACGCCGGGTGCAGGTGTCCGCCGGACCCGGCACCGGCGGCCCGATCCGGGTCGGCTGCGGAACCCAGGTGTGCGAGCTGCGGTCGGGCCAGACCGTCGGATTCGTCGCGGCCGGTGCGCTGGGGTACGTCGCGGCCGAAGAGCCCCGCGCGGCGGGCGATCTCGAGGACCAAGGCTGACCGGCGCTGTCCGCGGCGGGTTTCCGGTTTTCCCCGGGATGGATCGTTCATCCCGGTTTCTGAGTGGCCCCGCCGCCACGAGAGGTTGCCTCACCGTTGGATCGGAGCCGAAAGACAGGCCATTCGGCCCTGCCGTACCGGTAGCGCCTCGCCAATTCTGGTCGTGCCGGAGGGCAGGCTGCTGTCATACGCAGCCTCCGACTGCGGGCGTGGGGGTGCTCGCGGCCGGCTGGCGCGGTGACCGGCCAGATCTCGTGGATGGGCTGGAGTTGCACGGGATCGATCTCCGGTAGGCCGGGGGCTGCCGACGTGCTGGGGAGCGACGGTTGGCAGCCCCCGGATCCTTCGACGGCGCCGGGTCGAGGTCACCGGGCGGTGCGTGGAGAACGAGAGTCTGGTGACCTGCCCAACTGGCTGGACCTGCGCCGCGGTGTGGTGAGCCGCGCGACGCGGTTCGTCGATGGTGCCGACTGGCGGATCTCGGTGCGTCAACGCCGGTTCGGTACATGGCTGCACCCTCGTCGGTGACCGCGCGGGGCCCTGGCTCACGCACGCCGGTGTGTCCGGCGAGCACGGGGTGCAGCCGCAGGCCGCCGGGCTGCTTCGGGCGCTGGTGGCCGGAAGGGTGCCGAGGGGTACGGGGCCGGAGCGATGATCCGGTGCTGACCGGCTTGTATCTGGTAGACGAGATGGGCTTGCGCGATCGAGGGGTCAGCGGACTCGTCGGGGTAGACGAGATTGGTCTGGTTGGTGGTGCCGAGGTGATAGGCGCCGTTGACTCCCCGATGGATTCGATTCCGGAGCAGGTTGTTGACCTGGCGGAAGTCGTGTGTGGTGTCGCATTGCGACCAGGTGGCGGCCAGCAGATGCACGATGTCGTAATGGATTCCGGCGCTGGACATGCCGGGTTCGGCGTGGTAGCGGTGGCGGAACCGGCGGCCGAATTCGTTGCCGAAACTGTCGTTGTAGCGACCGGTGACGGTTGCCCAGAGGAGATCTTCGGCAGCTGTCCCGGCTTGTTCGAGGAATTCCGGTATCGAGGGTGAGTAGAGCGCGTAGAGCAGCGCGTCGGTGGGAGCCTCCCGGAAACGGTGAAGGAAGCTCGCGGTCTGCGGGGCGGAGAAGCAGGCGATCATGACGGCGGCGGGGTCGAGGGCATGAATCCGGTCCACCGCCGCGCGCCAGTCGGGCTCAAACGGGCCGATGTGATCGACGACCGGTTGCCATCCGCTGCGTTCGGCAGCGTCGCGAGCCTGCACCGGGAAGGTGGTGAGGTCCGGATCGGCGGAGTCGAGCACGAGCAGCCGTGTCGATCTCGGGCTCCAGCGGCCGGAGTCGCGCAGGGCGTTGAGCGTGCGCAGGAACCCGGCGCCGTATGTGCTCTCCTGCGCGCAGACCTGGAAGACGTTGCCGAACCGATCCGGTTCGTCGGCGACGAGCCGGGCGGCGCTGGCGGACGTCGAGTGGTGCAGCAGCGGGCAACCGGCGACGGACGCGGGGCCGAACTGGGCGGCAAGACCGCTGCGGCTGCGTTCGAAGGTGTAGCCGATGGTGATCGCGTCGACGTCGCGGGCCACCAGCTGCTCGACGGCGGCGCGGATGGCGGCGCCACGGGTGGCATCGGCGGGTACGGCGAGGTGCTCGAGCAACCGGCCGCCGACGCCGCCGCGCCGGTTGATCTCCTCGACCGCCAGCTGGGCGCCGCGCTGCATCTGCTGACCGTCGCGGGCGGAATCGCGGTTCGCGGGATAGACCGCGCCGATGACCAGGGGCCGTCGCCGCGGCGGGCGTGATCGGCGTGGGGCGGGGGCCATCGCGTCGGCCGCCCCGCGGACCTCCGCCTCGAGCCGGAGCAACCCGACCGGTGCGAGTCCGCCCAGGCCGGTTCCGGGTAGGGGCAGGGCGAGCAGCCCACGGTCCAGGGCGAGCGCGGCCGCTGCGGCCCTGCTCGGAACCTCCAGCTTGCTCAGAACCCGCTCCACATGGGTGGCGACCGTGCGCCGGGACACGCCCAGGCGCACAGCGATCTCGGGATTGGTCAAGCCGCACGCGAGCAAGGTCAGTACCTGTAGCTCCCGCCCGCTGAGCCCGGCGACGTCGTCCGGCTCCACCCGGTCCAACTCCACCTCGCAGCTCCCCGTCAGGCGGCCGGCGGTGATGCGTACCCGAAGCCGCCCGCCGGCCTCGACCGAGCCCGGCGGGTCGGGGGCGAGATCTCCGATCCACAGGAACGACAGCGGTGAGGCCGAGCCGAGCCGGGCGGCGGCCTGCAGGTACTCGGTCAGGTGCGCGTGCCGGGTGACCGCACCGAGGGGCCGGTCGCGCACCACCCCCGCGTGTGACACCTGCGCTGTCGCTCCCGACCAGCGCGCCGCACTGGTGACCATCAACGGATGCTAGCCCGGCCTTATCGGTCAGGTGACCGACGCGAAGCCGGCCAGGGCCCGGTCACGATGCTCCCGACCCACAACCTCGAGGAGGACTTCGATGCCCCGCATCGCCGCCTGCACCTCCCAGTTCCGCGAGGTCACCGACTTCGACGCGTTCGCCGCGCACCTCCGGGAGCTGCTCGACCGGGCAGCCGGCGCCGATCTGGTGGTGCTTCCGGAGCTGGTGACCTTCGAACTCATGACCGCGGTCGCCGGATGGCGGGATGCCACCGACCTGCAGCCCGCGATCGAAACCGCCCAGTTCGCCGAGCAGTACCGCGAGTTCATCGCCGCCGAGGCCGCCCAACGCCGCCAGCACGTCCTGGCCGGATCGCATCTGGTCCGCACCGGCGACGGCGGCCTGCTCAACGTCGCACCGCTCTACGGCCCCGACGGAACGCTGGTCCACGAGCACGCCAAAACCCACCTGTTCCCGCTCGAGTTCACCCTCGGTATCACCGAGGGCGACGAGATGGCGGTGGTCGAGCTGCCGTTCGCGACGGTCGGGGTCAACATCTGCTACGAGGCGGAGATCCCCGAATGCTCGGCGTCGCTGGCCGAGCAGGGCGTGCAGATCCTCCTGTGCCCATCGCTGACGCTGACCGAAGCCGGGTTCTGGCGGGTCCGGCACTGCCTGGCCGCCCGGGCGATCGAAAACCAGATCTACACCCTGCACTCCGGCGCCGCCGGCCCCGCCCGCGGGCCATGGCCGGGCGCGTGGGCGCGCAGCTCGATCCTCGGCCCGTGCGACACCGGCTGGCCGGACAACGGGGTCCTCGCCGAGACCGCACCGAACGTCGACGCGGTCGCGGTCGCCGACGTCGACCTCGATCGACTGGCCGAGAACCGCAAGACCGGCGCCGCGACCACCTTCGCCGATCGCCGCCGCCGCGCCGACCGCTACCAGGTCTGGCCCTCCCACCACATCCCCACCCACTGACCCATTCCCGAGGAGACCGCTGTCATGAGCAAGCCCACCGTGTGCCTGACCTTCGACTTCGACGCCATTTCCGTCTGGCTCGGCAGTTTCGGGGTCGCCACCCCCACCTACGTCTCGCGCGGCGAGTTCGCGGCGAACGTGGCGACCCCGCGGATTCTCGACCTGCTGGAACGCGAGGGCGTCACCAGCACCTGGTACATCCCGGGTCTGGACGTGGACACCTACCCGGAGGTGTGTCGGCGGATCCGCGACGCCGGCCACGAGATCGGCCACCACGGCTACGCCCACGAGGGCCCCACCAGCTTGGAGGAGCCCGCCGAGCGCGCGGTGCTCGAACGCGGGCTCGATGCCCTGGACCGGGTTCTCGGGGTGCGCCCCGCCGGGTACCGCTCGCCGGCGTTCGACCTCTCGCCGAACTCCACCCGCCTGCTGGCCGAGTACGGGTTCCGCTACGACAGCAGCATGATGGGCCACGACTTCGAGCTCTACCGCTGCCGCACCGGCGACGTGATCCACACCGACCGGGCGATCGAGTTCGGGCCCGAGCTGGACCTGGTCGAGGTACCGGTCTCCTGGACCCTGGACGACTTCCCGTTCATGGAGTTCGCGCTCGTTCCACCGATGATCGTGCCGGCATCCACCGACGTCGAGGGCCTGGCCAACCGCTGGCTGTCCGATTTGGACTTCATGGTCGAGCACGTTCCGCACGGGGTGTTCACCCAGACCTTCCACCCCCAGTCCATCGGCCGCGCCGGACGCATCCGCATCCTCGAGCGGATCATCCACCGGGCGAAGGACCATGGCGCCCGGTTCGCCACCGTCAACGAGGCCGTCGGCTCCTGGACGGCACGGGCCGCCGCGTGAGAAGTGGGCTCTGCCTGGGAAACATCTGGAGCCATTTGGCGGTCTGCATGCGCCTCTCAGGTGATCGTCGACTCCACCCGCTCGGCCATCAGCCGGACCTGCCATACATCGCTGTGTAGGGGGTCCCAACTGGTTTCCGGGTCGCACGCGGTTGCTGAATCCAGACGCCGATTGTGGCGTCGAACCGTGGGGCGTCCAAACGTCGTGCGACCCGGCGGATCATCGACTCATACGGGCACCGCCTGCCCAGTCGGAGTTAGTACTCCAGCCGGACTTCGTGATCTAGCTCCTGGTGGCGGACCCAGACATGGTGCGACCACCGCGTGATCATCATCAGTTGTGTGGACATCTGAAGATCAGGCGGTGGCCGCGGGTCACAGCGTAGAGCCCGATCGGTGGGCGGCGGCGATGCAGGAGCTGCTCGGGCGGATGGCGGGCCGGTTCGGCCGGGTCGAGTCCCGGCGTCGGTTCGCCGGGTTCCTGCGCCGGATGCTGGCCGAGCTGCCCCGGAAAACTGCTGGACCATCGCCGAGCACGCCGGGGACGCCACCCCGGACGGGATGCAGCACCTGCTCAACGGGGCGGTGTGGGACACCGACGGGGTCGCGGCCGATCTGCGCGACTATGTGGTCGAGCATCTCGGCGAGCCGGCCGCGGTGCTGGTGGTCGATGAGACCGGCGACCTGAAGAAGGGCGATCAGACAGTCGGAGTGCAGCGCCAGTACACCGGCACGGCCGGCCGGATCGAGAACGCCCAGGTCGCCGTCTATGTGACCTACACGAGCCGGGCCGGGCACGCGATGATCGACCGCGAGCTCTACCTGTCCCGGTCCTGGGCCGAGGACCCCGACCGGCGGGCGGCCGCCGGAGTGCCCGAGGATGTCGAGTTCGCCACCAAACCCGCCCTGGCCACCGCCATGATCACTCGGGCGGTCGAGGCCGAGGTGCCGGCGCGGTGGCTGACCGGCGACGAGGTCTACGGCGCCGACCCCCGGCTGCGCGCCCAGGCCGAGGCCCTCGGGCTGGGCTACGTGCGGGCCATCGGCTGCGACCGCCGGGTGCCCACTCACGGCGGGCCGCTGCGGCCGACGCCATCGCTGCCGCACTGCCCGAGCGCTGCGGGCCGCGGTACTCGGCCGGGGCCGGGGCGAAGGGGCCGCGGATCTACGACTGGGCTTCATCGCGCTCACCCCGTCCACCGGCGATCAGCCCGCCGGTGAGACGGACCAGGCCGGGCATCGCTGGCTGTTGCTCCGTCGCTAGCCGCGCACCGGCGAGCTGGCCTACTACCGCTGCTACTCGCCCACCGCAGTGGCCGCTGGCCGAGCTGGTCCGGGTCGCCGCCGGCGCCCGCTGGACCGTGGAGGAAACCTTCCAGGGCGGGACAGGCCTGACTGTGAGGATGGTCGAGCCGGCCCGGTGATGGTGGGCTGGTGGTGACAGCAGCGGGTGTGACCCGTGCTCTGACTGGCGTGATGCCCTTGAGCGGACTTGTCCGCCTGCTGTTGTCGGCACCGGCCCGGCCGGAGCAGCTGGCCTGATCAGGAGCATGACCGCCGGACTCGACCTCCGACGTGTCCCGTCACAGTCCTGCCGGGCTCCGCACCGGACCGGACCTCACGTCCGCCACGGTCAGGAGAACGCATGTCCATGCTGGCAGAACTGGTCGAGCTCGTCATCGGGGTCGACACCCACGCCGATACCCACACCGCCGCGCTGGTCGCAGCCGGCAATGGTGCCCTGCTGGCCACGCTCACCGTGCCCGCCGACGCCGACGGCTACACCCAGCTGCTGGCCCTGGCCGAGCAGCACTCCGGGCTACGGGCCTGGCCGAGCAGCACCGCGGGCTACGGGCCTGGGCGATCGAGGGTGCCGGCGGCTACGGCGCCGGTCTGGCCCGCCACC
>NZ_JBHSQW010000009.1:228045-357215 GCF_042658695.1 Pseudonocardia hispaniensis | reverse complement strand
GGCGAGCGCGCACGCGGCGGCGCGGTTCACGCGTCGGGGGCGGCGTGCCGGCCCCGGCGGGAGGCACCGGCGCCGCCGGTCGGGGCGGCGGCGCCGGTGCGGGGGGCGCGGCGGCTGCTGTCCCGCCGCCGGCCCTTGTCTGGCTCCGCGGGGGCCGGGGTGTCGTCGGTGTAGACGGCGTGCCCGGCGGCCACCCAGGCGGCCGCGGTCTCCGGGGCGACGTCACCGCTGGCCCCGGCGGGCAGCCGGGTGCCGGCGCCGTCGGCGATCACGGTGATCCCGATGTTGGTGACCCTGGCCATGGTCACGCCATGACAAGGATGCGCAGCGCGTCGGGGCGGATCACGTCACCACCGACCCGCTTGCGCACCTTCCAGCCGACCATGCCGTCCTCGGCGTAGAGCTGGTCGAGGACCTTCACGGCCATGCCGAGCCGGTCGTAGATCCGGTAGCCGGCGTTGAAGTCCCCGAAGACCGCCACGCGGGCGGCGGTGGCGACCGCGGCCAGGTCCTCCTGGTTGTCGATGGCGTACCCCTTGAACGTGTTCGGCCGGCCGGCCTGCACCGACGGCTGCCACAGGTAGGCGCCGGTGGCGCCGTCCTCGCGCAGCAGCGCGATCTGCAGCTCGGTGGCCGAGGCCATGACGAACCGTCCGTTGCGCCGGTACTGCGCGGGGACCGCGTAGATGAGCTTGATGAAGTCGTCGACGGTCACCGCGGTCGCGCCGGCGGCGGTGACGGTGGCGACCCCACCGGCGGTGGTCATCATCCCGACCGGCTGGTGGGCGGCGTGTCCGGTGCCGATCGCGAACGCGGTGTCCTCGGTTTCGCCGAGCGCGCGGGCGAAGCTGTCCCGCACGTGGGCCTCGAGGTTGACGTCGGAGTCGTCGAGTTCGTCCTCACCGATCTTGGCCAGCCCGTAGAGGTCTTCGACGTAGGTGTACTCCTCGGTCGGGGTGCCGGGCATCGAGTCGGTGAGGGTCTGCGCGTTGGTTTCGAGCTTGCCCCAGCCGACGGACACCTCGCCCAGCGAGCGTCGGCGCACCCGGTTGGACCCGATCGTGCGGACCGAGCAGATCGCCCGGAAGATCGTCAGCGCGGGCAGGGAGCGGATGATCTCGGCCTCGAGCTCCTCGGGGACGAGGATCTCCCCGTCGCTGTTCTCCACCAGCGCCCGCTGCTCGGGGGCCAGGGCGGTGCGGCCGCGGCGCAGGAACTGGGCGAACGCCGCCCGACGCTCCCCCGCGCGGTCGTCACCCCCGCCACCGCCACCGCCGGTGCCCCCGCCGCCGGTGCCGCGGTCGAGCGGCTGGCCCATCTCCAGCGCGCGCCGCTCCTCGGCCTCCACCCGGGTGATCCGCTCGGTGAGGTCGCCGAACTCGCGTTCGTGCCGCTCGTAGCTCTCCCGCTCCTGCGCGGTCAGGTTCCGGTTCTCGGCTTCGGCGGCCTCGGTGATCGCGCGCAGGGACTCGACGACCCGGGCGCGCTCCTGGCGGAGCTCCACGCTCGTGGGCATGGCAGATGTCCTTTCCTGATGGGTGAGGTTGTCCCGGGGGTGCCGGGTCGTCGGCGCCGGATGCGCCGGGGTCAGGCCTGGGCGAGCAGCACGTACTGGCGTACCCGGTGCTGGTAGAGCGCGAGCGGACGCTCGGCGGAAGGCCGGGCGAGGTGCGCGGCCGCGCGGGACGCAAGTTCCGCGGAGGTCTGCGGGAACGCCGGGTAGGTCACGACGGACACGTCGCCGCCGTCAAGGTCGAACGCGTACACCTCGTGCACGTCGCCGGCCCAGCCGTGCGCGGTGATCCAGAACGCGAAGCTCATCTGGGTGATGTCGCCGCGCTCGAGCAGGACCGCGAGGTCGCGGGCGTGGGACACGTTGGCCATCTCCGCGTCGACGAGCACACCCTCGTCGTCCTGGGTGAGGCGCAGCGTCCCGTTGCGGGTACGGGACAGCAGCAGGTCTGGGTTGTGGTTGATCACGAACCGGACGTCGGGGTCGGCGTCGAGGGTGCGGGTCGCCGCGCCGGGCATGATCCGCTCGCGCCAGCCACCGAGGTCGTCGGACAGCTGGTTGTACACGACGGCGCGGCCGCGGAACCTCAGCTGCCCGGAATCGTCGTCGGCGGCGCGGACCTCGATGCCGGCGAGCGGGGTGACGCGCCGCTCCCTCGTCGCGGCATGCAGCGGGGTCGGGTCCATCTCAGTCCTCGTCTCGTTGGAGGGTCATCGTGCAGTCGCAGCCGGCGATCTCATCGACGCCGAGGCGGTGGTCGCGCGGGTAGCGGCCCCGGGCGGCGCCGACGGTGAACTCGTCGTCGATCCCGACGGTCTGCCCGTTGGCGGCCTGGTGAGTCGGTCGGGACCCGCCGACGGCGACCCAGGTCTTGGTGGTGGCCCCGGCCTGGCGGCCGGCCTCGAGCGCGGTCACGTTGCCGACCTTCTGCACGCGGGCCTCGGCCAGCTGCGGCACCCGGGACTCCAGGAACCCGGCGAACAGCTCGGTGAGCGCGTCGACCGGGTCGACGTCGGGGTCCTCCATCAGCCGCGCGACCTTCTCCGCGGTGGTGCGGTTGATCGTTTCGGCGGCGTAGCGGGTCTCGTCCTCGAAGAACAGCCGCATCAGCGCGGTGGTGAACGACCCGCCGAGGGGGCCGGCGACGGTCGGGCCGAGGTCCCCGGCCAGGGCGAGCGCCAGGCGCAGCAGGATCTCGGCCAGCTGCTCATCCCAGGACCGGTCGGCGGCGGCGACCCAGGCGGCCGCGGCGTCCCGTACGGATCGTTCCCCGGGGGCGGTGAGCGCGGCGAGTAGCTCGTCGCGCTGCGCGGTGAAGTAGTCCTCCAGCGCCTCACGGTGCCCGGTCAGGTGCGCCGGGAACCGCTCGGCGATCGGGCCGACGCGGACCTGGCGGCGCCACCCGACCGGCACCGGCACCGGCGCCGGGGCTGGGTGGCTGGCGCGCGCCGCCGGCGGCGCGGTGGTGCCGGCGGGGACCATGTTCAGCGGCTGCAGGTACTGGTCCCCGTCCGGGCCGATCGGGTCCTCGTCCTCGCGGGCGAGGATGTCGTTGACGGACAGCCAGCCCCATTGGCGGCCGGTGGCGTAGGCGGCGTACCGGGACTGCAGGTCGCCGCGCAGCAGCCCACCGGTGTTGATCCGCACGTAGTAGCCGCCGTCGCGGGGACCGAACAGCCGGGCGGTTTCCTTCTCGTAGCGGGTCAGGAACGGGGCCAGCGCGTAGATCACGTACCCGAGGGACATCTGCTCGATCCCGGTGCCCCAGGTGGTGGCCTCCTCGGAGCCGATCATGAACGCGGGGATGTTGTACATGCTCGCGATGTCGGTGCGGCCGAGCTTGTGGATCTCCAGGAACGCGGCGTCGGCCGGGGCGAGCCCGACCTTGGCCCAGGAGGCGCCGCCCTCGAGGATCGCGAGCCGGTGTGAGCGGTCGAACCCCTCGTGCAGGTCCTGCCACTGCTCGGTGAGCCGGTCGTACTGCGTGTCGGACAGCTCACCGGGTACGGACACGACCCCGCCGGGGGAGGCGTCGCGTTCGAAGAACCCGCCGACGTAGGCCTGCGCGGCGTAGCTGGTGCCCACGGTCTGGCGGGCCAGCGCGATCGGGGACAGCCCGAAGTCGCCCCAGCCGAGGGCCCGGTAGTGCAGCATGTCCTCGCGCCGGACCCGGACCCGGTTGCCGACCTTGACGCCGCGCAGTGGGGCGTACTCGTCGTCGTCCAACTCGACGTCGTAGGCCAGGCTGCCATCGTTCAGCCGCGCACCGGTGACACTGGTGGGGCGGATCGGCCACAGCCGGTGCACACGCCCGTTCTGCTGCCGCTCCATGTAGCCGAACGCGTTGCCGCGCAACGCCTGGAACGCGAACACCAGCCGCCGGTACTCGTCGCCGTCCATGTTCGGGTTCGGCTCGTGCAGCAGCCGGGCGTGCGGGTGGTCGTCCGCGGGCCGGCGGCCGCCGCTGGTCTTGCGCAGCGCCGAGATGGGCAGCCCGGACCCGGACTCGGCGAGCAGCCGCACACACGAGTAGACGGCGTTGACCTGCATCGCCTTCTCGGGGGTGACGGTCACCCCGGCGGCGGTGCGGCGCCCGTCGAGCCGGCCCATCCGCTTGGACCGCTGGGCCGGGGCGAGCAGGGCCCGCAGGAGCGGCATCTACCGGCCCCCGGTCGTCGGGATGTTCCCGACGATCACCAAGATGAGGCCGAGCACGATGAACCCGACGATCAGCCCGGCAAGGAACCCGGCGGTCACCCATGCGCCCAGGCCGATCCACTCGGCGAGCAGCTGCTGACGGGACCGGTCCGCGCGCAGCTCGTACGCGCCCCGCGCGGCCGCGGCCACCAGCGCCCGCGCCCGGGTGGCGACGGTGCGCCGGGCCGGCGGCGCGGCCGGTGTGGTCGCGACGGTCACCGCTGCTCGCTCGTGTCGCCGCGCCACTCGGCGCGTAGCTGCTGGGCGACGGCCTCGAGCGCAGCGGCGATGAGGTCGCTGGCCGTGTCACCGTTGCGCACGACAGCCCGATCCTGGGAGCCGTCCTCGGCCGCGCCGAGCTGCACGTCGACGTCGAGCGTCGCGACCAGGCACTCATCGGCGTTGCCGGCACGGACGTAGATCGGCAGCTGCACGCTGCCCGCGGTAGCGGCCATGCTCACCGTCTCCTTCCGTCGATGACGCGGATCTTCGGCTCCGGCTTTGCCTCGGGGCCAGACCGCAGCAGGTGCATCGCGAGCGCGTTCAGGCCCGACACCCAGCCGTCGATCCGCTTGGTGGACTTGCGGGTGTCCGGCTTGACCGGCTTGACGTTCCCCGCCGGGTCCTGCCGGACGGCGGCGCAGTCGATGTTCCAGCGCAGCAGCGGGTGCCCGCCGTGGGAGACCAACCGGCCGAGGATGAGCCGTTCCATCGCCTTGGTCGGCCCGGACAGCGACCCGTAGCCCTGCCGCACCGGCTCGACGGTGATCCCGTCGTCGGCCAGCTGCAGCGCCGTCTCCATCGCGTTCCACGGGTCGTAGCCCAGCGCCTTGATCGGGGTCTGCGCGTGCAGCCGGCCGACGAGCTCGCGCACCGCCCGGTAGTCCACGACGTTGCCCTCGGTGACCCGCAGCAGCGGCCCGCAGTGGCCACGCGGATCGCCGGCCCACCGGTCGAACGGGATCCGCGTCTTCCGGGCGAGCTTGTCGACAGACTCCTCGGGCAGCCAGAAGAACGGCACCCAGACGTGCGGCTCGTCGGGGTCGTCGGGGTCCTGCGGTGGGAACCACAGCGACAGCGCGGTCAGGTCGGTCGTCGAGGACAGGTCCAGCCCGGCGTAGCAGGCCCGCCCGACCAGCTCGTCGTAGCGCACCGGGATCGGGATCCCCGTGTCGCGCTGCTGCGCCGAGGCGTCCCAGTCGGCCATCGTGATCCACCGGACGTCCGCCTTGGTGCGGATGTTCAGGTGCAGACGCAGGTACTCGTTCAGGTACGCCGGCGTTGCCGCGGCCCGGTTGGCCTCCTTCGCCAGGTACGCCGCCGACACGGTCAGCCCGTAGCCGGGGTTCGCCGCCCGCTGGGTCTGCGGGGCGAACGGGTCGGCGTCCGGGTCCGCGGCGAACACGACGGCGTAGATCGTCGGTTCGGTCACCGTGCCCGCGGCCAGGTTCTCGATGAGCTCGTACTTCTCGTTGAAGATCGAGCCGTCCTCACCCTTGTCCGCGGTCGAGATGATCACGATCAGCGGTTGGTCGCGGGAGCCGGTGCCGGTCTCGATCGCGTCGACCAGCCACCGGCTCTTGTGCACGTGCAGTTCGTCGATCGCGCCGCCGTGCACGTTGAGGCCGTGCTGCCGATCCCCGTCCGCGGACAGCGCCCGGAACACGTTCAGCGAGCCGGCCGCGCCGGGGTACTCCATCACCGACCGCAGCAGCCCCCGTCCGGCCTTCTTCCGGATCGCCGGCGAGTTCTTCGCCATGGTCAGCGCGTCGTTGTAGACGATCTTGGCCTGCTGGCGGTCGCCGGCGCCGGCGTACACCTCGGCGCCGGGTTCGCGGTCGGCGCACCACAGGTACAGCGAGATCACCGACGCGATCGTCGACTTTCCGTTCTTGCGCGGGATGAAGATGATCAGTGTGGTGATGATCCGGCGCCCGTCCGGGTGCTTCCAGCCCAGCGCCGGCCCGATCTCCCAGCGGACCTGCCAGTCGAACAGCCGGATCGGCGCGCCGGCCCAGCGGGCCTTGGTGTGGCGCAGCAGCAGCGCGAACCGCAGGAAGTGCTCGACGGCGGCGACGTCGAACCAGGCGCCAGGGACGTAGCCGGGTCGGCCGCGCTGCGGGGTCGGCTCGGGGGTGCGGATGAGCGGCTCAAGGTCCCAGTCGGTGCGCTCGATCAGTCCCTCGGCGGCCCACGCGTCGAGCTGTGCGGCCCAGTCCTCGTCAGTCCAGGATCCCCGAGCCGTCATCGGGGTCCTCGGGTTCGGTGACCCGCAGCCGCTGCCGCGCGGCCGGGGTGACGCCCAGCTGCTGGGCGAGCTGCACGACCATCGCGCCGGCGTCGCGGTAGAGCTGCCAGGCCGGGTTCTTCACCGTCACCCCGCGGTAGCCGGTGACGATCAGGCCCTCGGTGTCGAGCCGGCGCGCCAGCGCCACCCAGCGCGACCAGGCGTCGCAGTACATCGCCAGAGCGGCCCGGTCGACCTTGCCGAGCACGCCGAGCCGGTCGAGCTCGGGCACGATCCGGCGCCACTCGGCACGTGCCTCGCGGTCGAGCCGCTCGGGCGGGTTCGGCGCCGCCGGGGCCGTCTTGACCGGGTTGCTGCCGGCACGGCGGCCGGGGTTGCCGCGCAGGAAGCGGACGTTGGTGGGCTGCGGCAGGGGCCCTCGTGCACCCATCGGGCCCCCTTCCGGCAGCTCAGGACCGGCCGGTCACGGTCGGTGACGGTGAGGAAACCGCACGAAACTCGCGCGTTCGTGCGCGTCACCCCCCCTGCGGTCGGCCACCCCCGCGACCTGGGACTTTGACTCCCCCCTCCCCGTGGGAGTCGAGGTCCCGGAGGGAGCGGTAACGCGCTGTGACGGTGCGTGAAGGATGGTGCGTGCGGTCTTCGCGTCGTGACACGGTTTCGCGAGCGCTTGCAGGTTCGCGCGGTCGAACGCTAACCGCTCGTCACCGCGATGATCGTCGCGGTGGTCGACCACGGTGGATGGTTGACCGCAGCCGCAGCGGCACACCGGTTCCTCGGTCAGTACCCGGTCACGTAGCACCGGCCAGCGCGGGTCGTCGTACACCCAGCGCCACGACGAGCGCGCCTTGATGTCGCGGTCGATGGCGCGCGCGCACACCGCGCACGGCCGGCCGGGACGGGCGGTGAACCTGCCGCACCGGCGGGGGCAGCGGGAGGGGGGACGTCGAGGCACCGGGGCCTCCTCGTCGAGCAGGGAGCGGCCGGCGAAGGTCCGGGGAGGTGATCGGGGCGGCCCGGAGGTGGGCACAGCTCCGCCAGACGGAAGCTACCACAGTGGATCACTGGCTGTCGGGCCTCGTGCTACCGGCCTGGGACCGAGCGAGGTGCAACTACCCGACGATCGGATGGCAGGGATCATGGGAGTAACGCCGGGTGAGGCGTCGGCGACGTTTCGGGTGACGATGCTTCCGCTGATTGAGAGAGTGCCGGAGACTGTCGGTGGTCGTTGCTGTAGTCGGGTACTCGCTAGTCGGAGGGAGGCGGAAATGACAGTTGAGCTGGTCCCTCTCACACGAGAGGAACTGCTGGCGCGTCGAAGGGCCATCCTGAGGGAGGTCCCCGACCTTGCAGAACTCCACCGCCGGGCCGACACTCACGCGATCACCCCGGACGAGCGCGACCTGCTGATCGAGCTGGAGGAAGTCGACTTCCTCCTGGGAGACGGTGGGTGACGATCGACGTCCACCAGGCCGCGCTGGCATTCGGGCAAGAGCTGCAGGACCTGCTCGACGCCGTGTTGCCCAAGCCGTGGAATGTCGACGAACATGATCGGCAGGTACAGGTACTTGCTGGGGCGCAGAACCGCTACTCGATCCGGGTTGCCCACCGGCATGGCTTGATCGCGCTGGTGCGCAACGGGGAGCACGTCGCCAGCCTGCGCGTCGAGTACCGGTGCACACACGACACATCCAAGGATTACCTCGCGGTCCAGCAGTCGAGCTTTGAGCTTCGCAGCGCGGCCGATCGGACTCCTCTTGCGCGCCTGGACTATCTGCGGAACGCGCACACCGTGCCGGCGGCGCACTGGAACGTCTACGCCGAGCGAGGGGCCGTGTCGCACCTTCTGGGCAGGACGAACCAGGACCATTCCGGACTCGTGTCGAAGTTGCATTTCACCGTGGGCGGGAGCCGGATGCGGCCGTGCCTGGAGGACTTCATCGACTTCATCGCCTACGAGTTCCGGTTCGATCTGCGCAGCGGGGCGAAGGCAGCCCTCGCAGAGGGCCGGGAACGGTGGCGGCGCAAGCAGATCCGGGCGCTGGTCAGGGACGCCCCGGAGGAGGCAGTGCAGGCGCTGACCGCGCTGAACTACACCGTTATCGATCCGGCAGAGGGCCCGCGGCAGCCGAACACCAAGTCGCTGCGCAGTCCGTAGGGCGGGGCAGAGCGGCGCAGACCCCGGCCCCCTCGGGCTGGAGGGGCCGGGGCCCGGTCGTTCTGGAGGCGCGCGCGGCTACTTGGTCATGGTGAGGACGACGGTCTGGTCGGTGCGGACCTCGGTGCCGGCCTTTGGTTCGAGCTTGGTGACGTGCCAGTTCTCCGGCAGGAACACGGCTGATTTGCCGGACTTGGGGTCGGCGGCGAGGCGGATGTTGGTCAGGCCGAGCCCTTCGAGGGTTTCCTTGGCGATGGCGCCGTTCTGGCCGACGACGTCGGGCAGGGTCACGGTGCTCGGCGCGACGGGCTGCGCGGCGGCCGGCTGGGCGGGGGCGGGGACCTGCACGGTGACCGTGGCGGGGGAGGGTGTCTCCGGCTCGGTGCCGCCGCACGCGGTGAGCAGCGCGGCGGAGACAGCGGTGAGCAGAGTCAGTGTGGCGGCACGCCGCATCATTCGGCTCCTAATGGGTGATGGGAATGTCTGGTCATCGCCGACAGTGCCTGGGCCGTTACGCCCGGGTCGGCCGGTTGGGGTTCCAGTGGTCGCGCCAGGCGCCGACGGCCAGCCGCGTCCCGTAGGTGAGGTCGGCGGCGAGCCGGCATGCGCGGGCGAGCGCGGCGCGGATGCGGGTCATGGGGTGGTCCTGGTGCGGTGTAGGCGTCGACGGCGGCGGGCGGCCTGCCAGGCGATGAGGTCCCCGACGCGGATCCGGATTCCGTCCGGGGTGCGCACCGATGGCAGGGGCGGGGTGCGTTCGAGCCGCCAGGTGGTGATGGTGCGCACGGCGACCTGGGCGAGCTCGGCGGCCTGCTCGGCGGTGAGCAGCTCGTCGGGGTCGAGCGCAGCCGGTTCCGCGTTCACCCAGCCTTGCCCGACCGCTTGGAACTGGGCGTCGAGGTGGTCGGCGAGGTCGGGTCGCACGGCCCGGAGTGCGTCGCGGTAGTCGCGGGCGACGCGGCGGGCCCGCTCCAGCTCGGTGTCGGCCGGCCACGGCCACCGTCGTTGCTTGATCACTGCTGCGCGTGGACCTGCCCTTCCCGGCAGGCCGGGCACAGCAGCTGGCCGGCTACGGCGACGAGCCGGGTGATCTCGCAGCAGCGGTCACAGGGCAGCTGCAGCGCGCCGCTGGGGGCCGCCTCGATGTGCTTGGCGCGCCACTGGCCGTCAGGGTGTCGCGCGATGCTCGCCACGGCTACCCGCCTGCCTTTCTGGAGCCCTTGGCCGCGGCGAGTAGACCGGCCTCACGTGCGCGACGAATCCACCGCCCAGCAGTTGAGCGGGGGATACTCAGAGCCGCGGCGACGGCGTGCCCTGGCGGGTCGCCAGCGGCGTACGCCAGGCGGTAGATCCAGGCGACCCATTCGATCGTCTCGGGGGTCGGGCCCGACTTGCCCAAGTTGGGGGGCGGAGTCCGGCCTGAGACCAGGGCCTTCATATGCCCCATCGACATGACGCCTTGTCTCAACAGGCTGGCGATGGGGATCGAACGCAGTACCTCCCCGGTGACTTCCTCGCTGCCGTCACGATTGCGCACTCGGAGTTCATGGCATCGGTAACGCCCCTCTATCAGCTCGACGTGTAGGTCTACGTCGTATCCCGACCAGTCGCGAACCTTGATCACGTCATGCAGAGGCAAGGGCAGGCGAAGGGCCGGATTCGGGGCGGGGTCGGTGTTCATGCGGCGGGTTCTTCCGGTGCGGTGGCGAGGTCGGGGTGTGGGCAGGGCCGGCCGTTGGGGAGGTAGCCGCGTGGGTCGCAGTGGTCGCATCGGGCGGCCCAGTCGAGGTCGTCGAGGAGGATGCGGGCGAAGAAGGCGTACCGCTCCTCGGGCCACTGCGCGGCGCAGGTGGCGCAGGTGACCTTGTCGTCGCCGTTGTCGCGGCGCAGGGTTTGGTGCTCGCAGCGGGGGCAGGGTTGCACGAGGTAGTGCACGAGCCGGTCGCGGCCGGCGGTGTGCACGGCGAGTTGGTGCAGGTTGAGTAGCTCGCAGGCGGCGTCGACGCCGTCGAGGGTGCGCAGGGTGCGGCGGGTGCCGTCGGGGTCCCAGCGCAGCAGTTCGCGGGGTTCGAGGGTGAGCAGGATCGGGGTGGCGGTGGCGAGGAGTTGCGCGGCGCGGCCGACGTCCCACGCGGCCCGGTAGGTGGTGGCGTCGTCGGGGTGGACGGTGTCGGGGACGGCCGGCGGTCGGGGGGCGCGCATGTTGGTGCGGGCCCGCACGAGGGTTTCCCAGTCGGTGAGTTCGGTGTGGATGCGGTCGGCGACCAGCAGCGGGGCGACGCGTAGCGGCAGGGGCGGGGTTTTCGACCCGCTGGTGGGGCCGCCGGTGCTGGCGGTGGTGGTCGGGGTGATGAGCTGGCGCAGCGCGACCCACAGCTCGGGCAGCTCGTCGAGGGCTTGGCGCAGCAGCTGCCGGTCGCGGGTGCACAGCCCGGGGTGGGCGATCGCGGCACCGACCAGGCCGACGCCGTCGGCGTGGGCGCGGTGCGGGCAGCGGTGGCCGCGGCGGCACCGGTACCCGCTGGGGGCGTCGCCGGGGCCGCTGTCGGGGTCTGGGCGGGTGGTCATTGTGGTCTGCTTCCGGTGAGGGCGGCCCAGGCCCGGGTGAGGGGCCCGGGCCGGCCGGTGGGTGGCTGGTAGGCGGGGCAGGTGGCGCGGCCGCAGGCGCCGCAGTCGCGGCCGCGCCGGTAGTGCTCGTGTGCTGCCCGGGGGCAGCCGCAGCGGCCGCAGCTCATTCCCGCTCGGCGGGGCCGGGGTCGGTCGGGGTGGGGGTGTCCAGGTCGGCGCTGCTGAGGACGTGGGTGTGGGCGTGGATGCCGATCTGCGCGAGCAGCCCGGCGGAGCAGGCCATCAGGGCGCGGGTGAGGTCCTTGGGGCTGACGGGGCAGGGCAGGTAGATGCTGGTGTTGCGGTGCACGCCGTCGGGGGTGCACAGGGTGATGGTGAGCGCGACGGTGTGTTCGTCGTCCCCGCCGCCGCCGTGGTCGTCGTCGGCGGTCGGGGGGTCGGTCGGTGGCGGGGTGGGCTGGGTGAGCAGCTGCCGGAACTGTTCGAGGTCGCGGTCGGTGAGTTCGGTGTCGGTCATGGCTGTCCTTTCCGGGTGGGGGTGATCTCGATCCAGAGCCGGCCGCGGCGTTGCCCGGGGGTGGGGGCGTCGATGACGGGCATGTGCTTGGTCATGTGGGCGGGGTCGTCGTCGTCCACGAGCCCGGCGTCGACGAGGGCGTCGGCTATCGGCTTGAGGGTGGCCACGAGGTTGTCGGCGTCGCGGCGGCCGCGGCGGGCCGGCTGGTAGCGCAGTAGCACGGTGACGTGGTCGTGGTGGCCGAGCCGGGCGGCCTTCGCGACCCAGCCGGCGTCGCGGCGGACCTTCGCGACCAGGGCGTCGCGCTGCGGGCGGGGCATGCGGTCGTTGAGTGACAGAGGGGGCCGGTCCCACGGCAGCGCCAGCCGCACTGTGGCGGCGGCGCGGGTCACGTCTGCTCCGCGGTGGTGGCTGGTGGGGTCCAGCCGAGCGCGATGAGCAGGTCGGCGGTGTCCTGGGTGACCCGGATCTGCGCCTGGCCGTCGACGGTGACCTCGGCGGCGGGGAGCTCGAGGCCGAGGCGGGGGACCTGGGTGGCCTCCGCGTCGAGGTAGAGCGACCGGATGGCTCCGCTGAGGTCGTGGTCGCCGATGTGGACGGTGCCGCCGCCGGTCCCGTCGAGGGTGATCTTGATGGGTGTGATCATCGGGTTCCTTCGCTCGGTTCGGGGACAGGCCAGTCCCGTGTCAGGTCGGTGGCGGTGAGCAGCCAGCCCAGGTTCTCGGCGATGCGGATGAGCTCGCGTTCGACGGTGTGGTCCAGGCAGGCGAGGACCTCGTCGGGGCGGGCGCCCAGTCGCATCGCCCGGTTCGCGATCAGCCCGAGCACTCGGCGCATCAAGATCGGCGGCATGGGTGGGTCGTCGGCCAGGGGGGCGCTGTCGAGGTTCATGGTGATCTCGACGGGGATGGTCATCGGGCTCGCCCCCCCGCGGCGGCTCCAGTGGCTGGCGTAGGGGCAGGTGACGGCGTGGTGCAGGTAGGTGGGCAGGCCGGCGGCACGGGCGCCGGCCGCGGCGGTGGGGGCGAGGACCCCGGCGGTGACGGCGCCGTCGGGGCGGTGGTGGTTGTCATGATCACACCTTGGTTTCGTGGTGTTCGTGCTGGTCGTGGGCTGGGGTCGGGGGAGGGACGGGGTCGGGGGATGGGTGTGGGCAGCGCTGCGGGCTGGGGGTGCCGTCGGGGTCGAGCGCCCAGCCGTCGTCGTCGCAGGCGGGGCAGGCGCGCCGGCGGCGTAGCTCGGCGCGGTTGCGCTGGGAAGCCCGCGCGGACCAGGCCCGGCGTAGCTCGGCGCAGTCACGGCAGCGGGGCACGGGGTCGGCGGGTTGCAGGTCGGCGTGGTCGGGGCAGCGCGGTGGCGCGTCCCCGGCCGCGGGCGCGGCCCCCGGCGGCGGGCCGGCGGCGCGGGCGAGCTGGGCGCGGACCTTCTGCAGGCCTCGCTGGTTGGTCTCCAGCTGCTCGGCGGTGAGCTCCGCGGGGCCGGATCCGGCCGCGGCGGAGCCGGGCCGGCCCGCGGGGGGTCCTGACGAAGGAAGGACCCCGGGTCGGGTAGACGGGGACTCCCCTGGGGAGTCCTGTCGGGAGTCCTTCGGGAGTCCCGGGGGAGTCCCCCGGGGACGCGTGGACCTGCGTTTTTGTGCCAGTGCGGCGCGTGCTTGGCGTTTCTTCTCCGCGTCCTTGGCGCGGTCGGCGAGGACCTTGTCCTTGGACGGGTTGTAGTGGAGCCAGTCGTGGAACTGGTAGCCGCCGCGCGTTCGTCGCCACACCCCGCGATTGATCAACTCCTCGATCGCCTTCTCGGGGTCGTCGCAGAGCCGCTGCGGCATCCCGGCGGGCACGAAACCGTCTTGGAGGTTCCGGGCTGACCAGGACCCGGCACGGGTCCACAACGCCACCGCGGCGTCCGGGGCGTCGAACATCTTGGGGTGGTCGTAGAACGAGTCGTCGACCTTGAACCAGGTCATCGGTGCCTCTCGATGTGTCGGGGCGCTCAGGGCGCCGGAGACGGCGAGGCGGGCTCGGCGCGGGCGAGGTGGTCGGGCAGGTGCCGCCAGGCCAGCAGCAGCCGCGGTGGGGCGCCGCCGGGCAGCATCCCGGCGGCGATCACTGCGAGGCCCCAGGCGGCGTCGATGGCCGGGCGGCCGTAGCCGGCGACGATCTGCTCGGCGTGGACGCGCAGGCCCTCGATGGTGGCGGCGTCTCCGGCGAACACGGCGTCGGCGAGTTGCTCGACGAGCGGGACGAGCGCGTCGGTCATCGGGTCCCCGGTGAGGGATTCGTCGAGTTCGCTGTCGCTCACGACTCGGCCCCGTCGTCGTCGGCCGCGAGGTCGTCGAGGTCGAGCTGCTGCCACCTGTCGGGGCGGCCGTCGCCGTCGGGAGGGTCGCGGGGTCGCCAGCGGCCGAGGTCGGGCGGGTACAGCTCGGTGTCCGGGGCCGTCTCGTCGCCGACCGCCTCGTCGACCAGCCGTACGGGGGCGAGGACGCCGCGGTAGGCGTCGCCGATCTGGACGAGGATCCGGGCGTGCTGGTGGTGGCGGTAGAGCTGGACTATGTCGCCGCGGCGGCGCGCGACCGCGGTGAACGGGACCAGCCGCTCGTACGGGATGGCGGTGCGCGGCGTGGCCGGGACCAGCTGCAGGCCGCCGGCGCCCAGGACGACGGCGCCCGGTGGTGCGGCACCCAGCATCGTGTACAGGCCGGGGGCGGGGTAGTCGCCGGCGTCGAGTTCGCCGAACGCCAGCGACACCCCCTCGTCGATCAGGTTGGGGTCCTCGCGGATGGTGATCTCACCGCCGGATCGGTGGATCTGCACGGCGTGCGTGTTGTGCGGGTCGCGGCCGCGCGCGGCCTTGAACACGGTGATCACCGACTTGATGTCGCGCAGCGACCACAGCGTCGGCTCGCCCAGCTGGCCCGAACACGGGGTGTGGGTGTGGCCGGCGGTGTGCCGGTCGGTGGAGGCGCCGGCGAGCAGCTCGAGCTTGCCGGGTTCGGCGCCGTGGTGGCCGCGGCAGGTGTGCAGCAGCACCGCCCCGAACTGTCCGGCGTCGGGGCCGGTGTCGGCGGTCCGTGCGAGGTCGGCCAGTACCCCGAGGAGGGAGGAGGTGAGTACCCGGACGGTCATGGGCGGCGGCCTGCTCTCTTCCATTCGCGGACGGTGGGCCGGTCGACACCGAGGATCGCGGCGACCTGCGCGACGGTGCGGCCCTGGTCGAACAGCTCGTAGGCGGTCAGTCGCGGGTCGGGTGAGTCCTGGGCGAACCAGGAGCTCAGGCACCGCGCGGTGGCGTCGGCGATCCCGGCGGCGAGCTCGGCCTGGTCGGCGGTGCCGAGGTAGGACAACCCGGTGACGGTGACGACGAGCTCGTCGCCGTCGGCTTTGGCGACAACTCTCATGCCGCGTCCTGCCGGTGGTGTCGGGTGGTCCGGCCGGGGCCGCGCACCGGCCGGGCTGTGGTGGGGCGCCGGCGGGCCCGCGCACGGCGGACCCGCCCGGAGACCCAGTCCACGACCAGGTTGATCAGCACGATCAGGGCGACCCCGAGGACGGCGCCGGCGCCGACGGCGATCTGGTACTCGGTGGGGGTCATGACCTCACGCACGGCCGTGCCCCCGGCTGCGGGCGCGGTTGGAGGCGGCCCGGGTGGCGGCGAGCTCGGCGGACAGCTCGCGTAGCGCGGCGACGACCGCGATCGCGGCCACGACGAGGACCTCCTGCACCGAACCCTCGGCGAGGTCGCCGTCGTCGTCGATCGTCTGCAGGTGCTCCTGGGTGAGTGTGGCCGCGGTGCGGGCGTCGTCCAGATCGGGACGCTGCATCGGGCGGGGGGAGGTGGTCACCGGCCCTCCGCGGGGCTGGCGCGGCGAGCGGCGATCTCCCGCCAGCTAGCGGCGCGGTACTCGGCGTGGTAGCAGGCGCGGAGGGCCGCCAGGGCCAGCAGCTCCTGCGCCACAGCCGAGCCGGTCTGCGGCCAGTGCCGATCCGCGATGGTCTGCCACGCGGCGGCCTCACACTCGTAGGTGGCGGCCCAGGCCGTGTCGGGCTGCGCGTCGCCGAGCGTCTGGCGCCTGCCGATGCAGCGGTGGATCTCGGCCAGCAGCTCGTCGAGCGTCGGGCCGGCCGGGTCGGTGGTGGTCATCGGGCCTCTCGGGTTCGGGTGGGGTGGGACGGGGCGGACGGAAGCGGCTGTGTCGGGCACGTCGCCAGCGGCGGCTGCTGCGGGGGCCGGAGGTGTCGGGGCGGCCCGATCGGGGCGCCCACGGGCAGCTGCGGGCCGCGATCGTGGGCGGAGCCGGCCCGCGCAGCGGTGTGCTGGGGTCGGCGGCGGTCGCCGCGGGTGGCCAGCACCGCGCCGGACAGCGCGAACGCGGCCGCGGCCGCGGCGAGCCCGACCAGCAGCACCACCCGGACGGTGTCGTCGAGGGGGATCACCGCAGCCTCGCCGGGTCGTGCACGGGTTGCGGGCTGGTGACCAACAGCCCCACGGCGTCGTCGGCCCAGCGCAGCACGACCCGGTCGAACCCGCCGACGTCACCGACCGCGGGCATATGCCGGGTGGCGCCCAACCCGGCGGCGGTGTCGCAGATCGCGGCCAGCTGGTCGGCGCCGACGGCGGCGGCCAGGTCGCACAGCTGGTAGCGCAGCCGGGTCGCGAGCTCGGGGTGCTTCTCCACGAGCTCGGCCAGGTCGTGGAGGCCTTCGGAGATCCGGGCGGCCAGCTCGGGGTCGGCGTACGCGACGAACGGGTCCGGCTCGACGGGCTGGACGGGCACCGGCAGCCCGGTGGGCTCGGTGTCGGTCACGGCCCGGGGGCGGGGGGACGGGGTCGGTATCATCGGGGTGCCTTTCGGGTGTTGGGGGCCGCGCTCTGACCAGCGCGGTCCCGCTTCATGAGGGGGATCGGGGAGTCCGTGGCCACCTGGCCGCGTGTCGAGATCACCTGGGACGCGCCCGGGCGGCGGGATCGGCAGCGCTGGACGAGCCAGATCGGCTGAGGGCCCGCGCGAGGTCCTCGCGGGTGGGGCGCCGCTCCAGTTCCCGCCGGACCCACGCCATCAGCGCGAACCCGCCGGTCACGAGCGCGAGGACCGCGATCGTCAACGCGACGGCCGCGATCGTCAACGGCAGCGCGACACTGTTCATGACACACCTGCTGGGCGGTCGGCATCGGCGAGGAACTCGGCGAGCGCGGCAACCGGAATCCGGATGTGCTTGCCGATGCGGCGGTGACGGAGCTTCCGGGCGCGGCACAGCGCATAGATCTGCTTGACCGGAACGCCGAGGGACTCGGCGACCTCCTGCGCGGTGTACGCGGTCCGTGGTGGGGCGCCCTCGCGGGTCCGGGTGCTCATGCCGGGATCGCCTCGGGCCGCAGCTCGCCGGCGTCGTCGGCGCCGAGGGTGAACAGGTCCTCGAAGGTCAGCCCGGGGAAGGCCCTCAGCAGGCCGCCGATGAAGTTGCCGCCGAGCTGGGACTTCCCGGCGAGCGTCCGGGAGACCGACGCCTTGTGGATGCCCATCGCGTCGGCGAGCGCGGTGTCGGTGACCAGGCCGGCGGCGCGGCGGGCGAGGTCGAGCCGCTCGGCGCGGATGCGGATCGTGGGATGCCTGGGGCTCAACTGGACCTCCTTGCTGCAGTCGCATGAACGCGATGTGTCTTATGCATGAGACGACACTAGCGCCGATTGCTTCATGCGCGCAACTTGTCTCTCATGTGGAATACATGATGAGCGCGTGTCGCGCTCTTCGGCGTGTCGCGTGTTGCGCACGTGCAGCGTGCGGTGACGCCTGGACCTGGCCTTTGGTCACCCATTCAGAGATCGCCGCGCTGCGTGCGCGCAACTAGCATCGTGTCCGTGACGGCACCCGACACCCAACGTGGGTCGAGCTGGGCTGTATGGCTGCAGAACAGGCTCGACGAGCGCAGCTGGCGTCAAGCAGAACTCGTCAACCGCAGCGGAGGCACCGTGACGCGAGCGCAGGTCTCGCGTTGGCTGAAGGGGGGCCACGTCCCCGACATCGCCAGCATCCGTGACGTATGCGAGGTCCTCGGCGTTCCCGCCGTCGAAGGGATGATCGCGGCCGGGCACCTCTCGCCGGAGGACCTCGGCGTCAGCGTGATCGAGCGCCATCGCGAAGCCCGCGACCTGTCCAAACGGGAGCTGCTCGCCGAGCTGGACCGGCGCATCCCCGACGACGAGGCCGAGCCGGCCCCGCCGCCGATCTCGATTCCCCGCATCAGCCCGGAGGGCCTCGGCGTGGAGGGTGAGGACTTCGCGGCCCGCCGACGCCCGAACCGGGACGATCGGTAATGCTCCGGCACGATCCGCCATTCGGTCGCTAACGGATCATCCTTTCGCGTACGACAGTACGTGTGTGCTTCGTTACTCTCTGCGATCCGACGCCGTCGGCTTGAGCCAGACCCTGTACGACGTCCTGACCCGGCGCGGTGGCCTGTCCATCCGCATGGCGGACCTGGACGGGGCGCTTGGATTCACCGAGTTCCGCTCCCAGACCGTCTACCTGGCAACCGGGATGACCGTGGCGGAACTGCGCTCGACGCTTGTGCACGAGCTCGTGCACCTGCTGCGAGGTCCGGTGCCGCGGCGGCTTGTAGGGACTGAGGAGGTAGCAGTGCAGCACCAGACTGCGCGGATACTCGTGCCCGATGGGGCCGAGCTCGCCGAACAGCGGCGCTGGACCGAGGATGACCTGCAGGAGCTGGCCGCCCGCTACCGGGTGGACCGGGACGTGATCGAGACGGCGCTCAACCCACCGACCATCCCGTGGCCGCGGCCGGAGTCGCCGTGAGCGGCCGCCCGCCGCTGCCCGTCGGTGCCCACGGCAACATCACGACCCGGCAGCTCGCCGCCAAGCTGTGGGAGGCCAGCTGCCGCTATCGCGATGCCGACGGAGAGACTCGGAAGGTGAAGCGCCGCGGCGCCAGCCGGTCCGGCGCAGAGAACGCTCTGCGCGCGGCGCTGGCCGAGCGCCGTCACGCGGCCGAGGCGCACCTCACCCCCGACTCGCGGGTGCGCGACGCCGCCGAGGCGTGGCTTGAGCAGCGTGAGACGCAGCTGGAAGCCGGGGAGCTCGCGCCTTCCACACTGACTGTGTACCGCTCGGCGTGGACGCTCTACATCGAGCCCGCCCTTGGCGGGCTGCGGCTGCGCGAGGTGACCGTCGCGCGCTGCGAGGTGTGGAAGCTCGAGCTGCGCAAGCGGAAGGGCGCCGCGGCGACCAAGAGTGCCCGCACAGTGCTGTCGGGGATCCTCGGCTACGCCGCCCGCATGGGCGCGATCCCCACCAACCCCGTCCGGGACATCTCGCCGATCCCCGGCGGCCGTAGGAAGCCGCCGCGGGCCCTGACCCGGGACGAGCGGGCCCGGTGGCTGGCGGCGATGGAGGCCGACGAGAAGGCTGCCCGCTGGGCGATCCCGGACCTGACCCGGTTCATGCTCGCGACCGGCTGCCGCATCAGCGAGGCGCTCGCCGTCTCGTGGGACGAGGTCGACCTCGAGGCGGGCACGGTGGCGGTGCGCTGGCATCTCGTCCCGGTGCGTGGGGTCGGTCTGCAGCGGGTGGCCGGCGCGAAGTCCGAGGCCGGAACGCGGGTGCTGCGGGTGCCGCGCTGGTGCGTCGACATGCTGCTGGCGCGGCGCGTCGCCGAGGACTCGGGGTATCCGGTGTTCCCCGACGACCTGGGTGGCTGGCGGTGGCCGGGGAATGTGCTGCGGGTGCTGCGCCAGGCGCGCGATGAGGCCGGGTTCTCCTGGGTCACCAGCCATGTGTTCCGCAAGACGTGCGTGACCGTGCTCGACGAGGCTGGGTTGTCGGCGCGTGCGATCGCCGATGTGGCCGGGCATGCCGACCCGTCGATGACGCAGCGGGTCTACATGGGCCGGGGGATCGCGTCGGAGGAGGCCGCCACAGCACTAGAGGATCTACTGTAGACAGTTCCGCTAAGGGACCGGAATCGCCGGACACGATCGGGCGGCACCCGGGAACAACGGGTGTTCGCGGTGCAGGTCAGGCCGTTGACGGGCGCGAGCGGGCCGGGACGGGTGGGATGGATCGAGAACCGTCAGGTCGTGGGTTCGAGCCCCACCCGCCCCACCGCCCGACCGGCACCTCTGCATGACGGAATGCAGATGTCGGCGAGCTTTGTCGATCATGTCGGCGGGCGGACGCCGGACGAAGGCGACGCGGGTGCGAATGGTGGTCCGGGCGACCTCGAGAACCGCATGAGATCGAGGGCGAAGCCTACGTACTGCTCGGCGATCTGCTCGGCGGTGAAGGGGCCGTCGGGACGCCACCAGGTCGAGAGCGCGGTGCACATGGTGACGGCAGCGCGTGCGGCTTCGTGCGGGTGGTCGGCGCGGAATCGGTGTTCGCGGACGGCGGCCTCGACCTCCCGATCGACCATGCGCTGTTGGACGGTGCGCATGTGTGCGATCGTGCGGCGGTTGTCGGTGTCGAAGCTGCGCATCTCGCTCGCGCCGACGAACCCGAGTTCGCGGCGGTGGGTGTGGAACAGCGCGAGGTGCTCGATGAGCAGGCTGAACCGTTCGACGGGGTCGCGTCCCTCGGCCTGGGCGGCGCGTGCGCGCATCAGCAGCTCGGTCATCGTGAGGTCGAGGATGGTGAGCAGCATCTGCTGCTTGCTGGTGTAGTAGTGGTAGATCCCGGAGACGGACAGGCCGCACCGCGCGGCGATGCCGCGCACCGTCGCGCCGTGATAGCCGATCTCGAGGATCTCGTCGAGGGCGGCCCGTAGGACGGGGTCGAAGTCGAGGGGTTCGTAGTGGCGCCACTGCGTGATCACCGGTCCCGCCGTCGCCTTCTCGGCTCGCGGCGCCGGGCGCGGTGGCGGCTCGGCCGGTGAGTCGGGGTCCACGACGATGTCCAGGATCTGCGGCACGGTCAGGCCGAGGGCGTCCGCGATGTGGCTCAGCCGGTTGACGCTCAGTCCGGTGCGGCCGTTCTCGATCTGGCTCAGCGTTGCCGGGCTCACCCCGAGCGTGCGCGCAAGGCTGCGCAGGCTGAGGCCCTGCGCTACCCGGGCGGTCCGCACCTGAGCGCCGAGCGTCCCGTCGGCCGGGTGCGCGCTCCCGCTTGTCGGCATGCCGCCACCTCCTGCCCTTGCGTTCGTAAAAGCTAAACATGTCGGCCCGGCTTGGTCCAGGGCGAGATATTGACGGGCATGTTAGGGCATGTAATAGTTCGCTAAACACTAACCGTTCGAGCGCTCGAACTGCGAGCGCACCTGTTCACCATCTGAGGAGACGACGATGTCTGATGCCCCGGCGATGCGTGAGCTGCTCGGTGAGAACGCGCCGAGCAACTGGGGCAAGTGGGGCCCCGACGACGAGCTGGGCTGCCTGAACTACCTGGACACGAAGGAGGTGCTGCGCGGCGTGCAGCACATCAGGTCGGGCGAGGTGTTCACGCTGCAGATCCAGATGGGTCGCACCGACGGTCCCGGGGACCCGCTGTGGCCCGGCCGGTCGGGCATCGAGCGGCAGAACATCCTCGACGAGGGCAGCTGGGACGGCGAGGGCGCCCCGGCCTTCCCGGGCGGGCTGCACTACGCCGACGACACCGCGAAGATCTTCCTGCAGGGCTCCACCCAGTACGACGCCCTCGGCCACGTCTGGTACGACGGCAAGCTCTGGAACGGCTACGACGCGCGCACCACCGTGGAGGGGATGGAGAAGGCCTCGGTGCTGCCGATCGCCGAGAAGGGCGTCGTCGGCCGCGGGGTGCTGATCGACATGGCCCGCCACCGCGGCAAGGACTGGCTGGACAAGGGCGAGACCTTCGACCACAACGACCTGGAGGCCGCGGCCAAGGCCCAGGGTGTGCAGATCGAGCCGCACGACATCCTGTGTGTGCGCACGGGATGGTTGAAGTACTGGTACGAGCTCAACGACAAGGAACAGTTCTACGACGGGTTCAACGAGCCCGGGCTGACCTACTCCCGCGAGCTGGTGGAGTGGTTCCAGAGCCGGGAGATCCCCAACCTGGTCACCGACACCATCGCCAACGAGGTCACCTACGAACCCGAGACGGGTGTGGCGCTGCCGCTGCACTGCGCGCTGATGCGCAACCTCGGCGTGGCGCTCACCGAGATCGCCTGGCTCGACGACCTGGCGGACGCGTGCGCCGCGGATGGGCGGTGGAGCTTCCTGTACGCCGCGGCGCCGCTCAAGGTGGTCAAAGGCACCGGCGCCCCGGTCAACCCCATCGCGATCCGCTGAGGAGCCCGCCCGTGAGCGTCTACGACGACAAACCCTGGCTGGCGCGGTACGCGCCCGGCCGACCGGCCGAGATCGCGGTCGAGTTCGACAACGCGCTGGCGATGTTCAAGGCCTCCGTCGAGCGGAACCCGGATGGCGACGCGATCCGCTACTTCGACGGGCGGATCACGCTGCGCGAGCTCGACGAGCTGACCGACGCGTTCGCGGCGGGCCTGGCCGATACCGGGTTCGCCAAGGGTGACCGGGTGGCGGTGTTCCTGCAGAACGTGCCGCAGTTCGTCATCGCCCAGATCGGCACCTGGAAGGCCGGCGGCATCGCCGTGTCGATCAACCCGATGAACCGGGAGCGCGAGCTGGAGCTGCTGCTGCGCGACTCCGGCGCGCGGGTGCTGGTGTGCCTGCAGAGCCTGTACCGGGACGTCGCGGCGAAGGTCGTGGCGAACACCGACGTGCAGACCGTCATCACGACCTCCGAGCTGGAGTACCAGACCCGCAACGACCAGCGTGTCTTCGCCGGGGTGGAGCGCATCGTGTGCGAAGGCACGCTCGACATGGCCGACCTGCTGGCCCGGTTCGCCGGCCGAAGGCCCCCGGCGGTCGCGCTGGGGCTCGACGACGTGGCCTTCCTGACCTACACCTCCGGCACGACGGGGCCGCCCAAGGGGGCGATGACCACGCACCGCAACGTCGTGTTCAACGCCCAGACCTACCGCGACTGGATCGGTCTGGGCCGCGACGACGTGATCCTCGGTGTGGCGCCGCTGTTCCACATCACCGGGCTGGTCGGCCACATCGCGATCTCGTTGCTGGCCGGTGCCCCCCTGGTGCTGATGTATCGACTCGACCCGGCGCTGACGATCGAGACGATCCGGGCCGAGCGGGCCACCTTCACGGTCGGGTCGATCACCGTGTTCATCGCGCTGATGAACGCGCCCAACGCCGAGAAGGACGCCCTCGCCAGCCTCACCAAGATCTACTCCGGTGGTGCGCCCATCCCGCCGAGCACGGTCACGGCGTTCCGGTCCACCTTCGGGCACTACATCCACAACATCTACGGGCTGACCGAGACCACCTCGCCGTCGCATGCCGTGCCGTTGGGCGCCGACGCGCCGGTGGACGAGGCGTCGGGGGCGCTGTCGGTGGGCGTGCCGGTCTACAACACGATCGTGCGGATCGTCGGTGACGACGGCACGGACCTGCCACCGGGCGAGATCGGCGAGCTGGTCACCACGGGTCCGCAGGTCGTGTCCGGCTACTGGAACAAGCCGCAGGAGAGCGCCGCGGCGCTGCCGGGCGGGGCGCTGCACACCGGCGACGTCGGCTACATGGACGCCGACGGCTGGTTCTACATCGTCGACCGCAAGAAGGACCAGATCAACGCGGGCGGCTACAAGGTGTGGCCGCGCGAGGTGGAGGACGTCCTCTACGAGCACGAGGCGGTCCGCGAGGCCGCCGTCGTCGGGGTCCCGGACGCCTACCGTGGGGAGACGGTCAAGGCGTTCGTCAGCCTGCGTCCGGGCCGTACCGCCACCGCGGAGGAGCTCATCGCGTTCTGCAAGGAACGGATGGCCGCCTACAAGTACCCGCGGCAGGTCGAGTTCCTCGACGAGATCCCGAAGACGGTCACCGGGAAGCTGCTGCGCCGCGAGCTGCGCGCCCGCGAGCAGCAACCCGTCTGACCGCGCCCCCGACTGCGCCGGACCCGGGATCCCGGGTCCGGCGTACACCGCTGACCACAGTCAAACCGGTCGCGCCGAGATCGATCGGCCGGCCGCCGTCGAGGAGAGAACATGGCCGTCGAGCTGGCACCAGACCCCGACGTCGCACGGCTCGCCGAGCGCACCGCGGCGTTCGTGCGCGCCGTGGTCATCCCGGTCGAGGAGCGCCTCGGCGGTGTCGCCCGCACCGAGTCCGTCCGCGCCGAGCTGCAGGCCGAGGCGAAGGCCGCCGGGGTGTTCGTCCCGCACGTCGGGGTCGAGTTCGGTGGACACGGGCTCGACATGCGGGGCCGCGCGGTGGTCTTCGAGGAGGCCGGCTACGCGCTGCTCGGGCCGTTGGCGCTCAACATCGCCGCGCCCGACGAGGGCAACATGCACCTGCTCGAGGCGATCGCCACGGACGAGCAGAAGGCGCGTTACCTCGCACCCCTCGCCGCCGGCGACGTCCGGTCCTGCTTCGCGATGACCGAACCAGCGCCCGGCGCGGGCTCCGACCCCGCGGCCCTCGCGACCACCGCGGTCTCCGTGCCAGGGGGCTGGCGGATCGACGGCCGCAAGTGGTTCATCACCGGAGCCGAGGGCGCCGCGTTCGCCATCTGCATGGCCCGTACCTCGGGCGAGCCCGGTCACGCGGGTGGCGCGACCATGTTCCTGGTCGACGCGGACAACCCGGGCATGAAGATCGTGCGGCACATCGACACGCTCGACGAGTCCCTCTACGGCGGGCACCTCGAACTGATCTTCGACGGGTGCGTCGTCCCCGACGACGCGGTGCTCGGGGAGGTCGACCAGGGCTTCCGCTACGCGCAGGTGCGCCTCGGGCCGGCCCGCATGACGCACTGCATGCGCTGGCTGGGCATCGCCCGACGGGCCCAGGACATCGCGCTCGCCCGGGCGAACGAGCGGGAGGTGTTCGGCGCGAAGCTCGCTGACCTCGGGATGGTCCAAGCCATGATCGCCGACAATGAGATCGACATTGCGGCGAGCCGCGGACTGATCCTGCGGGCCTGCTGGGAGCTCGATGCCGGTCGCTCGGCCGCGCAGGCGACGTCCATCGCCAAGACCTTCACCTCCGAGGCGGTGTGGCGGGTCGTGGACCGCGCGCTGCAGATCTGCGGCGCGCTCGGCGTCTCCGGGGACGTCCTGCTGGGGCGATTCCTGCGGGAGGTCCGGCCCTTCCGCATCTACGACGGGCCGTCCGAGACCCACCGCTGGTCCATCGCCCGCCGGGCAACCCGGCGGCACGCCGCCGCGGGCGCCGAGGTCAGGCCGTGACCGGCACGCTCACCGGACTCGATCTGCCTCGGCTCCAGAAGTTCTTCGACGACCAGGTGCCCGGCGCCGGGCAGCTGCGTGCCGAACTGCTCTCCGGTGGCCGCTCCAACCTCACCTACCTCCTCACGGACGGCCGTTGCAGCTGGGTGCTGCGGCGCCCTCCGCTCGGCGGGTTGACCCCGTCCGCGCACGACATGGGGCGCGAGTACCGCGTCGTCGCCGCCCTGCGCGATACCGGCGTCCCGGTGGCCCATGCGGTGGCGCAGTGCGACGACCCGTCCGTGATCGGCACCCCGTTCGCCGTCGTCACGTACGTCTCCGGCCGCGTGCTACGCACCCAGGCCGATCTCGACGCGTTCGGCGACGCGGACGTGATCCGGTGCGCCACCGCACTGATCGACACCCTGGTCGCCCTGCACGCGATCGACCCGAACGCGATCGGCCTCGGCGACTTCGGCCGGGCCAAGGGCTATCTCGGGCGGCAGGTCCGCCGGTGGTACGACCAGTGGACCCGCGTGGCCACCCGCGACATGCCGGACATCGAGACGCTGCACAGCCGGCTGGCGGCGTCGATCCCGCAGGAGAGCGAGGCGAGGATCGTCCACGGCGACTTCCGGGTCGACAACACCATCCTGGACCCGGCCGACATCGGGACCGTCCGTGCGGTCGTCGACTGGGAGATGGCGACCCTGGGCGACCCCATGGCCGATCTCGCGCTGCACCTGGTCTACCGTGACCCGGCTTTCGACCCGGTGCTCGGCGGCGGCGGGGCCGCGGCCACGAGCCCACGCATGCCCGCGGCGGACGACCTCGTCCAGCGGTACGCGGTGGCCTCGGGCCGTCGCGTGGCGAACCTGCCGTTCGCGCTGGCACTCGGATACTTCAAGATCGCCGTCATCGCCGAGGGCATCCACGCCCGCCACCTCGCCGGGCACACCGTCGGGACGGGGTTCGACTCCGTCGGCGAAGCCGTGCCGGCGCTCGCCGCAGCGGGACTGGCCGCGCTGCGCGAGCCTGGCTCGTGCTGAGACTCCGGCGCGGTGGGCCCGCCCGCGACCGGTCCCTCACCGAGGTCCGGCTCGACCATCCTCACCGTCAGGCGACGTTCCCCGGCTCGGGTGCCGTGCCGGGCCAGTAGTGCGAGTCGGGGGTGGGCCGGGCACCGAAGATCGCTTGGCCGACGCGGACGACCGTGGCGCCTTCCTCGATCGCGGTCTCGTAGTCCCCGGACATGCCCATCGACAGCTCACCCGGACCGATCAGCTCCGGGTCGAGGTCGCGGGCCCGGTCCCGCAGGGTGCGCAGGAGCCGGAAGCAGGCGCGCACCCGTTCGGTGTCGGAGGTGAAGAGCGCCAGCGTCATCAGTCCCTGCACCCGCAGCGAGTCGCGGTGCCGGAGCTGCCGCAGGAACTCCAGCGCCTGATCGGGCTCCAGCCCGAACTTGGAGTCCTCATCGGACGTGTTGATCTGCACGAACACATCCAGCTTTCGGCCGGCTGCCTGCAACCTGCGGTCCAGGGCGTCGGCGACCCGGATGCTGTCCAGGGCCTGGAACTCGTCGGCGAACGCGACGACGTCCTTGACCTTGTTCGTCTGCAGGTGACCGATCACCGACCAGGACACATCCACGTCGGCGAGGTTCTGCCACTTGCGCTTGGCCTCCTGGACCTTGTTCTCGCCCAGGGCGCGGCACCCGGCCCGCACGGCCAGTCGAATGCGATCCTCCGGAACGGTCTTGCTCACCGGCAGCAGGCGCACCTCGGAGGCGTCCCGGCCCGCGCGTCCGGCCGCCCGCGCGATCCGGGTCCGGACGGTCGCGATGGCGCGCCCGAAGTCCTCGACGGACTCGGCCGTCGGATAGGCCACCCCGGTTGTCGGCATCTCCGCTGCATGGGACATAGGTCTAATACTGCCCGTATGTGCTTGCTCCTCATCGAGGACGACCACTTCTCGTTGCTCGCGCAGAGCCCGTACCACAGCATCATCGGCCCGGACCAGCACCGCTGGGCGCTCGTCCGATCGGTGTCGAAGTTCCTCGGGCCGGACCTGCGGCTGGCATTCGTCGCCAGCGACCCGGCCACGGCGCAGCGCCTGGGCCTGCGCCTGGCTCCGGGCGGCACCTGGGTCAGCCATATCCTCCAGCGCGCCGCGCATCGCATGGTGATCGACGCGGACACGGCGGATCTCCTCGACCGCGCCGCCGCCCACTACGCCGAGCGCAACCGTGCCTTCCGCAAGCTCCTCGGCGCCCGAGGCATCGATGGATGGCTCGCCGATGGGCTGAACGTCTGGGTCGACACCGGTGCCGACGCCAGCGAGGTCTCGACCGGGCTGATGCGCCGCGGCTGGCTGGTCCGCACGGGTGACACCTTCCGGCTGGACTCCGGTGCGGACGCCACCCACCTGCGGTTGACCGTGCACACCCTCGACGACGCGGCCCTCGATCGGCTCGCCACCGATCTCGCCGATGCCATCGCCGACGCCCGGATGCGCGATCCGGCGACCCGCACGACAGGACGATCGGCGATTGCTCGGCGCATCATCGCGAATGGTCCGTCAGAATGACCGGGATCCCTGTCGTCCTGCGACCACGATCCGACCGAGGTCGCTTCACCCGGCAACGCAGGTCGGTCCGGTCCACAGGCGTGAGGATCGTTCCCGTTCACCGGAGACGGTCCGGCTGCGCGGGCCACCGACCCAGGAGGTGCTGACATGGGACGTTCCGGGGCAGCCGGTTGGAGCGGTCCGGCCGCTGCGGGCGGCGGCCACGGTGCGCAGCGCGCGCTGCTGCCCTGGCGGGTACTGGGCGCGCTGCTGCTCCTGGCGATGGGCGGGATCCACCTCTACCTCGTCTTCCACGGGTTCAGCGGCCTGGTCGGCACCCTGTTCGTGCTCAACGCGATCGGATCGCTCGTCCTGGCCGTGGCGATGCTCGTCGTGCCGGGCCGGCTGCTGGGGCTGACGAGCGGGCTGAGCGCGCTGTTCATGGCGGGTACGTTGCTCGCGCTGGTGCTCGCGCTGACCGTCGGGTTCCTCGGGGTGCGCGAGCAGCTCGGCAACCAGCTGGTCCCGACGACGCTCGTCGTGGAGTCGGTGGGCACCATCGTGCTCGCGCTGACCGCCGCCCGGGCATCCCGGCTGCGCCACCGGGGTTGACCCACGTGGGGCGGCGCAGCGGGACGCGCTACACCTCCGTTCCGGAGGTGGTCGGCTGCGACCGGCGGACGTCCGAGCAGCTCCCGCTGGTGGCCTTCCGCCCGTCGGCGGGCTGAACCGAGCCCACGGGCGGGGGGCCCACGCGCCGGAACAGCCGGGCCGGCTTGCCCACCGTCCCGCTGCTGAGCCGGTCGGTCTCCTGGAGGGCGCCGAGCATGCGTCGGCGGAAGGTGTCCTTCTGCAGCGGTTCACCGAGCACGGACTCGTGGACTCGTTGCAGGTCCCGCAGGGTGAACTCGGTGCCGATCAATCCCCGCGGGTCGGGTCGTTCCCGGTAGAGGTCCCGGGCCCAGTCCACCGCGCGGGCGACGATCTCGTCGTGGTCGAACGCGAGCGCGGTGTGCCCGCCGGGTAGCACGGCGCGCTCGCCCCGGATCGGCGCGAGGTGTGCCGTGGCCGGGAGCCGGGCGACCGGCACGAGATCGACATGGGCGACGCTGAGCACGCGCCCGCGGTCGTCGCGCCCCGGGTCGTCGAGGACGACGAGTTGGCGCGGCTTCTCCCCGGTGACGCCGACCTTGTCCCGCAGCGCGCGCAGCGCCGCGTCCGCCAGCAACTCCTGTTCGCCCACGAACACGCCGGGCAGCGACCACCGCCCGGTCGCGTACTCCTCGTCGCGCTCGTGCACCAGCACGGCCAGCAGTCCGTCCGCGCGCACCGTCAGCAGGGCCACGTCGACCGCCACCGAGGGGCGCCGGTAGTCCGCGAGTGCCCGTCCCGATCCATCCCGCCAGTTCATGCTGGACATATTAGCTCACATCTGCTCTTATTAATTAGAGCGAGAACGCGCTAATGAGCAGGAGGGATCATGGAGCAGGCGGACATGCATCTGGGGCGGCCGGTCGTGCGGGCCGGGCTCACCCTGTTTCCGGTGTTCAACGGCCGGGCCGTGGCCACCCGTGGTTACGACGTGCACAGCCCCTCGGTCGATGTGCGGGAGCGCCCGGACGGGCCGCTGGTCACCGAGCTGGTGATGACCAACAGCGGGACCCGCCCGGCGCTCGTGCTGGAAGGAGAGCTGCTGGAGGGCGGGTGGCAGCATCGGGTCGTCGCCCGCTCCGCCGTCGTCGAGCCGGGCGTGGCGACGGTCCTGGAGGTTCGCTGCGTGGAGCAGCGGCGCTGGCAGGGCGGGCACCGGCACGAGCGGGGTGGCCGCTGCGCCCCGGTGTCGGTGCGCGCCGCAGGCGACCAGGGGCAGGTCTGGGAGCGGGTCGGACGCTACGGCACCAGCTCGACGGGCTCGCTGCTCGAGACCGCCCGCGGGCGCGAGGAGGCCGCCGCGGCGCTGGTGCGCGACCTGAGGCCGCGGGCGTTCCAGAGCGGGGTGCTGATCGGGATCGGCGGCCAGCCGGTGCTGGTGGAGGTCTTCGACTCTCCGCGCACCCTCGCCCAGGTATGGGGTCGGCTGGTGCACGCGGCCGCGATCGACGCCGTGGGCGCCCCGGCCGTCGAGACGCCCGGACGGCGCGCGCGGCGGTTCGTGCAGCGGGTGGAGCGCCGGTACCCGGCGTATGCCCGGGTCGCGGTCCTCGGCTGGCGCGGCCGCGCGATCCACACGGTGGCGGTCAACCCGCGGCACGAGCTGGTGACGGCGTGAGCGCGCCGGATCGCGCCGTCGGGGTGCTGCTCGGGGCGGCGGTGGGGGACGCGCTGGGCGTGCCCTACGAGTACGGCAGCAGGTCACTGCCGGGCCCCGGGGAGCCGGCGCGGATGCTCGGCGGCGGGCTCGGCGGATACGCACCGGGGCAGTGGAGCGACGACACCGAGATGGCCTGCGTACTCGCCGAGGTTGCGGCCACCGGCGCGGACCTGCGCACGGCGGACGCGCTGGACCGGATCGCCGACGGGTTCCTGCGCTGGTTCGCCGACGGCCCGGCCGATATCGGTGTCCAGACCCGTGCGGTGCTGTCGGCGGTGCGGCCCGGCCCCGGCGCGGCCGCGCGGCTGCGCGCCCGCGCCGCCGAGCTGCACGAGCGGACCGGGCGGACCGCGGGCAACGGCTCGCTGATGCGCACCGGGCCGGTCGCGCTGGCGCATCTCGGCGACCCGGACGCGATCGCGGCGGCGGCCCGCGCCGTCAGCGCCCTGACCCACCACGACCCGCAGGCCGGTGACGCGTGCGCGCTGTGGTGCCTGGCGATCGACCACGCCGTGCGGACCGGGCAGCTGGACCTGCGCGTCGGGCTCGGGCACGTCGGCCCGGAGTGGGCCGAGCTGGTCGACGAGGCCGAGCGCTGCACCCCCAACCGGTTCGGGGCACGCAACGGGTGGGTGGTCGCGGCGCTGCAGTGCGCCTGGTCGGCCATCACGCGCGGTGGCGGGTTCGAGGAGGGTCTGCAGGCCGCGGTGCGGGCAGGTGGGGACACCGACACCGTCGCGGCGATCGCCGGTGCGCTGCTCGGTGCCGGCCACGGTGGCAGCGCGGTGCCGGCCCGATGGCGCCGGCGGTTGCACGGGTGGCCCGGGCTGCGCGCCCGCGACCTGACCCGGCTCGGCGTCCTCGCCGTCCGCCGCGGCGAGCTCGATCCCGACGGCTGGCCCGGCGCCCCGACCGTCCGTTCCTACGCCGGGGCATCGGAACGCACGGTGCCGCATCCCGACGATCCGGGTGTGCTGCTCGGCGGGGTCGGCGCGCTGCGGCCCGGGGTCGCCGACGCCGTGGTCAGCCTCTGCCGGCTCGGCGCCGACCAGGCCCCGCTGGCCGGCGTCGCCCCGGAGGACCACATCGAGGTCTGGCTGATCGACGGCGACGACGCGAACCTCGATCTGCCCGCCGTGATCGCCGACGCCGCGGCGGCGGTGCGCGAGCTGCGCGCCGAGGGCAAAACCGTGCTGCTGCACTGCGTGCACGCGCAGACCCGCACCCCGGTGGTCGCCGCGGCCTACGGCGCGCTGGTCACCGGGTCGGCGCGGGCCGCGGCGCTGCGCCGGGTGACCGCCGTGCTGCCCTCGGCGTGCCCGCGGCCCTCGATCGTGCGGGGGTGGCTCGGGTCGGCCGGATGAGCGCAACCGTTCCCGCAGTGCGCCTCGGCGCAGTCCTGGCCGGGCGCCGACCGGCCCCGGTGGACGACCCCCATCCCGCCCCCGCCGAGCCGCCCGTCGGGGGTGAAGCCGCCGATCCGCCGCGGATCCTCGGTGCGCAGCGGTTGCACGACCACGGGTCGCTCCCCGGTCGTCGCCGAACGAAGGGTGGCCGGGAGTCTTCCATGATCCGAGCTCCCGGTCCGGGTTGGACACGGCCGGGACCGTCGGAGGCGCTGGCTACGCTCGCGGCGTGAACGAACCCGACGTCGGGCACAGCGCGCTGCCACACGCCGAGCGCGTGCGGCTGGAGGCGTTGCGCTACGCCGCGCGCGAGGAGGCGGCCACCTACATCGCGATCATGCGGACCTTCACCGGAGAGGTCGCGGGGCTGCTGTCCGACCAGTCGGCGGCCGAGGTGGCACAGCGGCTTGCGGCGCAGGGCTTCGAGCTGAGCACCGACACGGTCGACGAGCGGCTGTCCTACCTCGTCGAGCACGGCAACCTCGCCCGCAGCCCCCGCGAGGCCGAAGCCCGCAGCCTGCGCGAGTACCTGCAGAACCGCGCCCGCTACCAGCTCACCCAACGTGGGGAGCTGGTGCACCGGTTCGTCGAGGAGTTGTTGGGCCACACCGAGTCGGCGCGCGAGGTCTCCACCGAGATGCTCGGCGGCATCCTGACGGGCCTGCTCGCCCTGGGCAGGCTCGACGACCCCGCGGTGGCCGCCGCCGACCCCGACGAGCTGGCCCGCGACATCGCCACCGTGTTCGCCCAGTTCGAGCGGCTCGTCTCGTCCACCCGCGACTTCTACACCTACCTCTCCCAGGTGCTGGTGCGCTACGACCTGGACCGCGCGGAGTTCCAGGCGTTCAAGACCGCCCTGCTCGACTACCTGCAGCGGTTCGTCGACGAGGTCGCCCGGCACATGCCCCAGCTCGCCGAGGCGGTGGTGCGGGTGCTGCCCCGGGTGGCGGTGCTGTGCGAGCGGGCCAACTCCGGCCAGCGGCTGCTCGGCGTCGACGGCACGACCGCGCGGCGGGCCAACGGGCTCGACCCCGCCGACTGGGACGGCCTGCACGCCTGGTTCGTCGGCGGCCCCGGCCGCGACTCCGACGCCGCGGGGGTGCGGCGCCTGGCCACCGACGCGATGCGGGCGCTGCTGGTCAATCTGCGGCGGATCGCCACCGGCCGGCGCGAGCAGAGCCGCTACGGCGACATGCTCACCCTCGCCCGGTGGTTCGCCGAGGCCGACGACGACACCGCACACGCGCTGTGGGCCTCGGCGTTCGGGCTGTACTCCTGCCGCCACCTCGGCTTTCCCGCGGACGACGACGCCGATCCGGTGCCGCCCACCGCCTCCTGGTGGCGCACCCCGTCGGCGGAGGTGCCGGTGGCGCTGCGGCGGCACGGGGCGCGGGTCATCCGCGGCCGGACCGGGCGGCGCGACGACTACGGCGAGACCAAGGCGGCCCGGCTCGCCGAGCGGGAGCGGGCCGAGCAACGGCGCGCGGCGGCGCTGGCCGAGATCGGCCGGCACGCGGGGCGGCCGGGCGCGCTGCGGCTCTCCGACGAGGCCCGCGTGCTGCTGCTGGAGCTCTACGCGCGGGCGCTGGGTGGGCACGGCCGGCCGCTCGGGTCCGGCGACGTGGCCGAGGTGGCCGCCGACGGGGCGTCGTGGCGGCTGGCGGTGCGGCGCACCCCGGGCGCGGACACGGTGGTCACCAGCCCGGCCGGCCGGATGCGGCTCCACGACCTGACGCTGGCGGTCGAGCACACCGACGAACGGTGGGCCACCGGATGACCGGGGCTCGCCGCGTCGAGCGCCCGGCCCCGGCCGAGGACCTCCACGCCGCCGCCGAGCGCAGACGGGCCGCGCGGGCGCTGCTGCGCACCCCGCTGCTGTGCGCCGAGGGCGCGGGCGCCGACGACTTCCGGCTGGTGCGCCGCCACCGCGCCGAGCTGGAGCGGATGTTCGCCGACGGGCTCGGCTACCGGCTCGTCGTCGAACCCACAACGGCGCGGCTGTTCAAGACCGGCCTCGGCCGCGACGCCACCCGCCCGCTGCTGCGCCGCAACGGCCGGGCGTTCACCCCGCGCGGCTACGCCCTGCTGTGCCTCACCGTCGCCGCGCTGAGCCGGGCGAAGGGCCAGCTGCTCGTCGACGAGCTGGTGGCGCAGGTCCGCTCCGCGGCGGTCGACGCCGGCCTGGACATCGACCTCGACGCCATCGCCGACCGCCGCGCCCTCTACGCGGCGCTGTCGGCCCTGGCCGACCTCGGGGTGCTGCACGAACGCGACGGCGACCTGGAGCACTGGGCCGAGCAGCGCACCGCATCGCTGCTCGACGTGCGGCGCGACCGGCTCGCGCTGCTGGTCGCCGCCCCCGTCGGCGGGGTGGATGGCCTGGCCGGCCTGCTCGACGCCGCCGCGTTGCCCTCGGCGGCGGGCGGGGCCCGGGTGGCGGTGCGGCGCAGGCTCGTGGAGACGCCGATCCTGTCGGTCGACACGCTCACCGAGGAGCAGGCCGAGTGGTGGCGGCGGGCCCGCAACCGAGAGCGGGAGTGGTTCTCCGACCGGTTCGGCGTCGAGGTGGAGCTGCGCGCCGAGGGTGCCGTGGCGATCGACCCCGCCGGCGAGCTCAGCGACCTGGAGTTCCCCGGCGGGGGCTCGTCGCGCCAGCTCGCGCTGCTGCTGATGGAGCGGCTGGCCGCGGCGCTGCGCCCGGCGGCCAGGGAGGCAGCCGCCCCCGAGCGGGTATGGCGGAGGGCCGGGCCGGACCTGGTCGCGCGCATCTCGGCCGAGGTGCTCGCGGACTGGGGCGCCGGACTGAAGAAGGCGCACCGCGAGGACGCCGCCGCGGCGCTCGCCGAGGCCCGCGCGGTCCTGGTGGCCGTCGGGCTGGTCCGGGTGTGCGACGACGAGGCGTGGCTCGTGCACGCGGCCGGTGCCCGCTACGCGGTGCGTGCCTCGATCAGCGAACAACCGTCGCCGTCCGCCGAGGAGGAGACGTGACCGAGAGGTTCCGGTTGTCGCGGGCCGGCGTGCTCAACGTCTGGCAGTACGACGAGCAGATCTTCGAGTTCGCCGACGGCCGGCTGCTGCTGCGCGGCGCCAACGGCGCGGGCAAGTCGAAGACGCTGGAGATGCTGCTGCCGTTCGTGCTCGACGGCGACAAGGCCCGGATGACCGCGTCCGGGCGTCACCACACCAGCCTGCTGTGGCTGATGCTCGACGGGTACTCCGGGCAGAACCGGGCCGGATATCTGTGGGTGGAGTTCGCGCGCACCGTCGGTGACGGGCAGGACGAGACGGTGACCTGCGGCGTCGGCATCCGGGCGTCGCAGTCGGCGCGGGCCGCGGCGGCCTGGTTCTTCACCTTCCCCGGCCGGGTCGGCAAGGACCTGCTCCTCGAGGACGACGCCGGTCCGCTGGCCAGGGAACGGTTGCGCGCCGTGGTCGAGCCCGAGGGTCAGGTCTTCGAGTCGGCCCGCTCCTACAAGCAGCACGTCGGTCGCCTGCTGTTCGGGCTGGAGCCCGCGCAGTACGACGAGCTGCTGCGGCTGCTGTACTGGCTGCGCCAGCCCCAGGTCGGCGAGGACATCGAGCCCGCGCGCCTCGCCGAGCAGCTCGTGCAGGCGCTGCCGCAGCTCGACGACGCGGCGCTGCGTGCCGCCGGGGACACCTTCGACGAGCTGGCCGCGTTCGGCGAGCAGCTCGACCGGCACCGGCGCAGCGCCGAGGCCGTCGCGGACTTCGCCGCCGCGTACGCCGGGTACGCCCGCGCGGTGCTGCGCGCCCGCGGCGCCGACCTGGTCGGGTGCCACACCGAACGCACCCGCCGGGCCCGCGAGCTCGAACGGTGCACGGGCCGGGCCGCGGCGCTGTCCGCCGAGCGGGATGCGGCCGAGGCCGAGCGCGCGGCCGTCGGCGAGGAACGCGGCGCGCTCGGGGCGCGGCTCGCCGAGCTGCGCGCCGACCCGCTGCTGCGCAACCAGCGTGAGCTGGCGAACCGCCAGGCGCTGGCCGCGGAGCGCGTCCGCTCCGCGGACGAGGCGCGGCGGGTCGCCGAGCGGGCTCACCGACGGGCGGAGCAGAGCGGTGAGCGGGTCCGCTGCGACGCCGAGGCGCTGCGCGCCGATCTCACCGACTACGGCGCTGCCGCGGGTGCGCGGTCCGCCGAGTTGAGTCGGGCCGGGGCGCAGGTCCTGCTGCCGATGCCGCCCGCGCTGCACGAGCCACGGCTGGACCGCACCGACGATGCCGCCGCTGCCGCCGACGCGCTCGCCGTACACGCCGCCGCGGTCCGGGCCGCGCGTCCGGTCGTCGGCGAGCTGCGGGCCGCTGTGCAGGTGGTGGCGGCCGCCCGAGCTGACCTCGACGCCGCCGCGGCCGAGCGCAGCCGCGCCGAGGAGCAGGCGGCCGCCGCCGAGCAGCGGGCCGAGGAGGAGCGCGGTCACCTCGCCGACGCCCGCGCCGATGCCGACCGGGCCGAGGCCGGCTTCGCGGCCGCGTTCGACTCCTGGCGCACCGATCCCCGGGCGGTCGCGTTCGACCCGCCGGACGAGCTGTCCGCCGACAGCGTCCCCACGCTGCGCACCCTCGCCCGGGAGGCCGCTGCGCCGGTGCTGTCCACGCGCCGCGAGGAGGAGAAGGAGGCCGGGGCCCGCCGCGCCGCCGCCGACCGGGAGCTCGACGCGGCCACGAACCGGCGCGCCCGGGTGGCCGCGGAGCGCGACCCGGCGCCGCCCGAGCCGGCCTGGAGCCGCGACCGGCGCGACGGCACCGATGGGGCGGCGCTGTGGCAGCTCGTCGACTTCGCCGCCCCCCTCACCCCGGCCGACCGCGCCGGGCTGGAGGCGGCGCTGGAGGCCTCCGGCCTGCTGGACGCGTGGGTCCGGGCCGACGGTGCCGTGCTGGCGGCCGACCGTCGCGACGTCGTGCTCCCCGCCGGGCCCGCGGCCGGCGGGCCGGCCCTCACCGAGGTCCTGGTGGCCGACCCGCCGCCGCGCGGCCCGGTCACCGCCGAGGCCGTCCGGGGCGTGCTCGCGCGGGTGTCGTTCGGGTCGGGCGCGGCGGTGCCGGGCTCCACCGCGGTGATCGGGGCCGACGGGAGCTGGCGGCTGGGCCCGCTCACCGGGCGGTCCACCAAACCCGCCGCCCAGTACATCGGCGCCACCGCGCGGTCGGCGGAACGCCAGCGGCGCCTCGCCGAGCTCGACGCCCTGATCGCGGCCACGACCGCGGAGCGGGACGCGGCTGCGGCCGACGAGCGGGTGGCCCGCGCCGCCGCCGACGCGGTGGAGGCGTGGCTGGCCGACGCGCCGTCGACCGCCGAGCTGATCCGAACCTGGACGCGCCTGGCCGAGCGGACCCGGGTCACGCAGCGCGCCGACCGGCTGGCCGCCGAGGCCGAGGAGGCCGCGGTCGCCGCCCGCTCGGCCGAAGCCGCCCGGCGTCGCACCCTCGAGGAGTTGGCGCTCGCGCACGACCTGCCCACCGCGGCCGGGCCGCTCGCCGCCCGCGGCGAGTCCCTTGGCGACCTCGACGCCGCCCTCGCCCGGCACGCCGACATCGCCTCGCCGCTGCGCGACCGCCTGCACCGATGGGCCGGCGACGCCGCGGCCCGGGAGGAGGACCTCGCCGACGCCGAGCAGGCGGCCGCCGATGCCGCGGACGCGCGGGAGCGGGCCGCGGCGGCACAGGCGGCGGCCGACGAGCTGGAGCAGACGGTCGGCGCGCCGCTGCGCGAGATCCGGCGGCGGATCGAGGCGGCCGAGGACCAGGACGCGCGGCTGCGGGAACGTGAGAACGCCCTGAACGAACGGATCGCCTCGCTGCTCGCCGAGGGTGGCGCCGCCCGGCAGGCGGCCGCTGATGCCGCGGCGCGGCTCGCCGAGCACGAACCGGTGCTGGCCGGTGCGGTCGCGGCGGTGGGCGCGCTCGTGGAGACCCCCGGTCTGCTCGCGTCCGGCGCCGGGCCGGGCGGGGCGGGCGAGCTCGGCGTGTTCGACCTCGCCGCGGGGTTCGCCGCCGGGAATCCGGTGCCCGCGGCGGTGCTCGCGCTCGCCCGCCGGCTCGCCGCGCTGCCGGCGCCCGAGCGGGACGGCACCGAGGCCGCCGTCTACTCGGCGTGGCGGGACGCCGCGAGCGGCCCCGCAGGCGACGCCGACCCGCGCGTCACGGAGATCGGGGGCGCACTGGCCGTCGTCGGGCGCGACGAGGCGGGGGAACACCCGATCGGTGAGCTCGCCGACCGGTTGGCCGCCGCTGTCGCCCGCGACGCGGAGCTGCTCACGGATCGGGAGCGGCGGCTGTTCGAGGAACACGTGCTGGGTGACCTGGGAGAGTCGCTGCGGGAGCGGCGGCTGGAGTCCGAGGAGCTGGTCACCGAGATGAACGCGCTGCTGCGCGGGGTCACCACCAGCCAGGGCATCCAGGTGAAGCTGCACTGGACGCTGCGCGAGGACGTCGCCGCCGACGCCCGCCGCGCGGTGGAGCTGCTCGGCCGGCCGGTGGGGGCGCTGCTGGCCGACGAGCGCCGCGAGTTGCGCGACGCCCTGCACCGGCTGATCGAGGCCTCCCGCGCGGAGGCCCCGGAGGACTCCTACTCCGAACATCTCGCGCGGGCCCTGGACTACCGGCGCTGGTTCGCCTTCCGCATCCGCTACACCCGTCCCGAGAACGCCGGCGCCTGGCACGACCTGCACCGCCGTTCGCCGCTGTCACAGGGTGAGCAGAAGGTCGTCTGCTACCTGCCGCTGTTCGCGGCCGCGGCCGCCCATTTCAGCTCGCTGGCCGGCGCCGCGCCGCATTCGCCGCGTTTCGTGCTGCTCGACGACGCCTTCCCGAAGATCGACGTGCGCACCCATCCGCTGCTGTTCGGGCTGCTCGTCCAGCTCGACCTCGACTTCGTCGTCACCAGCGAGCGGCTCTGGGGCGATCACGCCACGGTGCCCTCGCTCGCGATCTACGAGGCGCTGCGCGACCCGAACGAGCGGGGCATCGCGCAGTACCGGCACGTCTGGGACGGCCACCGTCTGCAGGCCGTCGGCATATGAGCTGGATCGCGGATCCGGCGCTGGGCCGGATCTGGGCGGTCCTGCGGGAGCGGGTCGAGGCCCGGGGGCTGCGCGCCGAGGGACGGATCGTGCTCACCGGGCTCACCCGCGCCGAACGGCACGCGGCCACCACACTGGTGGGGCGCCCGGTGACGGCGTCGCGGCTGACGATCGACCTCGCCGAGCTGGACGCCTGGCTCGCCGAGCGCTCCGGCGTCGGCGGACTGGTCGCGGTCCTCGAGGCGGCCACCGGCGCCGCGATGGTCGACCGGCGGGCGCTGCGGGCGCGGCGGGCCGCGGCCCGCGAGTCGCCGTTCACGCTGGCCCGAACGCTGCTGGCGGGCCAGCCGTGGCTGCAGGAGTGGATCGACGAGCTCCGCCGCTCCGGAACGCTCTCCCGCACCGCCGACCCCGAGGCGGCCGTCCGGCTGGCCGCGGGCGCGCTGGCCCGGTTGCCCGCCGCGACGTCGCGCACCGAGCTGGCCACCGCCGTCGGCGGCGACGCGCACGCGCTCGACGACGGGACGACCGCGGCCGCCCTGGTGCTGCGCGCGCTCGCGGCGCGGTCCGGCGAGCCGGTGCCCACGACCACCGCCGACCGGCGCGCGCTGTGGGAGCGCTACGGAGTCCGCGTCGACCTGATCTCCACCACCTGTCTGACGCTGGGGCTGCGGGCCACCGGGGCGGCGGGGGCGCGTCTCGACCTGGCCGCCGACGCGGGCGACCCGGTCCACCTGACCCCCTGGGACCTGCGCCGCTGCATTCTCGACCCGCCGGCCACGGTGCTGGTCTGCGAGAACCCGCGGGTGCTGGAGGCGGTGGCCGAGCGGTTCGGCGGCCGGGTGCCGGTGGTGTGCACGAGCGGGCAGCCCGCGCTGGTGGTGCTCGATGTCCTCGCCGCCCTGGCCGGTGCGCGGCTGCGCTACCACGGCGACTTCGACTGGCCCGGCGTCGCGATCGCCAACCGGCTGATCGCGGAGGCGGGGGTCGTGCCGTGGCGGATGGGCGCCGGCGACTACCTCGGTGCACTCGGCCGGGCCCGCCTCCCGCTCGCCGGGGCACCGGTCGAGCCGGCGTGGGACGCCGAGCTGGGGGCCGCGATGCGGCATCACGGCGTGGCCGTGCACGAGGAGGCGGTGCTGGGGGACCTGCTCGCGGCGTTCGAGTGACCCGGCCGGCCGGGAGATTCCTGCCCGATGCTCGAACGGGCCTGGATCCGCGGGTTCCGCCACCTGGCCACCCTTGGGACACTGGCCGGATGCAGCGATCGTCGGGCCGGCTGCTCGCTCCACCTCGGCAGGCAGGTGGGGGCCGGACCGCGCCGCTGAACCGGCGGTACGCGCCCCCGCAGATCGAGCGGGCGCCGCGCGAACCGGGCGACCCGGATCGGAGGCGACGGTGACCAGCGCACCGCCCGTGCCCTCGTGGCTGCGGATCGCGTTCCGGCTGCCGGATCGGCTCTACCGCCACGGCCTGGGTTGGGTCCTGGGCCGTCGGTTCCTGCGGCTGACCCACGTGGGGCGGCGCAGCGGGAGGCGCTACACCACCGTTCTGGAGGTGGTGGGCTGCGACCGGCGGACGTCCGGGTACGTGGTCGTGTCGGGGTTCGGCCCGCGCGCGGACTGGCTGCGCAACCTCGACGCCGGAGGGACTGCGGAGATCACCGTCGGCGGGTCGACGTTCGCCGTCGACCACCGCCGGTTGGGCCCGGAGGAGGCCGTTGCGGTGTTCGCCGACTACGAGCGGCGCAACCGGGTGATCGGCCCGATCCTGCGGCGCGTCCTGTCGTGGCTGCTCGGCTGGCGCTACGACGGGTCGGACGAGGCGCGGCGGCGGATGGCCGAGCAGCTCCCGCTGGTGGCCTTCCGCCCGTCGGCGGGTGAACGGCGACACGGGGGAGGGCTGGGGATGACGGATCGGAGTGGGGCCTCGGTCGAAATGTTGACGGCGATCGCGAAGGCGTTCAACGCACACGATCTGGACGCGATCATGGAGTTCTTCGCCGAGGACTGTTCGCTGGACATGCCGAGGGGACCCGAACCCTGGGGCCGGCGGCTCACCGGCAAGTCGGCGGTTCGGGAGGGCCTGGCCACCCGCTTCGCGGGATTGCCCGATGCCCACTACGGCGATGACCGGCACTGGGTCAGCGGCGATCTCGGTGTGTCCGAATGGCTTCTCACCGGCACGACACCCGATGGTCAGCAGGTGCGGGTGCGCGGATGCGACCACTGGGAGTTCCGCGACGGCAAGGTCGTCCGCAAGGACTCGTACTGGAAGATCGTCGATACGTCCGCCTAGCGTCGAACCCTCCCGGACTCGGGAATGGTAAGGCTAACCTTTCCCAATGGGCTCGGAGACGATCACCGGGAGGTCGGTGCTACGCGCATCGGTGACCTCCCAGGGGCGCCACGTCGGTCTCGCGTCGCTGTTTCTCGTCGGCCATCAGGCGGGCGAGGCCCTCGTCCCGGTGCTGGTCGGCGCGGTGATCGACAACGCGGTCACCACGGGCGACGCCGAGGCGCTGGCGCGGTGGCTGCTGCTGCTCGGCCTGGACTTCGCGATGCTCTCTTTCAGCTACCGCTGGGGTGCGCGCCGGTCCTGGCTGGCCGACGTGCGCGCCGACCAGCGGCTGCGGCTCCTGGTGACCGACCGCGTGCTCGACCCGCGGGGCGGGGCCGAGACGGGCCGGCTGCCGGGCAGCCTCGTGGCCATCGCGGTGGCCGACGCCAAGCGCGTCGGGATCGTCAACTTCGCCCTCCCGATGGGGCTGGCGGCGGCGGTGGCGACCGCCGTGGTGGCGGTGGCGCTGCTGCGGATCTCGCTCCCGCTCGGGCTGTTGATCCTGTTCGGCACCCCGCCGCTGCTCGCGCTCGTACACCTGCTGGGCAGGCCGGTGGAACGACGCAGCGGCCCCGAGCAGGAGCGCGGCGCGCAGGCCGCCGGAGTGGCCGCCGATCTCGTCGCCGGGGTCCGGGTGCTCAAGGGCATCGGCGCCGAACCCGCGGCGGTCCGCCGGTACGTCGCCACCAGCCGCGACGCCCTGGCCGCCACCCTGGGTGCGACCCGCGCCCAGGCGGGCTACCAGGGTGCGGTGCTGGCCGCGAACGGGTTGTTCCTGGCCCTGGTGGCGCTGGTCGGCGGGCGGCTCGCGATGCGGGGTGAGATCAGCGTCGGTGGGCTCGTCGCGGCGGTCGGCCTCGCCCAGTACCTGATCGCCCCGCTGCAGATCTTCGGCTGGGTCAACGGCCAGCTCGCGCAGGCCCGCGCCTCGGCCGCCCGCATCGCCGCCGTCCTGTCCGCCCCGGTCGTCGTCGGCGGGGGAACCCGCCCGGCCCCCGCCGACCCGCGCGGCGAGCTGCGGGTGCGCGCCCTCACGCACGGCCCGCTCGATGGGCTGGAGCTGACCGTCCGGCCGGGCGAGCTGCTCGGGGTGGCGGCCGATCCACCCGCCGCCACCGCCCTGCTGCGCTGCCTGGGCCGCGAGGCCGAGCCCGACGGTGGCGCGATCGAGCTCGACGGCGTGCCGCTCGCGGAGTACCCGCCCGCCGCCGCCCGCCGCCTCGTGCTCGTCGCCGCCCACGACGCCGAGCTGTTCGCCGGGACGCTGCGGGAGAACGTGCTGGCCGGTGCGCCACCGGGGCGGGACCCGGCGCCGGCCATGGCCGCCGCGCAGGCCGACCAGGTGGCCGGGGTGCTCCCGGACGGCGTGCACACGGCGATCGCGGAACAGGGGCGTTCGCTCTCCGGCGGTCAGCGGCAACGGGTGGCGCTGGCCAGGGCGCTGGCCGCGGACGCGCCGGTGCTCGTGCTGCACGACCCCACGACGGCCGTCGACGCGGTCACCGAGGCCCGGATCGCGGCCGCGCTGCGCCAGGTCCGCCGTGGCCGCACGACCCTCCTGCTGGCCACCAGCCCGGCCCTGCTGGGCGTCGCCGACCGTGTGGTCGTGCTCGATCGCGGCCGGGTCCGGGCCGAGGGCACGCACCACGAGCTGCTGCACGCCGACGCCGACTACCGCGCGGCGGTGCTCGGATGACCGAACCCACCGCCGGCGCCGGACATCGCGAGCTCCTGCCGGTCGCCTCGGCCCGGGGCACCCGCACCGCGCTGGGCGAGCTGCTGCGCCCGTGCCGGACCACGGCGGCGGCCGCGCTCGGCGCGCTGGCCGCGAGCGCGGCCGTCAGCCTGCTCACCGCGCCGCTGCTGGGACGCATCGTCGACCTCGTCGTGGCGGGCGGGGCGCCCGAGGCCGTCACCGGGCCGGTGCTGGCGCTCGCCGCGGCTGCGCTGGGGCAGGGCGCGGCGGCGGCGCTGGGCATCGCCGCGATCGCGCGGGTCGGCGAGAGCATGCTGGCCACGCTGCGGGAACGGTTCGTCGCCCGGGCGCTCGGCCAGCCACTGGAACGCGTCGAGGCGGCCGGAGCCGGCGACCTGAGCGCGCGGGTCACCTCCGACGTCACGCTCGTCGGCGAGGCCGTCCGGGAGGCGGTGCCGGAGTTCGCCCGCGCGGCGCTCGTCATCGCGCTGACCCTCGTCGGGCTCGCCGTCCTGGACTGGCGGTTCCTGCTCGCCGCGGCGCTCGCGGTCCCGATCCAGGCGCTCACCGCGCGCTGGTACCTGCGCCGATCCGGCCCGCTGTATGCCCGGCAGCGGGTGCTCGGCGGCGCCCAGCACCAGCAGCTGCTCGACACGGTGAGCGGGGTCGCCACGGTGCGGGCGTTCGGGCTGGCCGCCGAGCACCGCGAGCGGGTGCGGCGGCGTTCGCAGGACGTGGTGACGGCGGCGCTGCGCGTGGTGCGGCTGCAGACCGGCTTCTTCGGCCGGCTCAACCTCGCCGAGCTCGTCGGTGCCGCCGCGGTGCTCACCACCGGTTTCGTCCTGGTCCGCACCGGTGCGGTGTCCGTGGGCACGGCGACGGCCGCGGCGCTGTACTTCATCAACCTGTTCAACCCGATCAACCAGGTGCTGTTCCTGCTCGACACCGCGCAGTCGGCGGCCGCGAGTCTGGCCCGGATCGTGGGGGTCGCGCAGCTGCCCGCGGAGCACGGGCCCGAGCGGCCGGCCCGCCCGATCGACGCGTCGGTGCGCGCCAAGGAGCTCGGCTACGGCTATGTGGCGGGCCACGACGTGCTCGACGGGGTGGACCTGGACGTGGCGGCCGGTGAGCAGGTGGTGTTGGTCGGGGGCAGCGGGGCGGGCAAGACGACGCTGGCGAAGCTCGTGGCCGGCGTGCACCGGCCCGGCCGCGGCAGCGTCGACATCGGTGGCGTGCGGCTGTCCGAGCAGGGCCCGGCGGTGCGGCGGGAGACGCTCGCGCTGATCACCCAGGAGGTGCACGTCTTCGCCGGGCCGCTCGCCGACGACCTGCGGCTGGCCCGGCCGGAGGCCACCGACGACGAGCTGCTGGCGGCCCTGCAGACCGTCGGCGCCCGGTCATGGGTCGAGTCGCTGCCGGCGGGACTCGCGACGGTCGTCGGCACCGGGGGGCATCCGCTGACGGTCGTGCAGGCCCAGCAGGTCGCGCTGGCCCGCCTGGTGCTGGCCGACCCACCGCTCGCGATCCTCGACGAGGCGACCGCCGAGGCGGGTAGCGCCGGGTCCCGGGTGCTGGAGGCGGCGGCGCGGCGGGCGCTGGCCGGCCGGACCGCCCTCGTCGTGGCCCACCGGCTGACCCAGGCCGCGACCGCGGACCGGGTGGTGGTGCTCGAGGCGGGCCGGGTGGTCGAGCAGGGCAGCCACGACGAGCTACTGGCCGCGGGCGGCCGGTACGCGCGGCTGTGGGCCGCCTGGCGGGATGCCCGCTGACCCCGCCGGATTCAGGGCGCGGCCGGATCAGGGAGCGGCGGTGAGGTAGCCGCCCATCGTGCGGAAGTACTCCTGCGCGGCGTACTCCCGCCCGTCCTCGGTGCGGACCCGCTCGACGACCAGTCCGGGCTCGCGGCCGGTGCGCGCCCGCGGGCCCGCCACGATCACCACCCCGTCGCCCTCCCGGAAAAAGATCCGCCCCGGGGTGCCGCCGTACGGCCGCTCGGAGACCCGCGCCGACAGGATCCGGAGCACGCGCCCCCGGTGATGGGTGAACGCGTTCGGGTACGGGTCGGACTGCGCGCGCACGAGGTCGGCGATCTCGCGGGCGGGACGGGTCCAGTCGATGCGACTGTCCTCGATGGACCGCTTGTGGAAGAAGCTGGCTCGGGACCGGTCCTGCGGGGTCCAGTCGGTGCGCCCGGAGGCGAGGCGCTCCAGCCCCTCGATCGTGATCGGCCCGAACAGTGCGAGGGTGCGGTGGAACAGGTCGGTCGCGGTGTCCCGGGGTCCCACGGGCACGGACATCTGGGCCACGATGTCGCCCGCGTCCAGCTCGGCGTCCATCAGGTGCGCGGTCACCCCGACCTCGGTCTCGCCGTTGATGATCGCCCAGTTGATCGGGGCGAACCCGGCGTAGGCGGGCAGCAGCGAGTCGTGCACGTTGAGGGTGCCGTAGCGCGGCAGTTCGAACACCTGCGGCGGGATCCAGGTGCGCCAGTTCGTCGCCACGATGACGTCGGGGTCGGCCTCCTTGAGGCGGCTCATCAGCTCCTCGTCGTCGGGCTGGGTGCGCAGCAGGACCGGCAGATCGTGCTGCCGGGCCAGCTCCTCGACCGAGTCGTCCCAGATCCGCTCGTAGGCGTGGTCGCTGGGTGGGTGGGTGACGACGAGGGCCACCTCGTGTCCCGCCTCGAGCAGCGCCGCGAGCGTGCGGTGCCCCCAGGTCTGGTAGCCGAACATGACGACGCGCATCGAGCGGACACCCCTTCCGTGACGGATCGAGCGCACAGTTAAGCGAGCCTTGCCTCACTACACAAGGGGTAGCGATTGTGTCGCTCAGCGGAGCCGTTCTCCGCCATCCGGGCTAGATCGACGGCCCAATCTTAAGTTAGGGTGCCCTCTGCATTGGCAAGGGCAGGCTCATGTTTGATGAGGATTTGACGAGGGGACTGGTATGTCCGTCACCACACGTGCCGCATCGCCGATTCACGACCTGATCGGCGTGGGCTTCGGCCCCTCGAACCTCGCGCTGGCGGTCGCGGTCGCCGAGCAGGAGGCGACGGACGCGGGCACGGTGTCGGCGCTGTTCCTGGAGCGGCAGCCACGGTTCGGCTGGCACCGCGGCATGCTGATCGACGACGCGACGATGCAGGTCTCGTTCCTCAAGGACCTGGTGACCCTGCGCAACCCGGCGAGCCGGTTCAGCTTCCTGTCGTACCTGCACAGCCGCGGGCGGCTCGTCGACTTCATCAACCACAAGAACCTCTTCCCGCTGCGCGTGGAGTTCCACGACTACCTGGAGTGGGCCGCGGCGCAGGTCGACGACCTCGTCGGCTACGGGCAGGAGGTCGTCGGGGTGCGCCCGGTGACGCTGCGCGGGACGGTCGAGGGCTTCGAGGTGATCACCCGCGGTCCCGGCGACCGGCTCACCGGCCACCGCGCCCGCAACGTCGTGTTCGGCCTGGGGCTGCAGCCCAGGCTGCCCGACGGAGTCTCGGCCGGCCCGCGGATCTGGCACAACCGCGACCTGCTCCGCTCGGTCGAGCAGCTCGGTGACGCCCGGCCCGGGCGGTTCGTCGTCGTGGGCGCCGGGCAGAGCGCCGCCGAGGTGACCGCGTTCCTGCACCGGCGCTTCCCGGACGCCCAGGTCTGCTCGGTCTTCGCGCGCTACGGCTACAGCCCGGCCGACGACAGCTCGTTCGCGAACCGGATCTTCGACCCGGAGGCCGTCGACGACTTCTTCGCCGCGCCCGAGCACGTCAAGCAGATGATGCTCGGCTACCACGCCAACACGAACTACTCCGTGGTCGACATCGACCTGATCCAGGACCTCTACCGGCGCGTCTACCGGGAGAAGGTGCTCGGACAGGAGCGGCTGCGGCTGTTCCCGGCCTCCCGGCTGACCTCGGCGGTGGCCGGCGCGGACGGTGTCGCGGTCACCGTCGAGTCGCTCACCACCGGCGAGCTGACCCGGCTCGACGCGGACGTCGTCGTCTACGCGACCGGGTACCGCCCCGCCGACCCGCTGGAGCTGCTCGGTGAGCTCAGGGCTGCCTGCCATCGCGACGAGCAGGGGCGGCTGCGCGTCGAACGCGACTACCGCGTCGCCACCGACGCCGAGGTGCGCGGCGGGATCTACCTGCAGGGCGGCACCGAGCACACCCACGGGCTGTCGTCCTCGCTGCTGTCCAATGCGGCGGTCCGCGCCGCGGAGATCCTGCGCTCGATCGTCGCGAGCCGACGGCGGCCGCTGCCGATGTCGCGCGACTCGCTCACCCCGGCCGTCTGACCCGCCTGCCTGCGCACGGCGGAATGGTCCGCCGGCGTTTCGCCCTGCCCGAAAGGATGCACCATGTTTCCCACCCGAACCGCTCGCCGGGGCCTGGGGGCGGCGCTCGCGCTGCTGCTGGCCCTGGCCCTCGCCGCGTGCGGTGGTGGCGACCCGAAGGCCGACGCCACCGCCACCCCGCGGACCGGGACGTTCCCGGTCACCGTCGAGCACAAGTACGGCAGCACGACAATCCCCGCCCAGCCGCAGCGCATCGTCACCCTGGGGCTGTCCGACCAGGACGCGGTGCTGGCGCTGGGGCGCAAGCCCGTCGGGGCGGTCGCCTGGTTCGGTGAGGAGCCGTTCGGCACATGGCCCTGGGTGCGCACGCTGTGGGGCGACTCGCCGCCCACCGTCGTCGGCGAGCGCGACGAGTACAACATCGAGCAGATCGCCGCGCTGAAGCCCGACCTGATCCTCGCCCAGTACTCGGGGATGTCGCAGGCCCAGTACGACCGGCTCTCCGCGATCGCGCCCGTCGTCGCGCAGCCCAAGGGCTTCGAGGACTACCAGGCGCCGTGGCAGGACATGACGCGCGCGATCGGGCGGGCGCTCGGCCAGGAGCAGCGGGCCGACGAGCTGATCAAGGGCATCGCCGAGCGGTTCGCGACGATCCGCGCCGAGCACCCGGAGTTCGCCGGGATGACCGCCGTGGTGGCCGAGAACTACGAGCCGGGCCAGTACACGGCGTTCTCGCCCAAGGACCCAAAGATGATCTTCATGTCGGAGCTGGGCTTCACGATGCCGCAGGCCCTGCAGCAGTTCATCGGCACGAAGAACCTCATCGACTTCAGCGCCGAGCGGCTCGATCTGCTCGAGGCCGACCGGCTGATGTGGCTGACCGGGGACGCACAGACCGAGCAGCGGATCAAGGCCGACCCGCTCTACCAGCGGCTGCGTGTCGCCGCCGAGCACCGCGACCTGTTCGTCCCCTACGACGAGCCGCCGATCGGCGCGGCCCTGTCGTTCAACACCGTGCTGAGCATCCCCTACGCCGCCGACCAGCTCGTTGCGCAGCTGGCCGCCGCCGGGAAGCAGTAGGAGCCAGGATGGACGGCGTCTCGATCCCGCCCCCCGTCCCGCCCGGCGCCCGGCCGCTGACCGCCGCGCAGGACGGCGTCTGGCGGGCCCACCGGCTCGACCCGGATGCCCGCCGCTACACGATCGCCTGGTCGGTGGAGCTGCGCGGTGCGGTCGACCTCGACCGGCTGGCCGTCGCCGTACGCCGCGCCGTCGCCGAGGCGGGCGCACTGCACGTGCGGGTCGCGGAGCGGGACGGGACGCCCCACCAGCATCCGGTGCCGCCATCCGGCGGGCCCGAGGTGCTCGATCGGTCCGGCGAACCCGACCCGGTCGCCGCCGCCGATGCGCTGATCGGGGCCGACCTGGCGGCGCCGCTGCAGCTGGACCGGCCCCCGCTGCACCGCCACGTGCTGCTGCGGCTGGCCCCGGACCGGGTGCGCTGGTACCAGCGCTACCACCACGTGGTCATCGACGCGCACGGCGTCGCGGCGCTGACCGCGCGGGCAGCCGCGCTGTATCGCGGATCGGGGAGCGACGCGCCGGACTGGTCGCTGGACCGGCTCGTCGCGCACGACCGCGCCTACCGCGGCTCGCCGCGGCACGCCGCCGATCTCGCCCACTGGGCGGCGCTGCTGGCCGACCACCCGCCGCCCGCCCGGCTGGTGCCGCTCACCGACCCCCCGGACCTGCCGCGGCGACGCACCGTGGAGTTCGACGCCGCGGCGACGGCCCGGCTCACGGCTGCGGCCGCGGGGGCCGGGAGCGGACTGTCGCGGCTGCTGGTCGCCGCCGTCGCGGGCTACACCCACCGGGTCACCGGGATGACCGACCTGATCCTCGGGCTGCCGATGGCCGCCCGCGACACCGAGCTGCGCGGGCTACCCGCGATGGCCTCGACGGTGCTGCCGCTGCGGCTGGCGGTGCGGCCCGGGCTCACCGCCCGCGAGCTGCTCGCGGCGGTGGACACCGCGGTCGCTGCGGCGAAGGCGCACGCCCGCATCCCCGGGGAGGAGCTGGCCCGCGAGCTCGGCCTGGCCGGGGGGCTGCGCGAGCTGGTCGGGCCGACCGTCAACGTGCTGCCGTTCGACCGCGACCTGGCGTTCCCGGGCCTCGACGTCGACGTCGTCAACCACGCGCTCGGCCCGGCGCACGACCTGGCCGTTGCGTTCGCGCTGCGCCCCGGCGGCCGGGGGCTGCGCATGCACCTCGACGCCGCCGCCGGCGCGGCCACCCTCGCCGGGCACGAGCGCGGGCTGCGGGCCGTGCTGGACGGGCTCACGGCGGACCCGGACCGGCCGCTGGGCCGCATCGACCTGCTGTCGAAGGCGGAGCGCGCGGACGTCACCGCGTTCGGCGTGGGCGAACCCGCCGCCGTCGAGGACGTGACCTGGACCGCGGCGCTCTCCCGGCAGGCCGCCGCGACCCCGGACGCCGTGGCCCTGGTGGGCGAGGACGAGTCGCTGACCTACGGCGAGCTGGACGCCGCCGCCGACCGGGTGGCGCGGCTGCTGGCCGCCCGCCGGATCGGCACCGAGGACGTCGTCGCGGTCGCGCTGCCGCGCTCGGCCGAGCTGGTCGTCGCCCTGCTCGGGGTGCTCAAGGCCGGCGCGGCCTACCTGCCGCTGGAGCTGGACCACCCCGCCGAGCGGTTGGGTTACCTGGTCGCCGACGCGGGGGCGCGCGCCGTGCTCACGGTCTCCGGCGCGCTCGCCGAGCTGCCGGACGGGCCCGAACCGATCCTGCTCGACTCCGCCGCGGTGCGGGCCGAGCTGGCCGCGCAGCCGCCCGGCCCGCCGCCCGTGCAGATCGAGCTCGACCAGGCGGCCTACGTCATCTACACCTCCGGCTCCACCGGCCGCCCCAAGGGCGTCGTCGTGCCGCACGACGGGATCGGCGCGCTCATCGCGACGGCCGCGCGGCGGCTGGGGGTGGACGCGCGCAGCCGGGTCGTGCAGTTCGCCTCGGTCGGGTTCGACGTCGCCGTGTGGGACCTGGTGATGGCGCTGTGCACGGGGGCCACGGTGGTGCTGGTGCCCGCCGAGCGCCGGGTGGCGGGCCCGGCGCTGACCGACCACCTCGCCGCGCACGGCGCCACCCACATGATCCTGCCGCCGTCGCTGGTCGCGGCGCTGCCGGCCGAGGCCGAACTGCCCGAGGGCGCCGTGCTGGTCGTCGGCACCGAGACCGTGCCCACCGAGCTGATCACGCGCTGGGCGAAGCGGTTGCGGGTGGTCGTCGCGTACGGGCTCACCGAGGCCACCGTGAACTCGACGCTGTGGGCGGCGCAGCCGGGCTGGTCCGGGCCGGTGCCGATCGGGGTCCCCGACCCCGGCACCCGGTGCTACGTGCTCGACGCCGCGCTGCGCCCGGTCGGCGTCGGCGTGGAGGGCGAGCTGTACGTGGGCGGGCGCGGGCTGGCCCGCGGCTACCACGGGCGGGCGGGCCTGACCGCGCAGCGCTTCGTGCCCGACCCGTTCGCCGGGCCGGGGGCGCGGATGTACCGCACCGGGGACCGGGCGCGGTGGAACGTCGACGGGACCCTGGACTTCCTGGGTCGTGCGGACGCCCAGGTGAAGATCCGCGGCCACCGGGTGGAGCCGGGCGAGATCGAGAGCGTGCTGATGGGGCACCCCGATGTCGCCGCGGCGGCGGTGGTGGCGGTCCGCGACCACCGCGGGGTGCTGCGGCTGGCGGCGCACGTGCTCCCGGCCGACCCGCTCGACCCGCCCGACCCGCAGACGCTGCGCGGACACGTCGCCGACCGGCTGCCCGAGCACATGGTCCCGGCCGCGGTCCTGCTGCGCGACGCGCCGCTGCCGCTGACCCCGAACGGCAAGCTCGACCGGGCCGCGCTGCCCGTCCCGGACTGGACGGCGGGCGACTCGCCGGGCGCCGCGGCGTCCACGCCGGTCGAGCGCGTGCTGGCCGGGCTGTTCGCCGAGGTCCTGGCCCTGCCCGCGGTCGGTGTGCGGGACAGCTTCTTCGCGCTCGGCGGCGACAGCATCGCGGCGATGGTGCTGGTGGACCGGGCGCGACGGGCCGGGCTGGAGATCACCGCGCGCGAGGTGTTCACCCACCGCAGCGTCGCCGCGCTGGCCGCGGTGGCCCGCCCGAGCGTCGCGACCACCGCCGAGGTGGTGCCGTTTTCGCTGGCCGAGCCGACGCCCGCGGAACGGGCCCGCTCCGCGGACGTGCTGCCGGTGACCCCGCTGCAGCGGGGGCTCTACGTGCACGCCCGGCTCGACGCCGGGTGCTACACCGCGCAGGTCGCGCTCGACCTCGACGGCGACCTCGACGCGGCCGGGGTGCGCCGGGCCGTCCAGCGGCTGGTGGACCGGCACGACGCGCTGCGCGCCGGGTTCGTCCAGCGCCCCGACGGCCGCGTCGTCCAGGTGATCGCCCGCGCCGCCACGCTGCCGTGGCGCGTCCTCGACCTGCGCGAGCGGCCCGAGCGGGCCGCCGCCCTCGCCGCGCGGGACCGCGAACGGCGCTTCGACCTCGCCCGGCCCCCGCTGCTGCACGCCACCCTGCTGCGGCTCGACACGACCCGGTATCGGCTGCTGCTCACCATCCACCACATCGTGATCGACGGCTGGTCGGTCGCCGTGCTGGTGCGTGAGCTGCTGTCCGGGCTCGACGCCGCCGCCGCGCTGCCGCCGGTGCCGCCGCTGGCGGCGCACCACGGCTGGCTGGCCGCCCGCGACCGCGCGGCGGCGCGGATCGCGTGGCGCGCTGCGCTGGCCGGGCGTGACGGGCCGGGTCGGCTGGTCCCGGCCACCGGCGGCGGCGCGGACGGCCCGGCCGAGCACCGGCTGCGGCTCTCGGCCGAGCTCTCGGCCGGGCTGCGCGCGCTGGCCCGGACCCACGGGCTCACCCTGGGCACCGTCGTCACCGGGGCGTGGGGGCTGCTGCACGGGCGGCGCACCGGCAGCAAGGATGTGCTGTTCGGTACCGCGACGTCGGGCCGGGACGGTGCCGGCGACGGGATCGACGCGATGGTCGGGCTGTTCGTCACCACGGTCCCGGTGCGACTGCGCTGGGATCCGGCCGAACCGCTGCGGGCGGTGCTCGCCCGGCTGCAGGACGAGCAGGCCGCGCTGCTGGAGCACCACCACCTCGGGGCGGGCGAGATCGCCCGGGCCGCCGGGTTGGACGCCGGTGAGGAGCTGTTCGACACGCTCGTCGTGCTGGAGAACCAGCCGGCCCCCACCCCCGATCCACGGCTGCGCGCACTGGAGGTGCGCGACACCACCCACTACCCGCTGACCCTGACCGTGCTGCCGGGTGCGCGCCTGGAACTGCGCCTGGAACACGATCCGGCCCGGCTCGACGCCGCCGCCGTGGCGGGCCTGGCCGACCAGCTCGTCCGCCTGCTCACCGCGCTCGCCACCGCCCCGGACACGCCGGTCGCGACGGTCGACCTGGTCGGCGACGTCCCGGCGCTCGCCGGGCCGGTGCAGCCGGTGCCGGACGCGACGCTCGCGGAGCTGGTCGCCGCGCAGGCCGCCCGGACCCCGGAGGCGACCGCGGTCATCGCCGGGGACCTCGAGCTGCGCTACGCCGAGCTGGACCGGCGGGCCGCGGCGCTGGCCGAGCGGCTGCGCGCCACCGGGATCGGCGCCGAGGACGTCGTCGCCGTCGAGCTGCCGCGCTGTGCGGAGCTGATCGTGGCGCTGCTCGGGGTGCTGCGGGCCGGTGCGGCGTACCTGCCGCTGGACCCGGACTGGCCGGCGCCGCGCCGGGAGCTGATGCTGGCCGACTCCCGTGCGCGGGCGCGGCTGTTCCCCGCGGACCCGGGCGGGATCGGGCTGGCGGTGCTGCGGCCCGGCCCTCGACCGGCCACCGCAGCACCCGACCCCGACCCCGACCCGGACCCCGACACTGCCGCGTACCTGATCTACACCTCCGGCTCCACCGGGCGCCCCAAGGGCGTCGTGGTCACCCACCGCGCGATCGTCAACCAGATCGTCTGGTCGCAGGGCGAGTTCGGGCTCGGCCCGGACGACCGGATGCTGCAGCTCGCGTCGCCGAGCTTCGACACCTCGGTGTGGGAGATCTTCTGGCCGCTCGCGGCCGGGGCGGCCGTCGTGCTGCCCGAGCCCGGGGCGCACGCCGACCCGGTGCGGCTGGCCGCCGAGATCCGCCGCCGCGCGGTCACCGTCGTGACGTTCGTGCCGTCGCTGGTCGAGGGTTTCCTGCACACCGCCGAGCTGGCGGCCGACCCGGGCTGGGCGGCGAGCCTGCGCTGGGCCTCGTGCGGCGGGGAGGCGCTCACCGCCGATCTCGCGGCGCGGTGGCGGGCACTCACCGGGGTGCCGCTGGACAACTTCTACGGCCCCACCGAGGCCGCCGTGCAGGTCACCTACCGGGCGGGGGACAGCGCGGACGGCGCGGCGAGCGGGGCCGTCCCGATCGGCGACCCGGTCACCAACACGGCGGTGCACGTGTTGGACTCCTGCCTGCGTCCGGTGCCGCCGGGCACGGTCGGCGAGCTGTACCTCGGCGGCGTCCAGCTCGCCCGCGGCTACCACGGCCGCCCGGCGAGCACCGCGGAGCGGTTCGTCGCCGACCCGTACGGGCCCGCCGGGGCCCGCCTGTACCGCACCGGCGACCTGGTGCGCCGCGGCGCCGACGGCACGCTGGTCTACATCGGACGCGCCGACCAGCACGTCAAGCTGCGCGGGCACCGGATCGAGCTGGGCGAGGTCGAGGCCCGGCTGGACCGGGAGGCCGGCGTCGAGCGCTCGGTCGTCGTCGTGCGCACCGACGGCGCGGCGCCCCGGCTGGTCGGCTACGTGGTGCCGGTCGCCGGGACCCGCCCCGATCCGGCCGGGCTGCGCGCGGCGGTGGCCGCCTCGCTGCCCGCCCCGATGGTGCCCGACGCGATCGTCGTGCTCGACGCGCTGCCGCTCACCCCGAGCGGCAAGGTGGACCGCCGGGCGCTGCCGGCCCCGACCGGGCCGGCCCCGACCGGCACCGGCCCGACGGTCCCGGCCACCCCGGTCGCGGACGATCCGGTCGCGGTGCTCGCCGGGATCGTCGGCGACGTACTCGGGCTCGCCGCGGTCGGCCCGGACGACGACTTCTTCGCCCTCGGCGGCGACAGCATCCTGTCGATCGCCGTCGCGAGCCGGGCCCGCGCCGCCGGGCTGCCGATCGGCCCGCGCGAGGTGTTCACCCACCGCACGCCCGCCGCCATCGCCTCCGGCCTCGTGCGCGCGCCGTCGCGATCCGACGCGCCGTCGGACTCACGGGCGCTCGTGCATCTGCTCCCGGCCGCGCACTGGCTGCGCGAGCACGGTGGGCCGGTCGAGCGGTTCACCCTGCCGATGCTGGTCACCACGCCGCCGGAGGCGGACGCCGGGTCGCTGGCCGCAGTCCTGCAGGCCGTGCTCGACCACCACGACGCGCTGCGTCTGCGGCTGGTCCGCGCGGGCGGGGCCTGGGCCCAGCGCATCGGCCCGCCGGGATCGGTGCGCGCCGCGGACCTGCTGCGCCGGGTCGATGCCGCGGACCTGGACGCCGACGGGCTGCGCGCCGCGATCGCCACCGCGTTCGACGCCGCGCTCGCCCGGCTGGACCCCGACGCCGGGATCATGCTCGCGCCGGTGTGGTTCGACGCGGGCCCGGGACGTCCCGGGCGGCTGCTGCTGGCCGTGCACCACCTCGCCGTCGACGGGGTGAGCTGGCGCATCCTGTTCGAGGACCTGGCGGCCGCGTGGGCGGCCGTCGCCACGGGCCGCCGGCCGCAGCTGCCGCCGGTGGCGACCTCGCTGTCGGAGCACGCCGGCGCGCTCGTCGACGAGGCCGCGGCGCCGCGGCGGCTCGCCGAGCTGGAGCGGTGGGCGGCCACCCTGGCGCCGGGCGGCGAACTGGTGGCGGGCGCACCCGCCGCCGCCGGACCGGTGCGCCGCCTCGAGGTGAGCCTCGAGGCGGCGACCACCGCGGCGCTGCTCACGACGGTCCCGGCCGGGGTGCGCGCCGACCTCACCGACGTGCTGGTGACGGCGCTGCGCGCCGCCGTCTCGCGGTGGCGGGACGGTGCCGGGGAACCGGACGCGGACCTGCTCGTCGATGTCGAGCGGCACGGCCGCGAACCGGTCTCGCCCGGGACCGACCTCGCCCGCACGGTCGGCTGGTTCACCACCGTCGCCCCCGTCCGGCTGGCGGCAGGCAGCGCCCTGAAACAGGTCAAGGAGGCGCTGCGCGCGGCCCCCGACCGGGGGCTCGGCCACGGCCTGCTGCGCTACCTCAACCCGCAGACCGCGCCCGTGCTGGCGGCCGCCCGCGCGCCCCAGGTGCTGCTGCACTACTTCGGGCGCTTCCCCGACCCCGGGCTCGCCGACTGGCTCCCCGCCCCCGAGTCCGACGTGCTCGACGGGCGCGGCGGGCTGGGCCCCTCGCACCTGCTGGAGATCAACGCGGTCGTCGCCGAGACCCCCGCCGGGCCGCGGCTGCGGGCCGCGTGGAGCTTCACCGACCCGCTGCGGGCCGACGCGGCGGCCGCGCTCGCCCAGGGCTGGCTCGCCGCGCTGCGCGAGCTGGCCGCCGACCCGCCCGCCGGGCTCACCCCGTCCGACCTCGACCTGGTGACGCTCACCCAGGACGAGATCGACCGCGTCGAGCGGCTCGCGCCCGCGCGGGTGGCCGACATCTGGCCGCTGTCCCCGCTGCAGGAGGGCATGTTCTTCCATGCCGGCCTGCGGTCCGGGCTCGACGACGGCGACGGGTTCTACACCGGTCAGGACGCCTTCGACCTGCGCGACCGGCTCGACGCCGACCGGCTCGGCCGGGCCGCCGCGGCGCTGCTGGCCCGCCACCCCGGAATGCGGGCCGGGTTCACCGGCGACGGGCTGCGCAGCCCGGTCCAGTTCGTCGCCGCGGACCTGCGGATGCCGCTTCAGGTCGTGGACCTGACCGGGTTGCCGCCCGCCGAACGCGCGGCCCGCGCGGAGGCGCTGCTCGCCGCGGACCGGGCCCGCCCGTTCGAGCTGGACCGGCCGCCGCTGGTCCGGCTGCTGCTGATGCGTCTCGGCGCGCCCGGCGACGACGTGGTGGACCGGCTGGTCGTCAGCCACCACCTGATGCTGTGGGACGGCTGGTCGGCGGGACTGTTCACCGAGCAGCTGTTCACGCTGTACGCCCGCGACGGCGACGACGCCGGCCTGCCCCACCCCGGCACCTACCGCGACCACCTGGCCTGGCTGGCCGCCCAGGACGTCGAGGCGGCCGGCCGGGCGTGGCGCGAGGCCCTGGCCGGGCTGGCCGAGCCGACGCTGGTCGGGCCGGCGGGCCCCGACCCGCAGCCGCCGCGGCGGTTGCGCGCCGAACTGCCCGAGGAGCTCACCGAGGCGCTGCGGGACACCGCCCGCCGCACCGGGCTCACCCTGAACACGCTGCTGTCCACGACCTGGGGGCTGGTGCTGGCCGGCCAGCTCGGCCGCGACGACGTGGTGTTCGGCGCGACGGTCGCGGGCCGCCCCGCCGACGTGCCCGGGGTGGAGAACATCGTCGGGCTGTTCCTCAACACCGTCCCGGTGCGGGTCGGCCTCGACCCCGCCGAACCGGTGCGCGACCTGCTGCGCCGCGTCCAGGACGCGCGCACCGCCCTGCTCGCGCACGAGCACCTCGGGCTGGGTGAGGTGCAGCGCCTCGCCGGGCACGCCCCGCTGTTCGACACGCTGTTCGTGCTGCAGAACTTCACCGACGACGCCGAGCTCGCCGCCGCCCGCGACCGGTTCGGCATCACCGCCTCCCGCACCGAGGACGCCACCCACTTCCCGCTCACCCTGGTCGTCACCCCGGGCCCACGGCTGCGGCTGTTGCTCGTGCACCGGCCCGGCGCGGTCCCACCGGCCCGCGCCCGGGCGGTGCTGGACCGGTTCGTGGTGGTGGCGCGGCGGCTGGTGAACGCACTGGACACCCCGGTCGGCAGGCTCGACCTGCTGCTGCCCGGCGAGCGGGTGGCCGTGCCCGGCACCACCTGCGACGTGCCGGACGCGACGGTCGCGGAGCTGCTCGCCGAGCGGGCCGCGGCGCAGCCCGGCGACCCCGCGCTGGTGTTCCGCGGCACCACGCTGACCTATGCCGAGCTGGACGCCCGGATCAACCGGCTGGCTCGGCTGCTGCTGGACCGCGGCGCGGGCCCGGAGCGGGTCGTGGCGCTCGCGCTGCCCCGCTCGGTCGAGATGGTGGTCGCGCTGTTCGCGGTGCTGCGTACCGGCGCGGCCTACCTGCCGCTGGATCTCGACCATCCGCACGAGCGGCTGGTCGGCGTGGTGACCGACGCCGACCCGGTCTGCGTGCTGACCAGGTCCGGGAGCTGGCCGGACGGCACCGGCACCACGATCGCGGTGGACGACCCGGACGTGGCGGCCGAGCTGGCCGCGCTGCCTGCCGGCCCGCTTACCCCCGCCGAACTGGGCGGTTTCGCCCCCGGCGTCCCCGGCCGGCTCGACCACCCCGCCTACGTCATCTACACCTCCGGGTCCACCGGCCGGCCCAAGGGTGTCGTCACCCCCTACCGGGGCCTGACGAACATGCAGCTCAACCACCGGGCGACGATCTTCGGGCCGACCGTCGAACGGACCGGGGGACGGCGGCTGCGCATCGCGCACACCGTCTCGTTCGCTTTCGACATGTCGTGGGAGGAGCTGCTCTGGCTGGTCGAGGGCCACGAGGTCCACGTCTGCGACGAGCGGCTGCGCCGGGACGCCGAGGCGCTGGTGAGCTACTGCGCCGCGCACCGGATCGACGTGGTCAACGTGACCCCGACCTATGCCGCGGTGCTGGTCGAGGAGGGCCTGCTGGACGGGCCGCACCGCCCGCCGCTGGTGTTGCTCGGCGGCGAGGCGGTGGCGGAGTCGCTGTGGACGCGGCTGCGCGAGACCGACGGGGTGGAGGGCTACAACCTCTACGGCCCCACCGAGTACACGATCAACACCCTGGGTGCGGGCACGTCCGAGTCGGCGACCGCCACGGTCGGACGCCCGATCACCAACACCCGGGCCTCCGTGCTGGACCCACGGCTGCGGCCGGTCCCGCCCGGCACCCCCGGCGAGCTGTACGTCGCCGGGGCCGGTCTGGCCCGCGGCTACCTCGGCCGCCCGGCGCTCACCGCCGAGCGGTTCGTCGCCGACCCGTTCGGCGCCCCCGGCGCGCGGATGTACCGCACCGGCGACCTGGTGCGGTGGAACGACGACGGGCAGCTGGACTTCCTCGGCCGCACCGACGACCAGGTCAAGATCCGCGGCTACCGGGTGGAGCCGGGCGAGATCGCCTCCGTGCTCGCCGAGCACCCCGACATCACCCAGGCCGCGGTCGTCGCCACCGGGTCCGGCGCGTCGGCCCGGCTCGTCGGCTACGTCGTCGCCGCGGGGCCGTCCGGACCCGCGGTACCGGAGGATCTGCGCGCCCACGCCGCCGCCCGGCTGCCCGGCTACATGGTTCCGGCGGCCCTGGTCGCCGTCGATCGGCTGCCGCTGACGGTCAACGGCAAGCTCGACACCCGGGCGCTGCCCGCGCCCGACCCGGCCGCCCCGACCGCCTACCGGGCCCCCCGGACCCGGGCCGAGCAGGTGCTGTGCGCGCTGTACGGGGAGCTGCTCGGGGTGGAGCGGATCGGGCTCGACGACGACTTCTTCGCCCTCGGCGGGCACTCGCTGCTGGCCACCCGGCTGGTCAGCCGGGCCCGCGCGGCGCTGGGCGCCGAGCTGAGCCTGCGCGACCTGTTCGAGGCGCCGACCCCGGCCGAGCTGGCCGGGCGGCTGGTCGGCGGGGGCGAACGCCCGCCGCTGGTCCCGGCCCCGCGCCCGCCGCGCCCGCCGCTGTCGGCGGCGCAGCGGCGGCTGTGGCTGCTCGACCGGCTCGAGGAGGGCTCGACGGCCTACCACTTCCCGCTGGTGCTGCGGCTGCGCGGCGATCTCGACCTCGACGCGCTGGCCGCGGCGCTGGGCGACGTCGCCGCGCGGCACGAGGTGCTGCGCACCGTCATCGGTGAGTATGACGGCGAGCCCTACCAGCGGGTGCTGCCACCGGCCCGGCCGCCGGTGCCGGTCCGAGCGGTGGCGCCCGAGGAGGTGGCCGCCGCCGTGGCCGCCGAGCTGGCCCGCCCGTTCGACCTGGCCGCCGAGCCGCCGCTGCGGGCCGGTGTGCTGCGCGTCGGACCCGCCGAACACGTGCTCGTGCTGCTGCTGCACCACATCGCGACCGACGAGTGGTCGGACCGGCCGTTCCTGCGCGACCTCGCCGCCGCCTACGCCGCCCGCCGCGGCGGTACCGCACCGGAGCCGATGCCGCTGCCCGTGCAGTACGTGGACTACGCCCGCTGGCAGCGCGACCTGCTCGGCGACCCGACCGATCCCGGCAGCCTCGCCGCCCGCCAGCTCGCGTTCTGGGAGCGGGCGCTGTGCGGCGCCCCCGAGGAGCTGGAGCTGCCCACGGACCGGCCGCGTCCGGCCCGGCCCTCGTTCCGCGGCGACGAGCTGGAGCTCGACCTGGACCCGGCGGTCTGCGACGGGCTGCGGCGGATCGGGCGCACCGCACGGGCGAGCATGTTCATGGTGCTGCACGCCGCGGTCGCCGCGCTGGCGCACCGGCTCGGCGCGGGCGAGGACGTCCCGCTCGGCGCCCCGATCGCCGGACGCACCGATCCGGCGCTCGACGATCTCGTCGGGTTCTTCGTCAACACCCTCGTGCTGCGCACCGACCTGTCCGGCGACCCCGGCTTCGCCGAGCTGCTCGACCGGGTCCGGGCGGCCGACCTGGCCGCGTTCGCGCACGCCGATGTGCCGTTCGAGGCGGTCGTGGAGCGGCTCAACCCGGCCCGGTCGGCGGCCCGCACCCCGCTGTTCCAGGTGATGGTCGGCTACCACTGCCGCGGCGGCGACGCCACCGAGCTGGCCGGGCTCGACGTCTCGTGGGAGCCGGTGCCCGCGGGCACCGCCAAGTTCGATCTGGTGTTCGCGTTCACCGAGCACACCGGCGGGCCCGAGGCGGGCCGGATCGGCTGCCGCATCGAGTACGCCACCGACCTGTTCGACCGCGCGAGCGTGCAGCGGCTGGCCGGGCGGTTCTGCACGCTGCTCGCGGCCGTGGTCGCCGACCCGCACGCGCCGCTGAGCGGCATCGACCTGCTCACCCCCGCCGAGCGGGACCGGCTGCTGCACGCGGTGAACGCCACCCACCGGGAGGTGCGGCGGGGTTCGCTGCCGGAGCTGTTCGCCCGTCGGGTCGCCGCGGCACCCGATGCGACGGCCGTCGTCGACGACCACGAGACGGTCACCTACGCCGGGCTCGACGCCCGCGCCGCCCGGATGGCGGCGCTGCTGGCCGGGCGCGGTGTCGGCGCGGGCGACGTGGTCGCGGTGGCGCTGCCGCGCCGCGCCGGGCTGGTCGCCGCGGTGCTGGGCCTGCTGCGGCTCGGCGCGGTGTGGCTGCCGCTGGACCTGGCGCATCCCGCCGAGCGGCTGCGCTACCTGCTGACCGACTCGGCGGCCCGGGTGCTGCTCACCGACACGGGCACCGCCGCGCGGGTGCCGGCCGTGGACGGGGTCGTGACCGTGCTGGCCGACGAGCCCGGGCCGGTCGGCCCGGTTCCCGCCGGCTTCCCCGACCCGGACCGGCCCGCCTACGTCATCTACACCTCCGGCTCCACCGGGCGGCCCAAGGGTGTCGTCGTCCCGCACACCGGGCTGGCGAGCCTTGCCGCCACCGCGGTGGACCGGATGGGGGTGACGGCGGCGAGCCGGGTGCTGCAGTACGCCTCGGTCGGGTTCGACGTCGTGGTGTTCGAGCTGACGATGGCGCTGGCCGAGGGCGCGACGCTGGTGTTCGCCCCCGACGACGTGCGCGTCGCCGGGCCCGCGCTCACCGAGTTCCTTGCCGCGCAACGGATCACGCATATGATCCTGCCGCCGTCGCTGGTGTCGGCCCTGCCGGGGGACTGCGCGTTGCCCGACGGCGCGGTGCTGCTGGTCGGCACCGAGACTGTCCCGCCGGACCTGGTCGGGCGGTGGGCCGGTCGGCTGCGGCTGTTCGGCGCCTACGGCCTGACCGAGGTGACGGTGAACTCGACGCTGTGGCCCGCCGAACCGGGCTGGGACCGCGCGGTGCCGATCGGCTGGCCCGACCCGAACACCACCGTCCACGTGCTCGACGGCGGGCTCGCCCCGGTGCCGCCTGGGGTGGCGGGGGAGCTGTACGTCGGTGGGGACGGGCTGGCCCACGGCTATCTGGGCCGGGCCGGGCTGACCGCGGAGCGGTTCGTGGCCTGCCCGTGGGGCCCACCGGGGGCGCGGATGTACCGCACCGGGGACCGGGCGCGCTGGGGCGCGCACGGGCTGGAGCATCTCGGTCGGGTGGACGGGCAGGTCAAGGTGCGCGGGGTGCGGGTGGAGCCGGGTGAGGTGGAGGCGGCGCTGGCCGGGCATCCCGGCGTCGCGCAGGCCGCCGTGGTGGCCGACCGCGGCGGCGAGAGCGTGCGGCTGGTCGGGTACGTCGTGCCCGCGGGCGGTCCGGTCGATCCGGCCGAGCTGCGTGCCCACGTCGCCGCCCGGCTGCCCGAGCACATGGTGCCCGCGACGGTCGTCGCGCTGGCCGGGCCGCTGCCGCTGACCCCGAACGGCAAGCTGGACCGCCGGGCGCTCCCGGCGCCCGACTGGGGCGCGCTGGCCGGGGACGCGGCGCCCGAGACGCCCGAGCAGGAGGTCCTGGCCGGTCTCGTCGCGGGCGTGCTGGGGCTGCCCCGGGTCGGGATCCGTGACGACTTCTTCGCCCTCGGCGGGCATTCGATGGCCGCGATGCGGCTGGTCGGGCGGATCCGCGGGGCGCTGGGCGCCGAGCTGTCGATCCGCGACGTGTTCGACTCCCCGACGGTCGCCGCGCTGGCCGACCGGCTCGCCGATCGGCGCGCGGCGCCCGCCCGCCCGGCGTTGACCGCGGGCGAGCGGCCCGAGCCGCTGCCGCTCGCCCCCGCGCAGCGGCTGCCGTGGCAGCGGCACCGGCGCCACCGGGCCTGGGACCACGCGCTCACGCTGCGCTCCGACACCGGTTTCGACCGCGCCGCGCTGGCCGCCGCCCTGGGGGATGTGGTGACCCGGCACGAGCCGCTGCGCACCGCCGTGGACGGCGCCGCGCAGCGGCCGGTCGCCCCGCCCGCGCTGGAGCTGGTCGCGGTACCCCGCGGGGAGCTGGATGTCCGGGTCACCGCGCTGGCCGCCGGCGAACCGGACCTGGCCGCGGGGCCGCCGCTGCGGACGGTGCTGCTGGCCGAGGACGGCGGGGCGGAGGTGCTGCTGCTGGCCATGCACCACCTGGGTGTGGACGAGTGGTCGGTGGTGCCGCTGTTCCGCGATCTGCACACCGCCTACGCCGCCCGGCTCGCCGGCCGCGCCCCGGGCTGGGCCCCGCTGCCGGTGTCCTATGCGGACTACACGCGGTGGGCGCACGAGCTGCTCGGCGACCCCGCCGACCCGGGCAGCCGCGCCGCCCGGCAGCTGGGGTTCTGGCGTCGCACGCTGGCCGGGATGCCGGGGGAGCTGGCGCTGCCCGCCGACCGGGCGCGTCCCGCCGAGCCGACCGGGGCGGCGGGCGTCGTCGAGTTCACGATCGACGCCGACCTGCACGCGGGCCTCGACCGGCTCGCCCGGCTCAGCGGCACGAGCCTGTTCATGGTGGTGCAGGCCGGCCTCGCGACGCTGCTCACCGCCCGCGGCGCGGGCGGTGATCTTCCGCTCGGGGTGCAGGTCGCGGGGCGCACCGAGGAGGCGCTGGCCGATCTCGTCGGCTGTTTCGCGGGCACCGTGCTGGTGCGCACCGACACCTCCGGTGACCCGACGTTCGCGGCGCTGCTCACCCGGGTGCGCGAGGCCGATCTGTCGGCGCTGGAGCGCCAGGACGTGCCGCTGCCCGACGTGCTCGCGGTCGCGCCCCCGCGGCCCGCCGGGGTGCCCTGCCCGCAGGTGCTGCTCGTGCACCACGAGCAGGCCCGGCTGGCCGACCTCGCCGGTGGCGCGGGTGTGTTCGGCGCGGTCCCACCGGCCGGCACGGCCACGGACCTCACCGTCGGGCTGTACGAGCCTGCCGGGGACGGGCCCGTCCCGGCGGAGCTGACCTATGCCGCCGAGCTGTTCGACCCCGCGACCGCCGGGCGGCTCGCGGCGGAGCTGCTCGCGGTGCTGGCCGCCGCCGTGGCCGACCCGCACCGCCCGTTGTCCGAGATCACCGATGTTCTGGGGAGGACCCTGTGAGCAACCCGTTCGACGACCCCGACGGCCGGTTCCTGGTGCTGGTCAACGACGAGGACCAGCATTCGCTGTGGCCGGCGTTCGCCGAGGTGCCCGCCGGCTGGCGGCGGGTGTTCGGCGAGGACAGCCGCGACGCCTGCCTGGCCTACGTCGAGCAGCACTGGACCGACCTTCGTCCGCGCAGTCTGCGCGAACGCACCCAGGCCGCGAGCTGAGGAACGTCATGGCTCCGTAACGCGCCCGGCGGCCCGGGTTGTGAGCGTTATGGAGCCATGCTGCGCTCGGGGAGGCGGGCCGGGCGGACGTTCGGGGGCCGCCGCGGCAGGTTCGTCCATGTGGCGCTGTACGGCGGCGGCGGCCGGCGGGACGATGCACCGCGCGCATTGCGCACGGGGGGACAGGAGAGTCCGATCGTTCATTCGGCATGCGGCACCGTCCGTCGGCTGGCCGGGGCCACCGCGGTCGTGCTGGGCATCATCGTCACCGCCGCCTGCGGGCCGTCGTCGGCACAGACTCCGCCGCCGACACCGGCTCCGGCGGCGGCACCGACCTCGGCCCCACCGGCTTCGCAGCCGTCCGCCGACGAGCTCAGCACACTGGTCGTCCAGGCCGGCGACATCCCGATCCCGGGCCTGTCCGGCCAGGGGGTGCAGCGGGTCGAGGAGGGCACGTTGCGCGGGGTGGCCACATCCTTCAGCACCGAGGACGGCCGCCGCCGGGTGGGCGAGACGATCGTCCTGCTGCCGGATCCGGACGCAGCCAGGTCCGCGGTGCAGGGGGCCGCATCGACGACCCAGCAGCAGCGTCCGGGCGCCACCATGTCGGTCGTGCCGGTCGGTGAGTACGCGGTGCTGTTCACCGGCTTCGAGTACCAGGGGACGGCGTCCACGCTGCTGCTGTTCAGCCAGGGCGTCGCGTCGGTGGCCATGGACTTTCGCAGCCCGGCGGGTGAGCCGGTGCCGCCGGAGGTGGCGACCGCGGCGGGGGAACGCCAGGCCGCGCTGCTGGCGTCCGGCCTGCCCCACTGACCGCACCGCGCCGCGCCGGTGCGGGGGTGGCCGCCGCGGCAGCCACCCCCGGGGACGTCGCCTACTCGGCCAGGAACTCCGCGACCAGCCGCGCCACCTGCGCGGTCTGCTCCAGCTGCGGCAGATGCGCGGCGTCGGCGATCCGCTCCACCCTGGCCCCGGCGATCCGGGCGGCGAACTCCTCGGCGTAGGCGGGCGGGGCCAGCCGGTCCTGCTCGCCCCACACGACCAGCGTGCGGGCCCGGACCCGGTACAGCCGCTTGTGCAGGCCCTTCTCCGGGAACGGCCACATGAACTTCCCGGTGCAGGCCTGCGCCCAGGTCGCGGCGATGACGGCCTCGGCCATCTGTTCCGGGTCCTCGGGCAGCCGCAGGAACTCCTGGGCCGGCTCACCCTGTGGGTCGGCGAAGGCGAGCTCGACGACCTCCTGGGGAGTCATCTGCAGGAACTGGGCGACCGGGATGTCGTCGCGCCACAACCCCACCGGGCACAGCAGCACCAGCCGGTTGACCCGCTCGGGGTTGGTGGCGGCGATCTCGGCACCGATCATGCCGCCGAACGAGTGCCCGACCACCGCGGGCGCGTCCAGGTCCAGCTCGTCGAACAGGTCGTAGTAGTGCAGGACCAGGTCCCACAGGTCGTCCACGGCCTTGATCGCGTCCGGGTCGCCGGGCGTGGTCCCGGGATGTTCCGGCGCGTAGACGGTGTGGTGCCGGGCCAGGGCGTCGAGGAACGGGTCCCAGCGCAGCCCCGTCGCGCCGTGCAGGTACACCACCGGCGGGCCCTGCCCGGCGACGAGCACGCGCGGGTTGACCTGGCCGCCGAGGGTGGCGACGCGGCGCTCGGCGACGCCCGCGATCGCCGTCACGACGCCCGCTCCTTGGTGCGCAGCCGCTCGGGCCACCACTGGTTCTCCCACGGCTCGTCGTCCCACAGCGGGCGCAGATGCGGCAGCACCTGCTCGGCGAACAGGTCGATGTTGCGCATCGTCAGGTCGTGCGGCATCGAACCGATCTGCAGCAGCACCATGAGGTTGCCGATGTGCAGGGTGCGGCAGGCCTCGGCCAGCTGCTCGCGCACCGTGGCGGGGCTACCGGCGATGACGAACTGCTTGTCGACCAGCTCGCGGTAGCTGTACTGCCGGACCGACTCCAGCTCCTGGGCGATCTTCACCGTGAGTCCGGAGCGGATGCCCTTCTCCAGGCTGCGGTAGTCCTGGTGTCCGGGAGGGCCGAAGTAGTGCACCGGGATGTGCATGCACTTGCGGTAGAAGTACTCGCAGTGCCGGGCGTAGTCGCGCTCGGCCTGCTCGTCGGTGTCGGCGACGACGACGAGCTGCAGGAACCCGGCGCGGTAGGGGTTCTGCTTGAGCCCGTACTGGTCCACGAACCGCCAGAACCCGGCCATCGTCTGCTCGGCGGCCTTGGCGCCGAAGTAGCTGAGGAAGCAGTAGCAGTGGTCGTGCTTGGCCGAGAACTCCCAGGTGCTGTAGCTGCCGGTGCCCGGTACCCAGACCGGCGGGTGGGGCTTCTGCACCGGGCGCGGCCACAGGTTGACCTTGCCCAGCTTGGTGTACTTGCCGTTCCAGGCGAACATCTCCCGCGACTGCCAGGCCTTGAGGATCAGATCGTGCGCCTCGTAGTAGCGCTCGCGCTGTTCCACCGGCGTGATCCCGTAGACCTGGCAGGCGTCCATCGCCGTGCCCAGCGGCATCCCCGCGATCAGCCGTCCGCCGCTGATGCAGTCGAGCATCGCGTACTCCTCGGCGATGCGGATCGGCGGCTGCGTGGTCGGCAGCGTCGCCCCCATCTGCACGATCGCGACGTCCATACCGGTGGTCTCGCGGGCCAGCGCCGCGCCCATCAGGTTCGGCCCCGGCATGAAGCCGTAGGCGTTCTGGTGGTGCTCGTTGACGCAGATCCCGTCGAACCCGACGCGCGCGGCGTGGACGAGCTCGTCGAGGGTCCAGTTGTAGAACTGGCCGACGCGGTCGGGATCGGCGAGCTCGGGGAACGGCGGGTCCACCCAGACCGACTTGTATCTGCGCTCGAAGTCGTCCGGCAGCTCGCGGTGCGGCATCAGGTGGAACATCGAGACCTTCATGAGGCGTCCTCCAGCATGGATCCTGCTGTGTCGGCGCCGGTGGCGAGATCCGGGCGGCCCCCCGCCGGCGTCCTTCGTGAGTGACCCAGCTCACGCGGCGCCGTGCCTCGACCCTGGGCGCCACATCGTGGTCGGTCAATAGGCCAGGCGGCCGTACCCGCGGGCACCTGGTAGGGGCACTGCTGGTGTAGGAGGCCGAGGGCGATGGGCAGGCGGTCCGCGGCGGCCTCGCCACGTCCGTCCCAAGCAACTGCTGCTCGACGGTCAGCAGCGGGTCACCACGCCCTGATCGGACAGACCTCGCGGGCGTTGCGGCAGCTCGGCGAGCTGCTGGAGATCGAGCGCGGGCTGTACGGCGCCGACGACGAGCGGGTTCTGGAGCTGCGCAAGCAGATCGGGTTGCTGCAGCTGGGGAGCGGGCAGCAGGAACAGGCGCGGGCGACGCTGTGCGCGTTGCTGTCCGATGTGGAGCGGGTGAAGGGGCCCCGTCATCCCGCGGCCGAGGCGATCCGCAGACTCGTTCCCGCCCCGACGATGGACGCATGAGCGCACTGTGGCTCCATCATGCGCAGAAGGGGCGGGCGGGCGAGGCGTCACCTTGCGGCAACTTGCGGCAACTTCTGAATAAGTTCAGAATTTGCCTTATGGCGACCGAGGTGCAGTGGAGCGAGCTGCAGCGTGACCCGAAGAGCGTCGCAGCCCTGGCCGATCAGGGGGACATCCGAGTCCGGCGCCGCGACGGTGTGCCGTTGCTGCTGGTGCGGGAGGACCGCGCGAGCGCGTCGGCCGAGGGCGCTGTGATCGCGGCGCGGGCCCTGCGCAACGCCTTCGCGCACCTCTCGGGCGAGGCTGCGCTGGAGTCGCTGACCGAGGAATTCCCTTGGGTCGACCTGCTGCCCGACGACGACCGCCGACGATTCGCCGTGGACTTCGTCCGGGCGGTGCAGGCATCGGCGGAGCTGGGCCAGTGGTCGGTACTGGCACAGGCGCTCGTCGAGTGGAGGGCGACCGCCGCGATCCACGCGGATCCGACCCTCGCCGAGGAGCTGTCGCGGCCGATCGACGGGGACTTCGGCCCCGTCCCGGCGCCGGACGGGAGCTGATCCTTGCCCGCCAAGCGCGGTGATCGCGTCGCTCCGCCCGCGCGTCCCGGGGGTTGGGAGGCTCGGTTCGCGACATCGGAGGCGAAGGGCTGGGTCGTCGCGGCCGGACCTGTCCACCCCAAGGTCACCGAATAGCGAATGGCCGGTTGCCGGTGGCCGCCGAGCCGGAAACGATCCGACCCCCAGCGCGCTATGGCTCCATCCTGCGCTGACGGGGCAGCCTGCTAGTCTCACTGAGACTAGTGTCCCGTGTCGTCGCCCTCGGCACCTGTGCCAGCGGGCGGTCGGCATGAGCAGTGAGGAGTAGCCGGTGCGTCAGCGAGCCGTCCGCGAACCTGACAGTGAGTCCGAACCGGACGCTGGCCGTCGTCGCTGAGAGCCGTCACGCGCCAGGTTCGACGATGAGCGGTGCGGTGTGCCCAGCGGCGGCCGAGGTCGCGCTGCCATGACGGCCTCGACGCTCGACCGGTCGCGCACGGTGCGCGGCCACCGCGGACGGGCGGCGCTCGCGAAGGCCGGTGTGGTCGTCACGGTGGTCGCGTTGAACTTCCTGCTGCCGCGTGCGCTGCCCGGCGACCCGCTGCTGGCGATGAGCGACCCGGCCAGCGCCCAGTACCTGGCCGATCCCGAGATCAGAGCCAGGGTCGAGCGCCACTACGGACTCGATCGCCCGCTCCTGGAGCAACTGCGGGACTACCTCACCCAGCTCCTTCACGGCGACCTCGGATGGTCGATCCACTACCGGCGCCCGGTCGCCGAGCTCCTCGGGGACCGGCTGGGCTGGACGTTGGTGCTGGTCGTGCCCAGCATCACGCTCGCGTTCGCCATCACCGTCGGGCTCGGTGTCGAGGCGGGCTGGCGCCGCGGCACCCGTGCCGACCAGGCCATGATCGCGCTGTTCACCGTCGTGCACAGCATCCCGGTCTACCTGGCCGCGTTGCTGGGGATCCTGCTGTTCTCGGTGCGCCTGGGGTGGCTGCCGCTGTCCGGCGCCGCCACGCCGTTCGCCGAGTTCGGGCACGTCGGCCAGTGGCTGGCCGACGTCGCCTGGCACGCCTCGCTGCCGATCGCCGTGCTGACCGTGTCGATCGCCGGCGGCCGGTTCCTGCTGATGCGGAACACCACCGTCACGGTGCTCGGCGAGCCGTTCGTCCGCGTGGCCCGCGCCGTCGGGCTTCCGGCGCGGTCGGTGAAGTACGCCCATGTCGCCCGTAACGCGGTTCTCCCGGTGGTGACCGGGTTCGGTCTGACGCTCGGGTTCGCCGTCGGCGGGACGATCTTCGTTGAGTCGATCTTCGACTACCCGGGGATGGGCAGGCTGGTGTTCGAGGCGGTCGGGGCGCGTGACTACCCGCTGCTGGGAGGCTGCTTCCTGGTGCTCAGCCTGTGTGTTCTCGGCGCGAGCTGGACGGTCGAGGCCCTCACCCGACGACTCGACCCGCGGACAGCGCCGCGATGAGGCGGGCCCGAGCAGGGTTGCGCCGGCCGGACCGAGCCCAGGTGCCCGGTGACGGTCCTGGGCGTCCCGCGCGCGCGACGAGCCCGGACGACGTGTCGTTGCGCGTGGGCATCGGCATCGTCGCCCTGTTCGGGCTCGTGGCGCTGTGCGCGCCGTACCTGACCCGGCACGGGCCGAAGACCGATGTCGGCGTCGCCTATCTGCCACCCGGACCGGGGCACCCGCTGGGCACCGACGACCAGGGGTACGACCTGTGGTCGCAGCTCCTCCACGGAAGCCGGCCGGCCTTCGCGGTCGGCGCCGGTGCGATGGCCGTGACCATGGCCATCGCGGTCACCGTGGCACTGTGCGCGACGCTGCTGGCCGGTCGGGCCGACCGCATCCTGATGACCGCCGGCGACATCCTGATCTCCCTCCCGCACCTCCCGCTGCTGCTGCTGGTCGGCATCCTGATCGGGCCCTCGGTCCCCGGCACGATCGCCCTCATCGCGATCGTCGGCTGGGTGGTGCCGGCCCGGGAGATCCGGGCACGGGCGCTCGCGATCCGGCAGTCCGGCTATGTCCGTGCGGCGCGGGGGTTCGGGGCGGGCACCCGGTACCTGATGGCCCGGCACCTGATACCCGCGCTCGGGCCGGTGCTGGCGTCGGTCGCGGTCGCCCAGTTCGGCCGGGCGATCAGCCTGGAGGCGGGGCTGGCGTTCCTCGGAGTCGGCGACGTCACCCGGACCAGTTGGGGTCTGACGATCCGGCAGGCCCTCGACGACGCAAGTCTGTGGTTCACCGGCCGCTGGCTGTGGTGGCCGCTGCCGCCCGGGCTGGCGATCGCCGGTCTGCTGCTGGCATGCGCGTTGCTCGGTGCGGGACTGGAGACCCGGCTGGATCCCCGGTTGCGGGAACGCCGGTGAACGAGCTGCTGCGAGTCGAGTCGCTGTCGGTCCGCTACCGGCGGACCCCGGTTCTGACCGAGGTGTCGCTGAGGATCGGGCGCGGGCAGGTCGTCGGGTTGACCGGCGAGTCCGGGTCGGGCAAGTCCAGCCTCGCGCACGCCTTGCTGGGCGTGGCGGACGGCGCCACGGTGAGCGGGCAGGTGTGGCTGGACGGCACCGCCCTGCCCGTCGACCGGCCCGAGGAGCTCGACGGGGTCCGCTGGAACCGGATCGCGCTGGCGTTCCAGTACGGCGTCAGCGGACTGGACCCGGTACGGACGGTGTTGGCCCAGATCGCCGAGCCGCTGCGGATCCGGCGGGGCCTGTCCCGCGCCTCGGCCACCGAGCGAGCCCGCGAACTGTGGAACGAGGTCGGGTTGCCGCCCGAACGGGCCGCCGAGGCCTACCCCCATCAGCTCAGCGGCGGTCAGGCCCGCCGGGCCATGATCGCGCTGGCGTTGTGCTGCGACCCGGACCTGCTGATCGCCGACGAACCCACCGCCGGGCTGGATCCCACCCAGCGGCTGGACGTTCTGCGGTTGCTGCGACGTCGGCGGGACCGCGGCACCGCGATGCTCTTGATCAGCCACGACCTGTCCGACCTCGCCGAGCTCGCCGACCAGATCTGCGTGCTGCATCAGGGCCGGATCATCGAGCAGGGTCCGGCCCACGAGGTGCTGGACGACCCTCGGCATCCGTACACGGTCGAGCTGGTCGACGCCTACCCGCGCCTGGACCGTGCTCGCGATCTCGGCGGGCGCGTGGCCGAGGCGACCGGGGCCGTGTCCGGTGGCTGTGCCTACCGGGCGCGGTGCCCGCAGGCCGTCGGCCGCTGCGCCACCGACGTGCCGGTCCTGACCCCCGTCGACGGTCGCGCGCTGGCCTGCCACCTCGGTGGGATCCGAACGGTGATCGAGGCGACGGGACTGGGCAGGTCCTTCGGTCCGGTGACCGCGCTGGACTCCGTCAGCCTCTCCGTGCGGGCCGGGCAGACGCTGGCCGTGATCGGTGCCTCGGGCAGCGGCAAGTCCACGCTCGCTCGCTGCCTGGCCGGGCAGCTCAGTCCCGACACCGGCACCGTGCTCCTCGCCGGCGAACCGGTCGGCGCCGGTCGCGGGGGAGGGCCACACCGCCGGTTGCAGCTGGTCCAGCAGAACCCCTACGACGCGGTGAGCCCGCGGTTCACCGTCCGGCAGGTGGTCCGCGAGCCGTTGGACATCGCCCGCAGCGGTACCCCGGCGGAACGGGACGAGGCGGCGCGACGCGCGCTCGACCTGGTCGGGTTGCCCACCGACGAGACGTTCGGCGCGCAGTTCGCCCATCAGCTCTCCGGTGGGCAGCTCCAGCGCGTCGCGCTCGCCCGTGCCCTCGTGGTGGAGCCGCTCGTGCTGATCGCCGACGAACCCACCGCGATGCTCGACTCGGCGGCGCAGTCGCGGTTGCTGCGGGTGCTGCGGGACCTCCAGGACCGGATCGGGCTCGCGCTCGTGCTCGTGTCGCACGATCTGGCCCTGGTCCGCAAGATCGCCCACACCATCGTCGTGCTCGATTCCGGCCGCTGCGTCGAACACGGGCCGGCACATCGGATTGTGACCGACCCCCAGCATCCGACCACCCGCGCGCTGCTGCGATCCGCGCGCGGGAGCCTGCGCGGCGATGCCCGCGGCACTGAGAGGAGAAACCCCGTCCATGCCACCTGAGTCACCTGACGTTCTCGCCGGTGGGCCGACCGAGTCCCGGTCGGCCCTGGAACGGATGTTGCACGCCTACCGCACCTCCCAGGTGCTGGTCACCGCGGCCGAGCTCGGGGTTTTCGGCGAGCTGGGCGACCACCCGGTCTCCGCGGGCGAGCTGGCCGCCGCGCTCGGCGTGCAGGTCGGTCCGCTGTCGGCGCTGCTCGGTGGGCTGGAGGCTCTCGATCTGGTGCAACGCACCGATGCGGGCTACCTGCCGAGCGCGACCGCGCGGGCCCACCTCGTCCCCGAGGCGCCGATGCCCATGGGCGGCTGGGTGCGTGGCGAGGCGTCCCGGATCCGCAGCTGGGCCGGTCTCACCCGGGCGCTGCGGGACGGCGCCGAGGAGGTCCGGTCCGATCCCCCGAGCGCCGAGGATCCGCAGCGCGGGCTGCTCGAGATCGCCCGCGGCAGCCGGGAGGCGATCGCCGCGGCGGTGCAGACGGTGCTCGATCCCCGGGCACCGGCCCGCATCCTGGATGTGGGCGGTGGCCACGGCGCCTACAGCGCCGACCTGGTGCAGACGCATCCGATGTGGAGCGCGGTGGTCGCCGACCGGCCCGGTCCGCTGGCCGTCGCCCGGCGGGTGGCCGCCGACGCGGGAGTGGGCGAGCGGGTCGAGGTGCGGGAGGTCGAACTGCCGACGGCCCGGCTGGGCCACGACTTCGACCTCGCCCTGCTGTTCATGGTGCTGGTCGCGTTCGAACGCGACCAGGTGCCGACGGTGCTGCGCGGTGTGCACGACGCGGTGCGTCCCGGGGGGTACGTGCTCGTCCGCGGCTTCTACTGGCGCGACGCGCTGGAGGCCGCATTGTTCGACATCCAGTCGCATCTGCACCACGGCGGCTGCCGCGCCTACTCGGTCACCGACGTCTCCGAGTGGCTGGTCGAGGCCGGGTTCGACGGCCCCCGGCTGCTCGACTCCCACGGCATGGAGAAAGGAACCCTACTGATGGCGCGGAAGCCGGAGCAGAGCCGATGAGGAACCTGTCGACGGGGGTGCTGCTGAGCCGGCGGAGATTCCTCCTCGCCGGGGGGCTGGCGGGCGCCGGCCTGACGCTGGCCGCCTGCGCGTCGGGCGCCGGATCGGCACCGGGCGGCTCGTCCGCCCCGCGGACGCTGCGAATGGCCGGCGGCGAGTTCGGCTACCCCACACCGTTCACGATGGCGCACGGCAGCGGGCTGCTGCCGATGCGTCTGGTGTTCGACACCCTGATGTGGCAGGACGCCGCGGGGTTGCAGCCGTGGCTGGCGGAGAGCGCCGAGATGGCCGACGACACCACCTGCCGGGTCCGGCTGCGCGAGGACGTCACCTGGAGCGACGGCACGAAGCTCACCGGCGAGGACGTCGCGTTCACCGTGAACTACCTCAAGCAGCACCAGATCGCCTGGTCGATCCCGATCACGGTGATCGACCGGGCGGACGCCTCGGGGTCGAGCATCGAGATGCGGCTGAAGGAACCGCACGCCGGTTTCCTTCCGGGCGTGCTCGGCGCCATGCCGGTGATTCCGAAACACATCTGGGACGGGGTTTCCGAACCGGAGAAGAAACAGGACGAGGAGGCGCTCGTCGGAACCGGCGCGTACGCGCTGCAAGCCCATGATCTCAGCCAGGGCACCTACCGTTTCGCCTCGCGGCAGGACTATTTCCTCGGTCGCCCGTACTTCGACCGGGTCGAGTTCGTGCCGGCCGCGAACCCGCTTCTGGCACTCCGGGAAGGCGCCATCGACGTCGCGGACATCCCGCCCAACGCCGCGCCGGACGTCATCGAACCGTTCACGGGCGGTGGTGAGTTCGACGTGATCCGGGCGGTCGGGGCGACCGCGACGGGGCTGTTCCTGAACAACGAGAAGCCCCCGTTCGCCGACCCCCGGATCCGGCAGGCCGTGGCCCGGGCGATCGACCGCGCCGGGTTCGTCGAGCGGGTGTTGCACGGCCGGGGCGAGCCGGGCGAGCCGGGGTTCCTGCCCAGGGCGAACCCGCTCCACGTCGAGGCGAAGAACAGCCATGGCCACGACGTCGCCGCGGCGCGGCAGGCCCTGGCCGGCACGAGGATCACCGGGACGCTGCTGGCCGACACGAGCACCAAGACCGCCGCGGAGTACGTCGCCCGGCAGCTGGCGCAGGTCGGGATCGACCTCGAGGTCGCCGCGCTCGACCCGACGCGGGCGCGCGAGAGCGCAGCCGCGGGGGCGTACGAGGCGGCCGTGCTCGGCTTCGGTGGCCTGCACAGCGACCCGACGTTCCTCTTCGGATTCTTCGACAGCCGGATGTCGAAGAAGGGCCGGTTCACCAAGAGCCACGGCTACCACAACGCCGAGTTCGAGGAGTTGCAGGACCGCCAGGAACGCGCCACCGACCCTGGGGAACGGCGCAGGCTCGTCGGCCGGATGCAGCAGATCCTGGCCGATGAGGTGCCGATGGTCGTGCTGGGTTACCCGGAGCGGGCGATGGCCTTCCGGGCCGCCACCGCCGGCGCGATGTGGTACTACACGCCGGGTGGATACGCGGCGGGGAACCCCGGTGGGGTCAACCCGGCCGCGATCATCACCGGACGCAGCGGCGGGACCGGGATCGCCGGTTGAGGGCGGTGCCCCCCGTCTGCCGTCCGCCGGGATGGCCCGAAATCGGGTGGGCGCGATGTCGATCCGGTGGTTCCGCCGTTCGACCGAAGGGTGAGAGGGTCCGACCAGGGACCCGGACACGGCTCAGGAGCAGATCGTGAAGTACATGTTGATCATGCGTGCCAGCGACGAGGCCATGGCGGCCATGCAGGGCGTCGACTTCAACGAGGTCCTCGAGACGATGGGCCGATTCAACGACGAGATGATCTCGGCTGGGGTCCTGGTCGCCGCCGAGGGTCTCGACGACGCCGAGAAGGGCGTCGTCGTCGACTACTCCTCCCAGCCGCCTGTGGTCACCGACGGACCCTACGGCGAGACGAAGGAACTGTTCGGCGGCTACTGGATCGTGGATGTCGCCTCCCAGGAGGAGGCGATCGAATGGGCCAAGCGCGCGCCGCTGGGCGGGCCGGGGATGAAGGCGGAGATCCGCCGGGTCGCCAGCATCGATGAGTTCCCGCAGGACAACGTGTGGATCCAGAAGGAGAGGGCGTGGCGGGAGGCGACCGGCCAGCTGTGAGCGGGTCGGCTCGGTGACACCGACCGTGACCGCCACGACGATGGCCGGGGGGCGCACCGGCCGCCACGCCGTCGAGGCGGTGTGGCGGATCGAGTCCGCGCGCATCGTCGGCACGCTCGCGCGCGTCACCCGCGACTTCGCGCTGGCCGAGGACCTGGCCCAGGAGGCGTTGGCCGAGGCGCTGGTCACCTGGCCGCGCGAGGGGGTACCACGCAATCCCGCCGGGTGGCTGCTCACGGTGGGGCGGCGCCGCGCCATCGACGCCTACCGCAGGCGCGCGGCCCGCGACGAGCGGTACGCCGCCCTCGCCCGCGACCTGGGGGAGGGCGGCGTCGCCGCCGGCGATACCGGCTCGGCACCGGTGACGGCGGCCGAGGACGCCGACCTGCTGTGGGACCCGGACCGCGTCGACGACGACGTACTGGCGCTGATGTTCATCGCCTGCCATCCGACGCTGTCGCGCGAGGCCAGCGTCGCGCTGACCCTTCGCGTCGTCGGCGGCCTCGGCAGCGATGAGATCGCCCGCGCGTTCCTGGTGCCGACCGCCACCGTGCAGGCCCGCATCACCCGGGCCAAGAAAACCCTCGCCGCGGCCCGGGTGCCGTTCGCGGTGCCGTCCGCCGAGGATCGGCGCGAGCGGCTGGGCTCGGTGCTCAGCGTGCTCTACCTCGTCTTCACCGAGGGATCGTCGGCCACCTCCGGCAGTGAGTGGATCCGCCAGGACCTTGCGCGCGAGGCGATCCGGCTGGCCCGGATCCTGGCCCGGCTGGTGCCGGACGAGCCGGAGACCCACGGCCTGCTCGCGCTGTTCGAGCTCACCGCCGCCCGATTTCCGGCACGGGTGCGCGAGGACGGCGAACCGGTGCTGCTGGAGCAGCAGGACCGCCGCCGCTGGGACCGGACGGCGATCCGGCGCGGACGGGCGGCACTGGCACGGGCCACCAGGGTCGGTCGCGGGCTCGGTGCCTACGGCATCCAGGCCGCGATCGCCGAATGCCACGCGGTCGCCCCGTCGGTCGAGGAGACGAACTGGGAGCGGATCGTGCTGCTGTACGAGGCGCTCGGCCGGCTCGCACCGTCGCCGATCGTCGAGCTCAACCGGGCGGTGGCGATCTCGATGTCTCAGGGACCGGCCGCCGCCCTGCCCATCGTCGAGAATCCGGTCGTGGTCGGCCGCCTTGCGGGCTCCCACCTGCTACCCAGCGTCCGCGGTGAGCTGCTCACCCGGCTGGGCCGGACCGACGAGGCGCGCCGGGAGTTCGCGCTCGCCGTACGCCTCTGCGGCAACGAGCGTGAGCGCGACCTGCTGGAGCGCAAGCTCGCTGCCCTGGGATGACGCCGCCGGGCTATCGTCGGCGACGTGATCACGGAGCCGGCGGGGCCGCCGCGTGGGCGCTGAGTTCGGAACATCCTCCATCGCCTTTCGTTTTGTTCGTTTCGAGCGTACCGTGGGTCAATGAGCGCAACACTGTCCGAGCGAACCGTCCTGCCTGACGAGCCCGCAGAGCGGATGGTGGATCTGCTGGTCGCGCTGAAGACACACGGGCGCCCGGCACTCGTGGCCGCGGACGGCACCCACATCGAGCTGCCGGAGGAGCTGTACGAGGTCCTGAAGGATGTCGTGGCAGCCTTGTCCCAAGGACTGGCGATCACTGTCGCACCACAGCACACAGTGCTCACCACCAGCCAGGCGGCTGATCTACTGGGCGTGTCACGGCCGACCGTGGTCAGGTTGCTCGAGGCTGGGGAGATCCCATTCGACAAGCCCGGTCGGCATCGGCGGATCCGGCTTCGTGATCTGTTGGCCTATCAGGAGCGGGCGCGTCGGGCCCGCGCGGCCGGGCTCGACGAGATGGTGCGGGCATCCGAGGACGCCGGGCTGTACGACCTTCCTGCTGACGCGTCGTTCGAGCGGACAGTCGACCGCCCGGAGGTCGATGAAGGCTGATGTTCCGGGTCCTGCTCGACACCTCTGTTCTGTTCAAGCCGCTGCTGTGCGACACGTTGCTCTGTGTCGCCGAGGAGGGCTTGTTCCAGCCGCTGTGGTCTCACGACATCCTCGACGAGCTGCGACGGGCCCTACTGCGGTACGGCGTCGCCAAGGCAGGCGTCGACCACAGGATCGATCAGATGACGGAGCACTTCCCGGGAGCCATGGTCACCGGCTACACCCCCCTCATCGGGACCATGACCAACGATCCGAAGGACCGACACATCCTGGCCGCGGCTGTTCGGGGAGGTGCCGAACTGATCGTCACCGAGAACACGGGACTTCCCGGCCACCTCCACCGCTCGCTATGACATCGAGGTGTCATGTCAGGACTCGTTTCTGCTCGATCAACGCGATCTCGATCGGCAAGCGGTCCACCGGGCGCTCGTTCGGCAGGTGTCACGTTACCGCCGGGAGCCGCGCACCGTCGACGACCTGTTGATCGCTCTGGGTCGGCCGGGACACGGCTGCCCGAACTTCGCCAGAGGTTGCCATGCCGACGACGCAGGGAGGATCTGCGGGTGAGCGTCCACAAGGAGATCGCGTTCGAGGACACGATCGAGCGGGCGATGCTCGACCCGGGATAGCAGCAGGGCCAGCCGGCTGACCGTCACCCGGCAGCTGCACTATTCGGAGAAGACGTCGGAGCGCTCGCTCGATCTCGTCCTGTTCGTCCACGGGATCCCCGTCGCCACCGCGGAACTCAAGACCCACTCACTACCTCGTCCAGCACTCCGCCAGCTCGGGAAGGGTCAATGCCGCGCGCCGCCGCGGAGGGAGGATCCTCGGCGATCAGCCCTCCTGAAGTGCACCGCCTCAACATTGTCGGCGCTCCGTGTGATCCTTTACGGACGGCCCGTGACGATCAAGGACCGCGCCGGGCAGGTCGGGGCACGACAGAGGGGGAGAGCTGCATGACGCCGGAGTGGGATCCGCTTCTTCGTGACCAGGTCATCCGCCTCATGGGCGTGCTCCGCCAGCTCGCCGTCACGCGGAACAGCCCCATCCGGCACACCTCGGGATACGACAAGCTCATGTGGCTGGACGATGTGCAGGAGCACTGCACCGTCCAGATGCCGACCGGGCCCGGCGATGAGCTGCTGCGCGTGCCGCGCGTACAGCTCGAACCGGAGCCTCCGGCACCCCGGGAGCTGGCGCACTGGATCCATCGGCCCGCGGACACCGACGGAGCCCGCGAACCGGTATTGGCGCAGCATGGGCCTCTGCCCGGCATCGGGCAGGTCGACCTCGGCGATGCGCCGGAGATCCGCGCGGCGTTCGACGAGTGGATGGCGGCCTGGCGGCCGTGGGCCGAGCGTGAGCGGCAACGAAGGCCGCGCCGGCGGATGTTCGAGATGCTGTTCGACCTGCACCGGATGGCGACGGACCGGCCGGAGTCGACAGAGCTCGTCCTCTCCGCCGGCCTGCTGCACCTCCCGGCTCCCGCCGGGGAGCAGGGCGTGCACGTGCACTTGATCACCCAGCCCGTCCGGATCGAACAGAATCTCGAGACGGGCGAGATGGTGTGCATGCTCGCCGACGACACGGGGCTGCGCCTGGAAGATGACGAGCTGCTGTCCGGGCGGCCCGACTACGACCCGTCCGGATCGGCCGTGCTGCGCGACCGGCTGCACGAGCTGGCCACGAGCCCGATCGACCCGGCCATCGCCGCGTTCCTCAAGGAATGGGCGGAGCGCGCGTTGCGGATCGCCAGCACTGTCGACGGGACGTGGGACGAACCCTCGGGCGACGCGGCCTCGTTGACCGCGGCACCCGCGATCGTCGCTCGCCGTCGCGGCGCGTTCGCGTTGCGCGAGTACTACGACAGGATCTCGCGCTCCCTGGCCGACTCGTCGCAGCCGATCCCGCTGGGGCTGGGACAGCTCGTCCGGCCCATCGAGCCCGCGGACCGGGTGGCGTGGCTCGAGCGTGCCGGCGGCGTGGCACCGGCAGACCTTGCCGAGCAGCCGCTGTTCCCGCGGCCTGCGAACGAGGAGCAAGCGCAGATCATCCGCAGGCTCGGTTCGGACACCGGCGTCGTCGTCGAAGGGCCGCCGGGTACGGGCAAAACCCACACCATTGCCAATCTCGTGAGCGCCCTGCTGGCCCGGGGGCAGCGGGTGCTCGTCACCAGTGAGAAGGCCCAGGCGTTGCGCGTGCTTCGGGACAAGCTCCCTTCCGGCATCCAGGAGCTCTGCGTGTCGATCACTGACGCGTCCCCCAAGGGCAAGTCCGACCTGCAGAAGAGTGTCGCGACGCTGGCGGGCCGTAAGAGCGACTTCAACCCCGAGCGCACCGACCGCCTGATTGCCGACCTGACCACGCGTCGCGACGACGTGCAGCGCAGGCGGGCGCTGCTGCTGGAGGACATCCGCGCACTGCGCGAGGCGGAGACCTACCAGCACCCGGAGATCGCCCCCGGATTCCGCGGAACGCTGTCCGGGATCGTGCGGGCGATGAACGCGACCGCGGATCAGGACGGCTGGGTCGGTCAGGGTGTCCGCGGCGAGCTACCGCTCACCACCGCCCAGATGGACGAGCTGCTGCGGCTGCTTCGGGAACGCGGCGACCGGCGTGCGTCCCGACGCCACCAGCAGCTTCCCGAACCCGGCCAGCTCCTTGCCGCGGATCGGTTCGCCGAGCTCGCGGAGGCCATTGCGCGCGGCGACGAGGCCCGTTCCGGGGCCGAGGGCGGCCTCGTCGGCGCGCTGCAGGACCTGCCACCCGACGCCCTGGGGGAGCTTGCGCCCCTCTGCGCGGAGGTCTCGGAAGCGACGGCCGCGCTTCGGCAGCTCCCCACCCAGGCATCATGGGCGCTCTCGATGGCCGACACCCTGCTCGCCGGCGGCACGGAACATCTGTGGCAGCGCGCCGTCGAGCAGCTGTCGGCCGTCGATGCCGCCCTCGACCACGACCGCGCGGCAGGCTTCGCGCCCATGACGGTTGCCACCAGCATCGACGTCTCCGACGCCGCACGGGTGTTCGAGCGGCTCGCCACGTATCTGGAGAACGGTGGCTCGCTGCGCCGGATGTTCAAGAGCGCGGAGCAGAAGAACGCCGAGCGGTTCGCCGACAGCGTCCGCGTGGAGGGCGAGGTTCCCGCGACGGTGTCGGCTGCCGGTGCCGCGGCGCACCACCTGCGTGTGCTGGCGATCGCCCGCGTCCTCGACAGCGCATTTCAGCCGCTCCGGATGGGGATGCCGCCCGATGCGGACCGACCCGTGCTCGTCAACGCGATGGTGGAGCTGCGCCGCAGCTGCGCGGCGGTCGACCGCGTGCTGCGGGCCGCCGCCGCGTTGCGCCGGCTGTTCGCGGGGCTCCCGCCCGCCGACCGTCCGACCGTGGTCGCCGTGCTCGACCTCGAACGGGTCGCCACGGTCGCGATCGCCGTCACGCAGGCGCGGGCCGCCGCGCTCGCCCGCGCCGAACTGGACGCCGCCGCGAACGCCCTGCTGAGCGCGGTCCCGCCACCGGCGCGCAGCCCCGAGCTGACCGACCTCGTCGACGCGCACCGCGTCGGGGACCCGGCGCGCTACGAGCAGGCGCTGGTCGCGCTCGACCGGGCCCGGCGCGAGCAGAGTGACCAACAACGCTGCGACGAGTTGCTGAGCCGGCTGCGAACGGCTTCGTCGACCCTCGCCGAGGACCTGGAGGTCAACCCCGGCGACTCGGTGTGGACCCAGCGGCTGGCGCGGTGGCCGCAGGCGTGGGCCCACGGCTGTGCCGCCACGTGGGTCGGGGAACAGACCACCCCGGGGCGGGAACAGCGCCTGGAAGGCGAGCTGGACGGCGCGGTCAAGGACCTGCTCAAGCTGACCGGCGAGCTGGCCGCGGCCATGGCGTGGCGCGCGTGCCTGAGCCGGATGACCGCGGAGCAGGTGCAGGCCCTGCAGTCGTACCGCAACGAGATGGTCAAGATCGGCAAGGGCACCGGGAAGTTCGCCGAGCGCAGCCGCCAGGCCGCACGGGAGGCGATGGCCGTCGCGCAATCGGCCGTGCCGGCCTGGGTGATGCCGATCCGGCAGGTCCTCGACTCGGTGCCGCCCCAGGCGGGCGCCTTCGACGTCGTGATCGTCGACGAGGCGAGCCAGGTCGAGCTGACCAGCGCGTTCCTGCTCTGGCTGGCGCCTCGGGTGATCGTGGTCGGCGATGACAAGCAGTGCACGCCGTCCGAAGTCGCGAGCGGAGCCCTCCAGCCGATCTTCGATCGGCTCGATGCGGAGCTGCACGATATCCCGACGTACCTGCGATCGGCGTTCACCCCGAAGGACAGCCTCTTCTCGCTGCTGCGCAGCCGCTTCGGTCAGCTGATCCGGCTTCGCGAGCACTTCCGATGCATGCCGGAGATCATCACGTGGTCGTCGCACATGTTCTACCGCGACGCTCCACTGATCCCGCTGCGTCAGTTCGGGGCCGACCGGCTGCCCCCGCTCCGCACGACCTACGTGGCCGGCGCCGTCACCGAATCCACCCGGGGTTCCGTCGTCAACCGTGCGGAGGCCGCAGCCATCGCCGCGTCGGTTCGTGAGTGTCTCGACGATCCTGCGTACGAGGGCAAGACGTTCGGGGTGGTCGTCCTGCAGGGCCGTCCTCAGATCGACATCGTCGGGGACGAGCTCAAGAAGCTCGTCTCACCCGAGGAATGGCGCGACCGGCGGTTGCGGATCGGGGCGCCTCCCGACTTCCAGGGCGACGAGCGCCACGTGGTCTGGCTGTCCCTCGTGGTGGCGCCGAACTCACCGCGCACCGCATTGACGAAGCTGAACTTCGAGCAGAGCTTCAACGTGGCGGCGTCACGCGCCCAGGACCAGCTGTGGCTGTTCCATTCCGTGACCGCGGATCTTCTGCGTCCGGCGGACCTGCGGCGATCGCTGCTGGACTACATGACCTCGGCCGGTTCGAGTGGGCTGGAGCCGGTCCGCAGCGACGTCGACCCGGATCGTCGGCACGACGCGTTCGATTCGTTGTTCGAACAGCGGGTGTTCCTCGACCTCGTCGCCCGCGGCTACCACGTCACCCCGCAGTTCGAGACGAACGGGCGACGCATCGACCTGGTCGTGACCGGAACCGCCGGGAAGCTGGCGGTCGAGTGCGACGGTGAGGCGTTCCACACCACACCGGAACAGCGGGAGGCCGACCTCCACCGGGAGCAGGAGCTCAAACGGTGCGGCTGGACGTTCGTCCGCATCCGAGAGTCGATCTACTACCTGAACCGGGAGGAAGCGCTCGCTCCGGTGTGGGCGGCGCTGGACCGGTTGGGGATCGGCCCGTTCGGTGAGAGGGCGAACGGGGCGTGGATCCCGCGGTCGCCGTCGACCGACGGCCCCGGAACATCGACGTTGGAGGACCGGCTACCGGCGGGGCCGCCGCGTGGGCGCTGAGTTCGACGCGCTGGTGCGCCGGGAGGCCCAGCGCTGGCTGACGCTGCGCACCCACGACGGGCAGCTGCCGATCTCGTCGGGCGACCTGCTGGATTTCCGGATCGAGGGCCGCCCGTTCCGGCTGATGGACGCCCAGCGCGGCATCCGTAAACCGCGCGAGCTGTCGGCGGCGCTGTCCATCCGCACCGTGTACACGGCGGACGGGCGCCAGCGCCCGTACGACGACGCGGTCGGGCCGGATGGGCTGTTGCGCTACAAGTGGCGCGGCGAGGACCCCGACCACGCCGAGAACCGGGCGCTGCGCACGGCGATGGACGAGGGCCTGCCGTTGATCTGGTTCTTCGGCATCGCGTCGGGGGTCTACCAGCCGATCTACCCGGTGTATCTGCTGTGGGAGGAACCGCAGCACCGGCAGTTCGTCATCGACCCCGACGTCGCACGGGGGCTGGTCGCGCCGGGGGAGCGCGTCGGCGAGCACGTCCGCCGCTACATCCTGCGCGAGACCCGGCAGCGGCTGCACCAGCCGGTGTTCCGCGCGACGGTGTTGCGCGCCTACGAGAAACGATGCGCGGTGTGTGCGCTGCGGCACGCCGAGCTGCTCGATGCGGCGCATATCGTGCCGGACCGGGAGGAGGCCGGGATCGCGGCGGTGCGCAACGGGCTGGCGCTGTGCAAGATCCACCACGCGGCCTACGACAGCCTGGTGCTGGGTATCAGTCCCGATCTCGTCGTCGAGATCCGTTCCGATCTGCTGGAGGAGATCGACGGGCCGATGCTCGAACACGGTCTGAAGGGCCGGCACGGGCAGCGGTTGATGGTCGTGCCGAGGTCCAGGGCCGAGCGTCCGGACCGCGAGCTGCTCGAACAGCGGTTCGCGAGGTTCCGGGCGGCCGGCTGACCGGGTTCACCTCGTGGTTCCGGTCTGGGCCGCGACCACTCCGTCGATCGACCGTTCGTCGTCGACGAGCACTGGATCCGCTCGTCGACGTTCTGGGGTGAGCTGACCAGGCTCACAGCGAATCGGCCCGGCGGCTTTGCGAGGATCGGTGGTTGGGCGCGGATCCGCGCGCCGGATCACGACAGACGGAGAGACAGCGACGATGGGACACGGCAAGACGGTCCAGGACGAGCTGCGCGGGCCGGCCCGCGAGCTGCGGCGGATGATCCCCAAGGTCTACGCGGGCTTCGGCAACCTGGCCGAGGCGGCGCTCAGCCCCGGGGCGCTGGACGCGAAGACCAAGGAGCTCATCGCGCTGGCGCTGTCGGTCGGGCTCGAATGCGACGGGTGCATCGCCGCGCACGCCCGTGGCGCCGCCCGCCACGGAGCCACGCCGGCGGAGGTCGCGGAGGCACTCGGCGTCACCATCCTCATGCACGGCGGTCCGGGCACGGTCTACGGTCCGCGGGCGTTCGCGGCGTTCCAGGAGTTCCACGAGGAGGGGAAGGCCGGCGACCGAAGCGCCGGCTGACCCGTTCACCAGATGCGCACGCGCCGCTCCGGCGGCGTGTACAGCGCGTCGGTCTCCTGCACGTCGAACGCCTCGTGGAAGGCGTCGAGGTTGCTGACCACGGCGTTGCAGCGCAGGTCGGGCGGGGAGTGCGGGTCGACGGCCAGCCTGCGGACGGCCTCGGCGTCGCGGGTCACGGCTCGCCACACCTGCGCCCAGCCGATCAGCACCCGCTGCAGGCCGGTGAGTCCGTCCAGGACCGGTGCCTCCTCGTCGCCCAACGCGATCTGGTAGGCCTTGATCGCGATCGTCAGGCCGCCGAGGTCGCCGATGTTCTCCCCGACGGTCAGCGCGCCGTTCACCTTGTGATCGGGCAGCCCGGCCGGGGACAGGGCGTTGTACTGCTCGATCAACGCCTGCGCCCGGCGGTCGAACTCGGCGCGGTCCTCGGGCTCCCACCAGTCGGTCATGGTGCCCTCGCCGTCGTAGCGCGAGCCCTGGTCGTCGAACCCGTGGCCGATCTCGTGACCGATGACCGCGCCGATCCCGCCGTAGTTCGCGGCGTCGTCGGCGTCGGCGTCGAAGAACGGCGGCTGCAGGATCGCGGCGGGAAAGACGATCTCGTTCATCCGCGGGTGGTAGTAGGCGTTGACCGTCTGCGGGGTCATCAGCCACTCGGTCCGGTCCACCGGCTTGCCGATCTTGGCGAGCTCGAAGTCGGTGGCCCATGCGCCGGCGCGCAGCACGTTGCCGAGCAGGTCGTCGGCGCTGATCTCCAGCGCCGAGTAGTCCTTCCAGCGGTCCGGGTAGCCGATCTTCGGGGTGAACCGCGCCAGCTTCGCCAGCGCCCGTTCCCGGGTGGCCGGGCCCATCCAGTCCAGCCGGCTGATGCTCTGCCGGTAGGCCTCGACCAGGTTCTCGACGAGGGTGACCATCCGCTCCTTCGCCGACGCGGGGAAATGCCGCTGCACGTACAGCTGGCCGACCGCCTCGCCGAGTGCGCCCTCGACCACCGAGACGCCGCGCTTCCACCGCTCACGCAGCCGCGGGGTGCCGGACAGGGTCCGGCCGTAGAACGCGAAGTCCTCCTCGACGACCGCCTCGTTCAGGTACTCGGCGCAGGCCGACGCGGTGCGGATCGCCAGCCACGCCTGCCACTGCTCCAGCGGCCGCTGCGCCCACAGCTTCGCGGCGGCGAGGACGAAAGCGGGTTGGCGCACGATGACCTCGTCGAACGCTCCCGTCGGCGCAGCGAGGGCCGCGAGCCAGGGGTCCCAGTCGAACTCGCCGGCGTTGCACCGCAACGCCGGCAGCGTCATCAGCGTGTAGGTCTTCTCCGCGTCGCGGTTGGTCACCCGGTCCCAGGAGGCCGCGGCGAGCGCCGTCTCCAGCTCCATCACGGTGTCGGCGAGCCGGGTCGGCTCGGGCAGCCCGACCAGCTCGGCGAGCCGGGCCAGGTGCTCGACGTAGGCCGTGCGGATCTCGGCGTAGGCGTCCTCGCGGTAGTAGGACTCGTCGGGCAGGCCGAGGCCGGACTGGGACAGATGCACCAGGTAGCGCGAGGAGTCCTTGGCGTCGGTGCTCACGAAGGCGCCGAACAGCGCCGTGCGGCCCTCCCGCTGGCGGCGGCCGAGCACCGCGGCCAGCTCCGCCTTGTCGGCCGCGCCCGTGACCTCCGCCAGGAGCCTGCGGAGCGGTTCGGTGCCGAGCGCCTCGATGCGCTCGACATCCATGAACGAGGCGTAGAGGTCCGCGATCTTTCGGGCCTCGCTGCCGGGCTCGCCCGCTGCCTGCTCCACGATCGTGCGCACGTCGGCCTCGGCGCGGTCCCGCAACGCCCGGAACGCGCCGTCCTGCGCGCGGTCCTCGGGGATCTCGTGGGTGCGCAGCCACTGGCCGTTGACGTGGCCGAACAGGTCGTCCTGCGGGCGGGTTCCGGGGTCGACCCACCGAAGGTCCAGGCCGGTGCGGGTCGGTCGCGTCGAGATGGTCACACCACATCATGCCCTGCCCGCTGGCCGACGAGGTCGCGACTGCGGACGAACCGGCGGCCAGAGCCCGCGCGGGTCCGACAATCGTCGGTGCCCGGTGCCACCGTCGGCACATGACGAATCCCGACGACGACCGGTGGGACATCGACGAGGTCGACCTCCCCGCGCTGGACGAGGACTGGCCCTCCCGCCCCGCGCTCGGGCTCGGTCCGGCGCAGGCGGCCGCGCTGGCGCACGCCATCGAGGAGGGAGTCGCCGAACGTGGCTGCGACGGCACCCTGCGCGCGGCGCGGAACTGGGCGCTGCGGGCGGGAACGAACTGGACCGAGCTGCAGAAGCGGCTGTGCGAGCGCGGCGGCTACTGCGACTGCGAGGTGTTGCTCAACGCGCTGGAACCGGACTGACCGCCGATGCGTGCGCCCGAAGCGATGGCCGATCTTCGCCCGGGCCCGGCGCTCGGTAGGGTTCCGTCATGCGGGCTGCGGATACCGACCTCGCGACACAGCTCGAAGCCGAGGCGCAGGAGTATCCCGACGAGCGTGGCGAGCTTCTGCTGGAGGCCGCGCAGGCATGGGTGCGGGCCGGGGATCGCGAGCGCGCCACCCGCCTGCTCGGCGACCTGATCGACGCGGGCGGTGCGGACGGCTGCTACGCACGGGTCGAGATGGCCGAGCTCCTGTGGGAGGACGATCGCGGCGCCGAGGCGGAGAATCACCTCGCGGCTCTCGCCCGCGATCCGGCGCTGCACGACGGGCACTGCCAGCTGGCCGCCGAGCTGCTGGCCGAGCGCCGGGACCTGAAGGGCGCACTGCGATGGTATGACCGGCTGGTCGCGCGCCTACCGTCCGACGAGATCGAGGCCGTGCGTGGACCGGATGGCTGGGCGGCGTTCGCGTCGATCCCGCTCCGGGGCCGGCGTGAGGTCCGCCGGGAGCTGGGTTTGGCCTCGGACGCGATGGACGAGATTGTGCCGACAGCGCCGTTCGAACGGCCGCCCGACCTCGACGACCTTCGCGCACACCTCGACGCGGGCCGGACCCCACCTCGGGAGCTGCGGGTGCTGACGTTCCAGCGGGCCGAGCGCGCCGAGGCCCGGCGGCGGTGGCCCGACGAGTACAGCGATGTCGACGAGGACTACTACCCCGCCGTTGAGCTCCGATGGCGGGAGATGGCCGAACGCGGGGTCCCCACGATTCGCGTGGCCCTGGGCACGGTGGCGGGGTTGGTGGCGTTCGCCGAGGCGACCGGGGGCTCGCCGACGGAGTCGACGCTCCGGGCCGAGTACGCCGCCGCGGTGCCCGCGGAGCAGACGGTGGCGTGGCCCCCGCCGCGCAACTCGGCGTGCTGGTGCGGCTCGGGCATGAAGTACAAGAAGTGCTGCGGTGCGGTCCGGTGACCTTCGCCGAGGCCCTTACCGAGCTGAGTGCCGAGCGCCTGACCGCGCTGCTGCAGGCGCGGCCCGACGTGCTGGTCGAGCCGGTACCGCGCAGTTTCGAGCAGCTCGCGCAGCGACTTCACGGCGCGGAGTCGCTCTCGGACGCCCTCGAGCTCTGCACCGGCGACATGGTCACGACCGCTCGGGCGGTCGCGCTGCTGGACACCGGCGCGACCACGGAGGCGGTGGCGAAGCTGCTCGGGTCGCCGGAGACACTGGTGGAATCGGCGGTCGACGGCCTGTGCGCCTGGGGACTGGGCTGGCGCGACGGCGAGCGGATCGCGTTGCCGGACCGGCTCGCGGCCCATCTCACGCACGACGTGGACCTGTTCCGGCCCCTCGCGGTGATCGCCCGTCAGACCGTCGTCGACGATCTACGTGTGGCGGTGCAGGGCCTCGGCGGCACGGTCGAGGGCCTGCGCAAACCCGAACTGGTTGCCCGGCTCGCGGAGCTGATGGCCGACCGGGAGACGATCGGACGGGCGATCGCCGGCCTGTCCGGGAAGGCCCGCCGACAGTTCGACCTGGTCCGCCTCCGCCACGGCTTCGGCGCCGTGTTCTGGGGATCGAGCCCGCGAGGGCGGGAAGACCCGCTGGTACGGGCCGGGCTGCTGCTCCCGGTCTACGGCACCGGGGAACTCCCGCGCGAGGTCGCGGTCTCTGCCTGGATGATCGAGGGGAACGCCACCCTCACCGGTCCGCCGGACCTGCCGGACGCCGAACCCGCGGCCACCGACGCCGCCCGGTCCGCGGCCGAGGACCTGTTGCGTGGGCTGACGGCGCTGCTCGACGAGGCGCGCGCGGCGGGTCTCGCCGCGCTGAAGAAGGGCGGCGTCGGGACCCGTGAGCGGACCCGTCTCGCCAAACGGCTCTCGGCGGCACCGGAGGACATCGGGTTGTGGATCGACCTGGCGAGCGCCGCCGGGTTGCTGGCCCGTGCCGGCGGCCGGTATGCGCCCACGGCCGGGTACGACACGTGGCGGGAGTCCGCACCCGGCGACCGATGGGCGGTCGTCGCCCGCGCATGGTGGGACCTCGACTTCGCCCCCACCTACCGCAAGATCGACGAGGATACGGAGGCGCCGCCGCCCGTTCCCTTGGCCTCCGAGGCCGGCATGATCCGCCGGGCCCTGCTCAGGGGCGCTTCGGGCGGTCGGTCCGTCGAGGCGGTGGGGACGCATATCGATTGGTTCTGCCCGCTGCAGAACTATCCGCAGGAGGAAACGGCACTTCGCATCCGCGCCGCGGTTGCGGAGGCCCGGCTGCTCGGTGTGGTCAGCGGGGACCGCCTGTCGGACCTCGGCGAACACCTGGTGGCCGGTGACGACGACCTGGGACGACGGTGCGCCGTGCTGCTCCCGGAGGCGCGGGGGATGCTCGTCCTCCAGTCGGACCTGAGCGCGGTGGCATCCGGGCAGCTGAGCGCGGCGGCGTCCCGGCTGCTGGCCGCCGCTGCGGTCCCGGAGAGTCGTGGTGTGGCCGCGACGTGGCGGTTCTCGTCGACCAGCGTGCGGACCGCTCTCGACGCCGGCTGGACTCCCGACGAGCTGCGCGCACAGCTGCGGGCCGTCTCCGACCGCGAGCTACCCCAGCCCTTGGACTATCTGATCTCCGACGTTGCCCGCCGGCACGGCAGCGTGCGGGTGCGCGGCCTGTCCTCCTGTGTCGTCGGCTCGGAGTCCGAGATTGCCGAGATCCTGCACACCCGGTCGCTGCGGAAACTCCAGCTCAGTGCGCTCGCCCCCACCGTCCTGGCCAGCCCTTTCGGGATCGACACAGTGCTGGTGGGGTTGCGGGAGGCCGGGTTCGCGCCGTTGGCCGAGGACGCCGACGGCGCGGTGATCGTGGAGGATCGGCCCGAGAAGCGTGCCCTCGATCCGGCCGCCATCGTCCGGGCCAGGCCGCGAGCTTCGGCAACCGATCTTGCCCGCCTGCTGCTCGGCCGTCCCGACGATGCCCACGCGCCGCAGTCACCCGCTCAAACGCAGCGCGACCTCGCGCAGGCCCGTACCGAGGCGGTCGAGCCCGCCGGGTAGGCGGGCCACCCGCCGGGACCGCCGGGAGCCGAACCGTGCGATCCCCGCAGCTCATACCGGGCTGTGAGTGCGTAACAGTGTTCTAACACTGTTACGCACTCACAGGGTGGTCAGGCCAGGGACAGGAAGAGTTTCTCCAGCTTGGCCAGGTCGATCTCGCCTCCGTCGCCGGCGGCGATGCACTGCTGCAGTCCGGAGGAGATGATCGCGAAGCCCGCCTTGTCGAGTGCCCGGGACACCGCCGCGAGCTGCGTGACCACTTCGGCGCAGTCGCGGCCCTGCTGCAACATCCGGATGATGCCCCCGATCTGGCCCTCGGCTCGGCGCAGGCGGTTGATGACACTGCCGACGACGTCGTCGTCCAGCTGCATCCTCTACTCCTCACTGTCGGTGCGGCAGGTTCGGTCAGCGCTCCTCGCCGAGTTGGTTGAACACCGCATGAGGATCGTAGGACGAGGGGCGGTTCCAGGGCATCTTCGCCAGCAGCATCGCCATGCCGCAGGTTCCGGTGGCGCCCGCGAACACGAGTCCGGCCCCGATCGCCCCGGACAGCCACTTCAGACGCGGTACCGCGACGCTGCCGAGCACGCCGGTGAGGACCAGGGACCCCGCGGCGAAGCGGACCTGACGTTCGAGGTCCCAGATGTTGCGGCCCCGGTTGACCGCCCCGCCCGCGGTCTCCCAGCCGGTCATGCCGCCGGTGAGGACCTGCACACCGGGGAGCCCGGCCTCGGCCAGGGCGCGCTCGGCCTGTTCGGCGCGCTGCCCGGAACGGCAGATGAGCACGACGTCGGTGTCGAGACGGCGGCGGAGCTCGTCACGGTGCTCGCGCAATGTGTCCAGTGGGACGTTGTAGGAGCCCGGGATGTGGACCGCGGCGAACTCGCCGGGTGTGCGGACGTCCAGCAGCCGGGGTGGGTTGTCCGAGTCGAGACGCTCCTTCAGTAGCGCGCAGTCGATGCGGACGGTGTCGGCGACGGCGGTCATGCGGCTCTCCTGCCTGGTTGTCGTGATCGACGGGATGACCGGACCAATAATACCCCCCTGGGTATAAAACGAGTCCACGCCGGTTGCGGGCAGTGGCGAATCCGGGTCGCGGTCGCCCGTTCCGGTCATCCCGTCCGGACGGCGGTGATCGCGAACTCCTCGACGTCGGCGACATGGCCGCCGGTCGACACGACGAGCGTCAGCGGGCCGGATCCGGCATCGGTGAAGGGGACCGTCGCCGACCATCGGGCGGCCTGGCCTCCCGCGGGCACGCAGCAGAACTCGCCGACGGTGCCGTCCCGGCCCAGCTTGCGAAGCTGCAGGCGCAGGCTCTCGTCGACCCCGGTGATCGTGCCACCCGCCGTCACCGGCGACGTGACCCGGCCGCCGTAGGCGGGGGTGTCCACGACGAGGGTCTCGTCACGGCTCCCGACGACCTCCCACGGGGCGTCGGGACCGTCGCCGAACCGGGCGAGGTGCAGCACCGATGCGGTGCTCTCCGTGCCGTTGGGCAGGGCGAAGCCGACGCCGACCCACGCGTCGGCGCCGCTCTCGGCGTGGCTGGTGACCCGGTCGATGCCGGTAAAACCGAGGTAACCCTGGGTGAACCCGAGCGCGGTCGCTTCGGCGTCCAGGTGCCAGGGCTGCTGGCCGCCCGCGCGGTAGGCCGCCTGCCAGGTGCGAACCGCCTCGGCGTCCGCGAACGGCCACAACGGCTGATGGGCGAATCCGGGAACGGCCGGCGCCGGGGAGGCGGTTCGGTCCGGCTGCGGCTCGGCCGGCGCGGACGTCGCGGGGTTCGGCATGGCCGACGCGGCGGCCGGGGCATCGGAGCCCGGCCGGCCGCAGCCCACCGCGACGAGAAGCACCAGCAGCAACGAGGCGGGAAGCGCCGCGCGCCTCCCCGGTCGGATTCGCACCCCGGCAGCCTGGCCGAGAGAACCGATCAACGGAAGAGGCGTTCGGCCTCATCGCCCGGTCAGTGCACGCCCAGCAGGACAGCCAGCACATCACGTATCGACACCACGCCGACCATGTCCTGGCCCTCCTTGACCACGATGTGCCGCACCCTGGCGTCGAGCATCAGCCGGCCGACCGACGCGATGCTGTCCCCGCTCTGGGCGGTCACGAGGTCCGTGGTCATGATGTCCGCCGCCTGCCGGGTGTCGAGATCGCCGCCCGTCGCCTCGACGGTGACGAGATCGCGTTCGGAGATCAGCCCCAGCGGCTCGTTCGTCGAGGTGACGACGACGGCGCCGACCTCGTCGGCGACGAGTTCCTGGGCGACCGAGCGCAGCGAATCGTCGTATCTGACGGTGGCGACCAGCTCGGCCATGATCTTCTTCACGGGGTCGGCGGACGTGGCGGCCGTGGTCTCGGCGGGCACGGTGGGCTCCTTGTCGGTCGGGGGGTCGGGCGATATCCCGTCATGCGTCGGCACGCGGCTCGATCAGTCCGTAGTTCCCGTCGTAACGGTGGTACAGCACGCAGCCGCGACCCTGCTCGGCGTCGACGAAGAACAGGAACGGCAACCCGGTCAAGCGCAGCCGCTCGACGGCCTCGGACACCGTGCACCGCGGCGCGGGGTGGGTGCTCATGGTGATCGGCATGACGGTCGGGGCGAGCAGGTCGGTCCGGCCGTCGGCCTGCGCGAGCCGGACCGCGTCGCGGCCCGTGCGGTAGACGACGCTGTCCATCCCGCGGCTGATCTCGCGGAACAGGTGGAAGTCGTGGTCGAGGTCGTCCAGGTCCATGACGGCCTCGTCGACGCTGCGGCGGGCGGGGCTGACCGTCTTGCGCCGCACGATCTCGCGTTCCTGAGGGGGCAGGGACAGGAATGCCTCGTGCCGCTGTTCACGGTCGATCCGGCCGCGATACCCGTTGCGTCCCAACGTAATCCGCTCGAGGCGGTGGCGGAGACGGTCGACGAGGAGGTCCACGGCCTCGCGCGGGGTCGTCGCGTCCGTCTGAACCCGGACGAGCCTGCCGCCGAGATCGATGTTGACCTGCGCGGTGACCGGCCGCTCGCGACCCGGATTGCCATGGCGGACCACGCGGACCCGGGTGTGCAGAGCCGGTCGTCCGGCGTGGGCCAGCACAGCGCCGATCTTCTTTCGGGCGTAGTCCGGAAGGTCTTCGGCCACCCTGCCCTGCAGTTCGACGACGATCTCCGGTTCGGCCGCGCTCTCCCTCGTTCGCATGGGCTCACCCTCGGTGCACGGCCCGGGCCGGGACAGGGTCGACCGGACCGCTGATAACCGGCGGAAGTCCCGGCCGGGGCCGGGCCAGGCGGTCCTCTGGGCTGTCCGTGCGGTCATCGCACACGGCCGGTTCGCTCTGCGAACGTCCTCAGGGGAACGGTTCGTCGCTGTCCTGTTTCGGCCTCGTCGTCGGCGACCACGGCCACCACCGGAGCACCGGGAACCGGCGCCGCCGCCAGGAGAACACCAGTACCGCGACGGCGCCCGCGGCGAAGCCGGAACCGGCCTGTCCCAACGCCAGGCACAACCCGGACAGGAGCACGGCGAACAGGACGACCGCGTCATATCCACGGCGGAGCCACCGGCCGGCCCGGGCCGACTTCGCTCGCTCCAGCAGGACCGCCAGGCGAGGATCCTCCGCCTGAAGGTGCTGTTCGATCTCCTGCAGGCTTTGTCGTTCCCACCGCGAGAGCATCACGACCTCCCGACTCCGCCGTCACCTCTTCCGCCGCCGGCATTCACGGGTTGCCCTGCCAGGCTGGGGCCCGTTGTCGCTGATCCCAGCCTAGACCCGGTGACGTGTTCCGGTGGGAATTGTGCGTATCGCCCAGGTCAGCGAATCCTGACGCGGATCCCGCGATCACCCCTCCCGCCGCGCCCGGACGAGCTCGACCGGTCCCGGCACGCCGGTGGCCGGGCCGCGGTGCGGCCCGGCCACCGAGATTCCGATCGCGGGGTGAGATCAGCCGAGCGCGGCGATCGCCTTGGCCACCCCGTCGCCGTAGGCGGAATCCGCCTTCGCGCAGTTGTCGATGTGCCGCTGCTGGATCTCACGCGGGACACCGGCGATGGCGCGGGCGGTGTTCTCGAACAGCGCCTGCTGCTGCTCGGGGCTCATCTTGCGGAAGAGGTTCCCCGGCTGGGTGTAGTAGTCGTCGTCGTCCTCGCGGTAGTTCCAGCGGTCGGCGCTGTCCCCGACGGCCAGCGCCGGCTCGCGGTACTCCGGCTGCTCCTGCCACTGGCGGTAGCTGTTCGGCTCGTAGGCCAGGGTGCTGCCCTGGTTGCCGTCGACGCGCATCGCGCCGTCGCGGTGGAAGCTGTGAACCGGGCAGCGTGGCGCGTTGACCGGGATCTGGTGGTGGTTCACGCCGAGCCGGTAGCGCTGAGCGTCGCCGTAGGAGAACAGCCTGCCCTGCAGCATCTTGTCCGGGGAGAAGCCGATACCCGGCACGACGTTCGCGGGGCTGAAGGCGGCCTGCTCGACGTCGGCGAAGTAGTTGTCCGGGTTGCGGTTGAGCTCCCACTCACCGACCTCGATCAGCGGGTAGTCACCCTTGGGCCAGACCTTGGTGAGGTCGAACGGGTGGTAGGGAACCGTCGCGGCGTCGGCTTCGGGCATGATCTGTACGCAGAGCTTCCACTTGGGGAAATCACCGCGTTCGATCGCCTCGTACAGGTCCTTCTGGTGGCTCTCGCGGTCCTGGCCGATGAGCGCCGTCGCCTCGGCGTCGGTGAGGTTCGTGATCCCCTGCTGACACCGGTGGTGGAACTTCACCCAGAACCGCTCACCCTCGGCGTTGACGAAGCTGAAGGTGTGCGAGCCGAAGCCGTGCATGTGCCGGTAGGACGCCGGGATGCCGCGGTCGCTCATGACGATCGTGACCTGGTGCAGCGCCTCCGGCAGGGAGGTCCAGAAGTCCCAGTTGCTCGTCGCGCTGCGCATGTTGGTGCGCGGGTCGCGCTTGACCGCGTGGTTGAGGTCGGGGAACTTCAGCGGGTCGCGGAAGAAGAAGACCGGGGTGTTGTTGCCGACGATGTCCCAGTTGCCCTCCTCGGTGTAGAACTTCACCGCGAAGCCGCGGATGTCGCGCTCGGCGTCGGCGGCACCACGCTCACCGGCGACGGTCGAGAATCGCGCGAACAGCTCGGTCTTCTTACCGACCTCGGAGAACAGCTTCGCTCGGGTGTAGCGAGTGATGTCGTTCGTGACGGTGAAGGTGCCGAAGGCGCCCGAGCCCTTGGCGTGCATCCGGCGCTCGGGAATGACCTCCCGGTCGAAATGCGCCAGCTTCTCCAGGAACCAGACGTCCTGCAGCAGCATCGGTCCACGTGGACCCGCGGTGATGCTGTTCTGGTTGTCGGGTACCGGGGCGCCCGCGACGGTGGTGAGTTTCCGGGGGGCCGTGTCACTCACGACGATCTCCTTCGGTGCGTGCTGAGTCGGTGGTGGGAGGGATGTCGTTCGGCGAAAAGTCGGTGTGGCCACGAGTGCGCAGCACGCCGTGGCCGACCTGTGTCGATGGCTGCCCGAACTGCCGTCACACCCCCCTTTCGCGATCACATCGGATCGGCCTGGGAATGCCCAGGCCGCACGGCGAGGACCGCCGAGGCGCGATGACCCGCAGTGACGCGCCCCGAAACCGCCCGATGTGATCGACCGCTGCGGGAACGGGCCCGAGCAAAGCAGCTTTTCTGGAATGAGTCAAGGGTAGGGCTCCGAGGGGTCCGCCGTGCCAGAGTCGAGGCATGCGCGGATGGATCGTGGAACGGCCTGCGCCGATCAGCTCCGGTCCGCTGCGGGCGGCGGAGCTGCCCGAACCCGTACCCGGCCCGGGCGAGGTCCGGGTCCGCGTGTCGGCGTGCGGCGTCTGCCGGACCGACCTGCATCTCGCCGAGGGCGACCTCGCCCCCCGGCGGCCGCGTACCGTCCCCGGGCACGAGGTCGTCGGAACGGTCGAGGCCCTCGGCCCCGGCGCCGACCGGTTCGCCATCGGCGACCGGATCGGGATCGCATGGTTGCGCGGGACGTGTGGGCGCTGCCGGTGGTGCCGCACCGGGCGGGAGAACCTCTGCCCCGCGGCGACGTTCACCGGCTGGGATGCCGACGGTGGCTACGCCGAACGGGCGGTCGTGCCGCAGGCCTACGCCTACCGGCTCCCCGACGGGCTCGGCGACGCGCAGGCAGCGCCGCTGCTGTGCGCGGGCATCGTCGGCTACCGAGCGTTGCGGCGCGCGACGCTACCGCCCGGCGGACGGTTGGGCATCTACGGGTTCGGCGCGTCGGCGCACGTCGTGGCGCAGGTGGCGATCGCCCAGGGGGCGACGGTCCACGTCCTGACCCGGTCGGCGCACGCGCGGCGGCTCGCGCTCGAACTCGGCTGTGCCTCGGCCGGACCGGCGGCGGCCGCGCCGCCCGAGCCGCTGGACGCGGCGGTGCTGTTCGCCCCGGCCGGCGAACTGGTCCCGGTCGCGATGCGGGCACTGGACGCCGGCGGAACCCTCGCGGTGGCGGGAATCCACCTGTCCGACATCCCCCGGCTCGACTACGCCGCCGAGCTGTTCCGCGAAAAGCAGCTGCGCAGCGTCACCGCCAACACCCGCGCCGACGGTGAGGAGTTCCTTCGGCTGGCCGCCGCGCTCGGGGTACGGCCGACGATCAGCGAGCGGGCACTGGACGAGGCCGACCGGACGCTCGCCGACCTCGCGGCCGACCGGATCACCGGGGCCGCGGTGCTGGTTCCCGGCTGAGCCACCGCGTACCCGCCCGCCGGCCGCTACCGGCGCCGAGCCTGGCCCAACCAAGCCCGACAGGACCCATTAGAGGTCGTTGCCCGCGTAGGAGAGGTTGAAGCTCTTGTTGACCAGCGGGAAGTCGGGAACGATCGTGTCGGCCAGGGCGACCGGCAGGGCGGGCCAGTTGAAGAAGCTCGGATCAACGATCTTGACCCGGCTGAGCCTGCCGTCGGCGGCGAGCTCGATGCGGTGCGTGATCGTTCCGCGCCAGCCCTCCACGATCCCCACCCCCGAGCGGGCCGGGTCGCCGCGGTGGACGGCGGGCGCCGGCGGGGCCGATCCGAGGTCCCCGTCCAGCTCGGCGACGAGACCGGCGATCACCTCGACCGAGTGGGCGATCTCGTCGGCCCGGACGCAGAACCGGCTCAGCACGTCGCCGTCGGTCCGGCGGTGCTCGGGCCGCGGCACCGGCAGGTCCAGGAACGGGTGGTCGTAGCGGGCATCGAGGCGCAGACCGCTCGCCCGGGCGACGTAGCCGAGCGTGCCGATATCGGCCGCCTGCTGGGGGGTGAGGATCGCGGTCCCCGCGAAGCGGTCGCGCACCACGCTGTGCTCGAGGGCGAGCGTGACGACCTCGGCGATGTCCTCGGCGATGGCCCGGAGCCGAGCCGGATCCGGTAGCGCCCGCAGGACCGCGCCGCCGGGGCGGATCGCCCCGCGCAGCAGCCGGTGGCCGGTGACCTGCTCGCCCAGGCGCAGCAGCTGTTCGCGGATGCGCTGCGCCTGGGAGTTGAGGATCGAGTGGGCGACGTCGTTGCACAGCGCGCCGATGTCGGTGATGTGGTTGTAGATCCGCTCCAGCTCACAGACGACGGCCCGGCGCTGCGCGGCCGCGCGCGGGACGTCCAGGTCGAGGGCGTCCTCGACCGCGAGACAGAAGGCCAGCGTGTGGCCGACGGCGGTGTCGCCGCTGACCCGTTCGGTGAGCTCCAGCGCGTCGGTCACCTGGCGGCCCTGGAACAGCTTCTCGATTCCGCGGTGCACGAACCACAGGCGCGCCTTGAGGTTGAGGATGGTCTCGCCCACCACCGAGAAGCGGAAGTGCCCCGGTTCGATCATCCCGGCGTGCACCGGACCGACCGGGATCTCGTACACCCCGGGACCCTCGACGGTGCGGAACGGATACGGCTCGTCGAGGTCGCCGAACGCGGGCGGATCCCCCGCCGCGGCGAGCATCGGGTACCAGCCCCGGGGCCAGTGGAAGTGCCGGACCAGCCGTTGGGGGAGCGGGTGGTGCTCGGGCACGATCCCGAACAGGTCGCGCATCTCCCGTTCGAACCGGCCCGCGGGGAACGACAGGGCGGCCAGCGTCGGCACGTGCGGACGCCCGGCATCGAGACGGACCTGCAGCTCGGTGCGGGCCTCGGCGTCCCCCTCGGTCGCGGCGCGGGTGAACAGGTAGACCGCACGCAGCGCGTCGCCGTCATCATGGCCTGCGACCAACGCGATCCGGAACCCGCGGTGCAACAGCGCGTCGGTGTGCTCGGGAAGCTCGTTCGGCGCGAGAGTCCGGGTCGTGCGCACGCGGCTGAGGGTTGCGGCCGGTGGCGCCGAGTCGTGGCGGGTCATCGTGCTCCTGCGAGGATGTCGGCGGCGAGCTGCAACAGCTCGGTGAGCGGTCCGGCGCTGATCCCGAGCGCCGCCGCGCCGGCGAGCCCGAGGGTCATGGCCGCGGCGGCGAACAGCGGCAGCCGGGTGGGCGCCCCGGCGGCCCCCGGCCCCTGTGGTGCGGGTGCCGAGCCCAGCAGCATCCGGCTCGTGTGAATGATCAGGGTCGCGGCGATGACCAGGACCAGGACCAGGCCCGCCGCCATCGCCCAGCCGATCCCGTCGGTGAAACCGCCCCGGGCGATGCCCAGCTCGCTGGCGAACACACTGAACGGGGGCAGCCCGATCAGGGCGAGCACCCCGACGCCGACCAGACCGGCCAGCAGCGGCTGGCGGACGATCAGCCCGCGCACCCCCGAGATCCGGGACGAGCCGGTCACCTGCAGGATGCGGCCCGCCCCCAGGAACAGGACGCTCTTGACCAGGCCGTGGCCGAGGATGTGCAGCAGCACGGCGGCCATCGCCAGCGGTCCGCCCGCGGCGGCGCCGAGGGCGAGCAGCCCCATGTGCTCGATGCTGGAGTAGGCCAGCATGCGCTTGTAGTCCCGCTGGGCGAGCAGCAGCGTCGCGGCCACCACGAGCGAGGCCAGTGCGGCGATCACGAGCAGCGCGCGGGTGAACTCCGGGCCGAGCGCGACGTCGGCGATCACCTTGATCCGCAGGACGGCGTAGAAGGCGACCGAGAGCAGGACCCCCGACATCAGGGCCGACACCGGGGCCGGGGCCTGGCTGTGCGCGTCGGGTAGCCACGCGTGCAGCGGGGCGAGGCCGGCCTTGGTGCCGAACCCGACGATCAGCAGGACGACCGCGAAGCGGGTCACGGCTGGGTCGAGTCCGCCTGCGGAGGCGACCAGCCCGGCCCAGTCCAGCCCGGCGCCGGAACCGGCGTGCTGCGCGGCGAAGTCGAGCAGCACGATGCCCAGCAGCGCCAGCGCGATGCCCGCCGAGCAGATGACCACGTACTTCCAGGCGGCCTCGACGGCGTCCTTGGTCCGCCGCTGCCCCACGAGGAAGGCGGTGACGATGGTGGTGGCCTCCACCGCGACCCAGAGCACGCCCAGGTTGGCGGCCAGCACCGCGAGCGCCATCGCGGCCAGGAACGCCTGCACCAACGCGCTGTGCCGGGTCGCGGTTCGCCTGCTGGCCCGCCCCGCGGCGATCTCGGTTCGCAGATGGGCGGGGGTGGCCAGCGCGGCGATCAGCGCGATCGCACCGATCACGATCAGCATGAACGCGCTGACGGCGTCGGCGCGGAGGATCCCGGCCAGGGCGCTGCGCGGCCCGGTCGCGACAACCTGGGCCGCGGTGGCGATCGAGGCGGCCAGCACGACCGCGGCACTCACGGACCCGACCCAGGCGGTCGCGGCGCGCCAGCCGAACGCGATGTAGCCGAGCGCGCCCAGTGCGGGCACGACGACCGGGGCGGCCAGTAGTAGCGAGCTCATCAGTCCCTCAGCTCCCGGAGCTCGTCCAGATCGGTGGCGCCGAACGTCTCGCGCATCCGGCCGGTCAGGATCTGCAGCACCAGCACCACGAGCACCACATCCAGGGCGACCCCGACCTCGACGATCAAGGCGATACCCGCCGTGGTGAGGAAGCCGACGGCGGTGATGCCGTTGTCCATCAACAGGAACCCGACCAGCTGTGACAGCGCCCGCCGACGGGTGACCAGCACGAAGAAGCCGATCAGCACCACCGCGAGGGCCACCGGGACGGCGTGCGTCGCCGGTCCGGGGACCAGCCGCACGAGCGGCTGGGACACGGCGTAGGCGAGCAGCGTCAGGGCGGCGGCGGCCAGCAGCGAGGACGCGACGTTGACCACCGGCCGGGTCTCGCGGCGATCCGCGCCGCTTGCCGCCAGAGCCCGGCGCAGCAGCCACGGCAGGACGCCTACCCGCAGCACGAACACCCCAGCGGCCGCGGCCGCGAGCTCTGCGGACTGCTCCCGCACGGCGAGCACCCCCACCAGGCCGGTCAGCGCGAGGCCCTGCAGGGCGAAGATCCGGATGATCACCGGCAGCTCGCGGCGCCACAGCGCCAGGACGGAGGTGAGCAGTAACCCGCCCGCCGCGAGGTTCAACAGCTGGATGGACAACGCGTCGCTCACTCGGACCCCCATCAGGCCAGGAAGTAGGACGCGCCCGCGGCGAGCAGCGCGAGCAGGAACGACCCGGCCAGCAGTTCGGGCACCCGGAACAGCCGCAGCTTGGCCAGGAAGACCTCGGTGGTCGCGAGCGCCGCCCCCAGCACGGTGACCTTGAGCGCGAACGCGACCACCCCACCGAGGATGGCCAGGACGCTCAGCTCGGTGGCGATCCCGAGGGGGACGAACAGGTTGGCCAGCAGCCCGAGGAACACCGACAGCCGCATCACCGAGCCCAGTTCGATCAGCGCCAGGTCCGGACCCGCGTACTCCAGAACCATGGCCTCGTGCACCATCGTGAGCTCCAGATGCGTGGACGGGTTGTCCACCGGCAGCCGCCCCGTCTCCGCGACGATCACGATCATCAGCGCGACGGCGGCCAGCAGGCTCGCCGGGGAGATCACCTGCGTGGGATCCTGCAGCGTCGCCTCGACGATCGCGGGCAGGTTCGTCGAGCCGACCCGAACCGAGAGCGCGAAGATCGCCACCAGCAGGGTCGGTTCCACCAGCGCGAGGATCGTGGTCTCGCGGCTCGCGCCCATCCCGCCGAAGGCGGTGCCGGTGTCCAGACCCGCCAGCGCCACCGCGACCGCGCCCAGCGCGAGCAGCGCCACCACCGCGAACAGATCCGCCACCGGAGGCACCGCGGAGGCGATCGTGACGAACGGGGCGACGAAGGCGACCACCAGCGTCGTGGCCACCAGCAGCACCGGGGCCATCCGGAAGACCTCGGTCGTCCCCCGGGGAGCGATCCGCTGTTTGCGCAGCAGCTTGCGCAGATCCCGCCACGGCTGGCCGACCCCGGCTCCCTGCCGGCCCTCCAGGCGCGCCCGGATCTGGCGCATCAGCCCGAGCAGGAACGGGGATCCGGCGAGGATCAGCAGCGGCTGCAGGACGCCGCCGACCAGGCCCAGCGGGGTCATTTCATCACCACCAGTGCGATCAGCAGCGCGCAGAGCGTGTAGAAGCCGTAGCCGAGGTAGCGGTGCACGCTGCCGGTCGCCAGCCGCCGTCCCGCCCGGCCCCAGCGCGCCATGCCCAGCAGCAGCGGTTCGTAGAGCCGGCGTTCGATGCGGTCCGGCACCTCGCGGCGGTACTCCACGGCCTGCACGAGATAGCGCGACTCGCGGTAGTGGGTCACGTCGACGTCCTGGACGGGCTGGACGACGTTGTCGAAGACCCGCTGCAGCGGCTCGGCGAACGACGTTGCGGTGTACTCCATCCGCGACGACATCGGTCCCGCCCCGCAGTCCCAGAGCCGGGCCTCCTGCCGTCTGGGCCGGGTCGCGGCAACCCGGAGCGCGACCACCACCAGCACGCAGGCGCCCAGCAGCGCGACGGTCAGCAGGAACGGGGACAGGCTCCCCGGCACGTGCGCCAGCTCGATGGTGAGCGCACCGGTCGCCGGCGCCGTCGTCGTACCCGCCAGGCCGCCCGCGATCCGGCCGATGAGCGGCAGCACCGACCCCGGAACCAGGGCGAGGCCCACGCAGGCGGCCCCGGCCAGGCCCATCCCGGCGAGCATGGTGGCGGGGCTTTCCGGGGCGCGCTGCGCGGCGCTGCTGCGCGGCCGGGCCAGGAACCCGACCCCGAAGGCCTTGACGAAGGTCGCGACGGCAAGCCCCGCGGTCAGCGCCACCGCGGCCACCGCGACCGGCAGCACGATCGACGTCGCGACGCCCGCGTTCGGCAGGCCCTGGATGAGCGACTGGAGCAGCAGCCACTCGCTCACGAACGCGGTCCCCGGCGGCAGAGCCGAGGCGGCCAGCGCGCCGAGCCCGAACGCCGCCGTGGTCGCCGGCATGCCCCGGCGCAGCCCGCCGAGGGCGTCGAGGTCGCGGGTGCCGGTGGCGTGCAGCACCGACCCCGCGGCAAGGAACAGCAGCGTCTTGAACGCGGCGTGGTTGCACACGTGCAGCAGCGCGGCCGCCATGGCCAGCGCCGCGAGCACCGGATGTCCCGCGTCGGCGAACAGCCCGCTCGCGCCGATGCCGACGAGTACCAGCCCCATGTTCTCGGTGGTCGAATAGCCGAGCAGCCGCTTCACATCGGTCGACATCGCGGCCTGCAGGATCCCGTAGACCGCCGACAGCGCGCCCAGCAGCAGCACCACCAGCCACCACCATCGGCTGCCACCGCCGAGCAGGTCGACCCCGACCCGCACGATCCCGTAGACGCCCGCGTTGACCATGGCCGCCGACATCAGCGCCGACACGTGGCTGGGCGCCTCCGGATGGGCCCGGGGTAGCCATGCGTGCAGCGGCAGGATGCCCGCCTTGGAGCCGAAGCCCACCAGCACCATGAGGAACACGACGTTGGCGACGCCGGGTGGGAGCGTCGCGGCCGCCGTCCGTAGCGCGGGGAACGTGTCGTCGAACGCGTGGGCGGTGAACACCAGCAGGCCGATGAGGATCGCGATGAACCCGAGATGGGTCATGATCGCGTACCAGCGTCCGGCCTCGGCGACCTCGGGTCGCCGCCGGTGCTCGGTCAGCACCAACACCAGCGAGGCGAGCGCCATTAGCTCCCAGCACACCAGGAACGTCCCGACACTCGCGGCGATCGGCACCACCAGCAGCGTCAGTACGAACAGCGGGAACATCGACTGCGGCGCGCGCGTGTCGGCATGGTGGCGGGAGTAGCCGATCCCGTAGATCGCGGCCACCGTGGCCACCGCCCCGGCCACGGCGAGGAACAGTCCGCCCAGCGCGTCGACCTGGAGGTACACCCCGGAGATCGGCAGCAGGTTCGGCGCCGCGATCGACCAGGTCTGGCCCGTCATCGCCGCCGCCCCGGCCAGCGCGCCGGCCGCACCGGTGACCGCGCTGCCCACCCCGACCGCCGCGGCGCGCGCGGGCCGCGGCACCAGCAGCCCCAGCACCGCACTCGTCACACCGGCCCCGGCGGCCACGCCGAGGCCGAGCTGCACCAGGTTCATCGGCCGGTGAGGCTCCGCAGCGCGGCGACGATCGCCTCCGGGCGAGGCGGGCAGCCGGTGATCTCGACATCGACCGGTACGACGTCCCGGACCGCTCCGGCCACCCCGTACGCGCCGGCGAAGACCCCACAGTCGCGCGCGCAGTCGCCGACGGCGACCACCACCCTGGGCTCGGGTGTGGCTTCGTAGGTGCGGCGCAGCGCGACCGCCATGTTGCGGGTCACCGGTCCGGTGACCAGGAGCGCGTCGGCGTGCCGGGGCGCGGCGACCAGCCGGGCGCCGTAGCGCTCCGCGTCGTAGACCGGGCCGAACGCCGAGCCGATCTCCACCTCACAGCCGTTGCAGGACCCGGCGTCGACGTGCCGGATCTGCACCGAGCCGGCCAGCTCCGCCACGGCTGCTCCCGCCGCCTCGGGCACCGGGGGCGATGGCTCCGCCACGCGTCCGGTTCGGCGGATCTTCCGCCACAGGCTCAGCACCACACACGCTCCGCACTCGTTCGTTCCGGAATGCCATCGCCCTGCCGTCGACGGGAACGGCCGGACGAGGCGCCGCCATTCAGCGCCCTGGTTCGCGCGTCGATCGGGCCGCGCTGCGCAGGTCCTCCAGGAGCTTCAGCTGCCCGGACAGCACCCCGCTCAGGATCGAGCGAGCCACCGCGAGCAGCTCGGCCACCTGCGGGCTGGTCAAGGCGTAGTGGACGGTCGAGCCCTCCTTGCGGGACACGACGAGTCCCGCCCGCCGCAGCACGGCGAGCTGCTGGGACAGGTTCGCCGCCTCGACCTCCACCTCCGTCAGCAGCTCCGAGACCGCGTGCTCGCGCTGGCTCAACAGCTCCAGCACCCGGATCCGGACCGGATGACCCAACGTCTTGAAGAACTCGGCCTTCAGCTGGTAGAGCGGTCTGCTCAACGCCACTGGTACTCCCGGGACCTACGTTCGTCACGCCTACGGCCGAACGGCCGCCGCTGCCTCCTCATCATCTCGGCTCGGGTAGCGGCTGCCGGGCGGGAGCAGGCCGGACCGGATCCGCGGATTTCGCCGACCCAGTCGTTGCAGACATTAGCAAGTCTTCAAGTCCCCGCGCCCCGCGGTGTACCGCGGGCGGTCCGGGCATGATCGAGCGGCGGGACCCGGAGTCAGTCCAGGCCGCCGCGTTTGATCAGTTGGCTGGTGATGACGTTGCGCTGGATCTCGTTGGTGCCCTCGCCGACGATCATGAGTGGGGCGTCGCGAAAGTAGCGTTCGACGTCGAACTCGGTGGAGTAGCCGTAGCCGCCGTGGATGCGGATCGCATTGAGCGCGATGGTCATGGCGGTTTCGGAGGCGAAGAGCTTCGCCATTCCGGCCTCCATATCGGCACGCTGGCCGGTGTCCTGCCGGTGGGCGGCGTGGAGAATGAGCTGGCGGGCGGCGGCAATGCCGGTGGCCATATCCGCGAGATAGTTGCTGATGGATTGGTGCTGCCAGATGGGCTTGCCGAAGGACTCGCGCTGCTGGGCGTAGCGCAGGGCGTCCTCGAACGCGGCCTGGCCGACGCCGAGGGCTCGGGCGGCGACCTGGATACGGCCGGTCTCCAGGCCCTTCATCATCTGGGTGAAACCGTGGCCTTCGGTGACACCGAGCAGGGCAGAGGTCGGGATGCGGTAGTCGTCAAAGATGAGTTCGCAGCTTTCGACGCCCTTGTAGCCGAGTTTGGGCAGGTCCTTGGAAATGGTGAGGCCGGGACCGGGCTGGACGAGCAGAATGGAGATTCCCCGATGCTTCGGGGTGGCGGCGGGATCGGTCTTGCACAGCACCGCGAGGAGCCCCGACCGGCGGGCATTGGTGATCCAGGTCTTGGCGCCGTTGATCCGGTAGTGATCCCCGTCCCGACGGGCGGTGGTGGTCATGGCCTGCAGGTCGGAGCCGCCGCCGGGTTCGGTGAGCGCCATCGTGGCGCGGACCTCACCGGTGGCCATCCGGGGGAGCCAGTGGTCCTTCTGCTGCGCGGTTCCGAAGGCGAGCAGGAGCTTGGCGACGACCGTGTGACCGCCCATGGCGCCCGCGAGGCTCATCCAGCCACGGGCGAGCTCGGCGGTGACCAGGGCGTAACAGGGCATGGAAACCGGTGCCTCGCCCCACGGCGGCGGGATGGCCAGGCCGAATATCCCCAGCTGCTTCATCTGCTCGATGAGCTTCTCGGGATAGGCGTTGGCGTGCTCGAGCTCGCGGGCGACGGGGCGGACCTCGCGGTCGACGAACTCGCGTACCGTCGCGACGACGGCCTGCTCCTCGGTGCTCAGAACGCTCACGACAGGGCCCCCTCGCAGTCGGCTTCCCGCGAATATAGGAAGGACGAACCGCCCGGTCCGGCCGGGCGTCGTCAGTCCGGTGTGTCGTCAGTACTGTTTGACGACGGCCCGCGGCGCGGTCCGCCATCGACGCACGCCGTCCGCGCCGGTCGTGGGAGGGTCGAGCAGCAGCACCGCTTCACCGGCGAGCAGAACGGGACGAACCCAGTCACCGAGGTCGATCACTTCGTCAGGCGCGGGTTCCTGCGCGCCGGGTCCGAAGGCACGGTCGATGGGAACGCGTCTGCGCAGCTCCTCGGCGGTCAGCCGGCCCTCGAGATCGCGGATCCCCGGCAGGAACAGGAACAGCCCGTCGTCGCCGGACAGGTGCAGCCCGACGGCGGCAAGGGCGCCGATCCGGCCGCCGTGGGTCCCGCCATGGCCCGACAGGTGGACTCCCGTGGCGGTGGCCAGTGCCGTCGCCTCGTCGATGGACAGCACGTGGCGTTTGGCCCGCAGACCGAAGTCGACCAGCGCCGACCACCCGGGCAGCCGCTGCGGAATCGCGACCGCGAGCCCGGGGTCGGCCGCAGGCGGGCAGACCCGCTCGAGGAACGCGCCGGCGTGCCCGACAACCTCCGGGAGCACCGCCACCGGGTCCGCCCCGGCGCTGCGCCAGCCGATGCACGCGCTGGAGTTGTGCGACGTGTAGGGAATCCGGGGATCGACCAGGAGCTGGTGCCGGGTCGCTCCGGCCGGTCGGCCCAGGCCTGCGGCGGCCAGCTCGTCGGCGAGCTGGCGGCAACGCCGGCCGGTACCGGGGCTCGTGGCGTCGTCGGTGTCGTCGATGCCGATCAGCAGGTCGACGGCGGCCAGCGCCGGCCCGCTCATTCCGGGACCACCAGGGCGGTCACGTCCCGGACCCAGCGTTCCCGGGGCAGGTCGGGCCCGGCCAGCTTCACGGTGCCCCGCGCGGTGAGGTCGAGGACGAGCCGGTCGGTGAGGTCTGCGGCGGTGAGCGTCTGGGTGGGGTCGCGGCCTTCGACGGTCACCGTGGTCACCGCGCCCACCCCGGCCCGGTCGAGCACCGCGCGCACGGTGGGCCCGCGCTGGCTGCCCTTACCGGTGCCCGCGGTGGCCGCCTCGACCTGGGGGAGCGCCCGCAGTCCGTCGACGTCGAGCCGGAGGAGCTCGTGATCGCCCCGCCGCACGACGAGTCCCTCGGCGACGGGGGTCGCCGCGCCGCCCTCGGTTCCGGCGCCCGGTGCCCCGGAGGCACCCGGTTCGAGGGGGGAGCCTGCGCAGGCGACGAGAACGGACCCGAGCAGGACCGCGAGCAGAATCCGCCCGCAGGTGCGTAGCCACATCGGGGCACCCTCCGAAGAATCGGCGAAATACGCGAAGGAGACACGCTGACGCCGGTTTCTATCACGAGATCGGCTGGCTACGCTCCGGCCATGGACCTGATGCCGCGTGCCCTGTCGTTGCGCCTTCGGGCCTGGGATCTGGCTCGTGAGTTCGCCCTCCCACTGGCTGCGCTGCTCGCGATCGTCGCGACCGCCGACCTGCGGATCCCGATCGGGCTGCCCGGCCACCGGGGCCTGCTCTGGCTGACGCTGCTGGTCGCCGTGGCGCTCACCGCGCGGCGGACCGGGACGCTCAGCGCGGTCGGCGTCGGATCGTCCGCCCTCGCCCTGGCGCTGGGCACCGCGGCCGCCCCTGGCGCGCTGCGATACGTGGCCGCGGCGATCCTGCTCGAGGCCGTTGCGGCCGCCCCGCTCGCCCGGCGCAGACCCTGGGTGGTCGCGCTGGCGGCGGCCCCGATCCATCTGGTGGCGCTCGTCGTGCCGATGGGTGCGGGGTTCGGGCTGGCGACCATGGGCTCGCTGCCGCGGCTGCTGGGCCACCTCGGCTTCGGGCTCGTCGCCGGCATGCTGGGCTGGGCGTTCGCGGCCGGGGCGGAGCGGGTCACCCGGCGTTGACCAACGGCGCGCCCTCGACAGGCCGGCGGAGGGCGTGCCGCCGCGGTGTCTCCCGGCGGGCGGGGACCGATCGACCTCTCGTGTGGCGCCGAGGAGCGGAGCTATTCTCACCGTTGTGACCTGAGTTACCCGGGGGCCTGCGCGGCCCGGAGGGAGCAGCGGTGGGTGTGCGTGAGCTGGACGAGGAGTTGCTCGAGGTCGGGCCGGCGGTCCTGCGCAGCCTCGCCGCGGCCGACGTCGTTCGCCCACAGCGTTCCGGCGGTGGTCACCGCCGCCACTCGTGCCGCCGGCTGTTCGTCGCGACCCGGTGAGCCAGATGGCGCCCATGGCCGAGATGCGGGTGGTCGGAATCGGGTCCGGCCCCGCGGCAGCGCAGCGCGTACTCGTGCTGGGCACCCGGCAGCACGGCCCGGAACCGGACCGCTACCTGGTGCTGTGGATCGGAGAGGCCGAGGCCGCGGCGATCGAGATGGAGCAGCGGCAGGTGATCCCGCCCCGGCCCGCGACGCACCAGCTCATCGCCCAGGTGATCATGGCGCTGGGCCACGAGCTGGCCGAGGTCCGCGTCGTGGCGCTGTGTGACGAGGTGTTCCACGCCGAGCTTGCGATGCGTTCGGGCGCCGTGGTCTCCGCGCGACCCAGCGACGCGGTCGCGATCGCCCTGCACAGCGGGGTGCGCATCATGGCGACGCGCGAGCTGCTCGATCAGGCCGCCGTGCCGAACCTGGCCGGCATCACCCTGGTTCGCGCCTTCCCGCCACCCGCTCGATCCGAGCCGGACCGGCCCGCCGCGGTCGAGGAGCAGGAGATCGAGCGCTTTCGCAGCTTTCTCGAGTCGGTGCGGCCCGAGGACTTCGACTCCGCCTGAACCCGGCACCGCGGAGACCGAACTCGCCCGCCGTGGGCCTGGTCACCCCGCGTTCCAGTCGACCAGCTGCACGATCACACCGTTGGGGTCGCGCACCTGAAATGCCCGCTCCCCCCATTCCTCGCTGGTCAGCGGCATCGTGATCGGGACACCTTCGGCCTGCAGCCGGGCCAGCTCGCCCTCGAGGTCGTCGACGGTGAACGCCAGGATCAGTCCCGATGCGTGGTCGTCGCGTTGGTCCGCGGGCAGGGTCGGCAGGCCGCGACGCAGGAAGATGACGTTCATCCCGGCGTCGTCGCGGGTGAGCGAGGCGAAGCCGGGGGCGGCCATCTCGGTGCGGAAGCCGAAATGATCGACCAGGAAGGCGGTGGAGGCCTCGACGTCCCCCACGTTCAGCGCGACGGCGGAGGCAGTGATCCTCATGCGGCAACCCTTCGTCGTACGCAGTACGGTGTACGTGGTACAGCCTATACCGGTCAGAATGGTCCCGTGTCGAGCGATCGCAGCGGTGCCGGCGACCCGGACCGCACCCTTGCCCTGCTGTGGCGCGACGCCTCCGCGATGCCGCGCCGCGGTCCCCGGCAGGGGCTGAGTATCGACGCGGTGGTCGGCGCGGCGACCCGCCTGGCCGACGCCGAGGGGCTCGAGGCGGTCACGATGCGGCGGGTGGCGCACGCCCTCGGGGTCGCGCCGATGACCCTCTACACCTATGTCCCCGGCAAGGCTGAACTGCTCGACCTCATGCTCGACGCGGCCTACGCCGCGATGCCGCGCACCGACACCACGGGCCGTCCGTGGCAGGACCGGGTCGTCGCGATCGCCGAGGAGAACCGGGCCCTGTTCGAGGCGCACCCGTGGGCGGCCACCATCTCCACCAGCCGTCCCCCGCTCGGGCCGGGGCAGATGGCCAAGTACGAGCACGAACTGCGCGGACTCGACGGGCTCGGCCTCTCCGACGTCGACGTCGATGCCGCGCTGGCGCACCTGCTCGGCTTCGTCCGCCTGCACGCCCGTGACGCGGCCCAGGCGCGTGCCGCCCAGCGGGACAGCGCGATGAACGACGAGCAGTGGTGGGCGCTCAACGCCCCGCTGCTGGCCCGGGTGCTCACCGCGGACGCGTATCCGACGGCCGCCCGGGTCGGGGCCGCGGCCGGCTCCGCGCACGGCAGCACCTGGAGCCCCGACCATGCCTGGGACTTCGGGTTGCGAATCGTGCTTGCCGGGCTGGCGGCACTGGTCGAGCGGCCTTGACCGGCGCTACGGTCCGCCGATCGACGGCGAACCGGACTCGGTCGCGCCCGCGCGACCGTGGCTCAACGGGAGATCCTCCTGCACGGCCACCGGGTCGGCTTCCGGGAAAGCGGTGCGCAGTCCGGTGGTCCCGTCGTCGTGCTGCGGCCCGGGTTGGCGGGCTGCTCGCCCGGCCGCCCGGCCGACCCGGTCACGACATGCGGTCCCGAGGGTGTCTACCGTCCACGGTGTGCGGAAGGTGTACGTCATCGGGATCGGCGCCGGAGATCCGGACCACATCACGGTTCAGGCCGTGCAGGCGATGAACCGGGTGGATGTGTTCTTCGTGATCGACAAGGGCCACCTCAAGGAGGACCTGGCCGGGTTGCGGGCCGAGTTGCTCTCCCGGCACGTCGATCATGGTCGTTACCGTGTCGTCGAGGCGGCCGACCCCGAACGCGACCGGTCGGCCGACGCCTATCGCGACGCCGTCGTCGACTGGCAGGACCGGCGGGCCGAGATCTACGAGCGGATGATCGCCGAGGAGCTCGACGACGACCAGTCCGGCGCGTTTCTCGTCTGGGGTGACCCCAGCCTCTACGACGGCACACTGCGGCTGCTCGATCGCATCGCCGTGCGCTCCGCGGTGCCGTTCGAGGTCGAGAGCATCCCGGGGATCAGCAGCGTGCAAGCGCTTGCGGCGGCGCACCGGCTCATCCTCAACCGCATCGGGCGCCCGGTGCTGATCACCACCGGGCGCCGGCTCGCAGCGGGGATGCCCACCGATATCGACGATGTCGTCGTGATGCTCGACGGCGGCGCCGCCTTCGCCGAGCTGCCCGACACCGACGTCGACATCTACTGGGGCGCCTATGTGGGCTCACACGACGAGGTGCTGGTGAGCGGCAATCTGCAAGAGGTCAAGCAGGAGATCGTGCGGGTCCGTGCCGAACAGCGGGAGCGCAAGGGCTGGATCATGGACACCTACCTGCTGCGGCGTCGGCCCGAGGAGCGCTGAGGACCACGATCACCGTCGGGGCGCGGCGATCGCTGTGATGGTTGCGGTGGGTCTGCTGTTCCCGGGCCGGTGTCTTCGACCGGTCAGGGCGTGGGCCCGGCTCCCTCCAGCATGACCGTGGCGACCCGCATGACGTGCGCCGTGAGGGTCTCGGTGTCGGCGTGGGCCAACGGTTCGGTCTTGAGCACGGTCCGCAGCAGCCCGATACCCAGCAGCCACGCCATCAGAAGATGGGCGCGGACGGCCGCATCGGCGGGATCGCCGGTGTGCGCCAGCGCGGCGAAGGCGTGGCCGTAGCTGGTGCCCAGCTGGTCGCGGATGGCGGCGGCGGCCTCGGAGTTGCCGGCCGAGCGCAGCACCGCGTAGAACAGCTCACCGCCCGAGGTCTCCTCGGACAGCATGCTGTCCAGCACCCGGCGCAGCAGACTCTCCGGTGGACCCGCGTTCAGCACCTCCATCGCCTGTCCGGTGACCGCCTCCGCGAACAGCGCCTCCTTGTTGCCGAAGTGCCGGAACACCAACGCCTGGTTCACCCCGGCGCGGTCGGCGATTCCGCGCACCGTCGTCGCGTCGTAGCCGATGGTCGCGAACAGGTCACAGGCCGCCGACAGCAGCGCCCGGCGGGTGGCTGCCGAATCGCGCGGACGGCGGGGTGGCGGGGCCGCGGTGTCGGATGCGGTGCCCACGGACGCTCAACCTCCGACGAATCGGGGATCGCGGCGCTCCAGCGACGCCGCGACGCCCTCGGCGAAGTCCTTCGTCTCGCGCAGCCACCGCTGCTCGCCGGCCTCGTGATCGGTGATCGCGGCGACCTCCTCGGCGAGCCCGGCCCGCATGGTCGCCCGGATGCTGCGAACGGCCAGCGGTGCGGCGGCAGCGATCTCGGCGGCCAGCGCGATCGCTCCGGCCCGGATCTCCGTGTCGGCGACGAGCCGATCCACCAATCCGAACCGCAGCGCCTCCGAGCCGCCGACGCGGCGCCCCGTCAGCAGCATGTCCAGGGCGTGCTGGGCGCCGACGACGCGCGGGAGACTGACCGAGAGCCCGAAGCCTTGATGGAGCCCGAGCCGGGCGAAGTTGGCGGCGAACCGGCTGCTGGGCCCGGCGACTCGGAAGTCCGCCGAGACCGCGAGCCCGAGCCCGCCGCCGATCGCGATGCCCTGCACCGCGGCGACCACCGGCGTGGCCACCGAGAACAGCCGCACGGCTTCGCTGTAGAGGGCGTTCGCGGCGTCGGGGGACACCGCCTCGCTGCGGCTGCCGTCACCCCCGAAGTTCGCGCCGGCGCAGAAGTTGCGGCCCTCGCTGCACAGCACGATCGCCCGGGTCGAGTCGTCGGCGTCGAGTTCGGCGTAGATGTCGGCGAGCGCACGGACGAGCGGCAGGTCGAAATAGTTGTGCGGGGGCCGGTGCAGCTCGACCTGGGCAACTCCCTCTGCGGCACGATCGACGGTGATCGGGGCGGCGGTCGGTTCGGCCACAAATGGTGTCATGCGAGATCCTCCTGGTGTTCGGGACGATCAGAACACATTCGTCCTGCCGGACCGCACTTCGCGGCGAATCATCACCCGGATCGACCCCGTGCCGATCTGCGCGGCGGGCGGCCGGGCAGCAGGAGCCGAGGCGGGACAATGACTACTCCGGGCAACTTCTGGTGATCTTCGCAATCTCCTTGTCGAGGCCCATCAGGAGGAATTCGTCACCGAGGGCAACCAGGTCAATGCTCGCGTCGATGAAGTTCCGGAGCAGGTCGCGGTCGACCTCGAACACCGCGCGCCCGCCGGGGGCCCGGATCTCCAGTTCGACGACGTCATATCCGTCGACCGTCTGGGGGCTCATCCGGACGTCCCCCTCGCCGACCGGGCCATCGAACGCCGCGACCACGAGATCGCGGGCCACGAGCCACTGGGTCCAGCGATCGTTCCTGGTCTGAACGGCGAACGAGATCGCGAACGGGTCGGAGGCGGCGTAGCTCCACCGGGTCACGACGGGCACGGCCTCCCCGTGCAGCACGCTGAACATGTCCTGCTCGATCGACTCGCCCGGCATTGCCATCGCCCCCTTCTGAGCCCGGGCCGCCGCCGTCGGGCGGCCTCATCCAACCCATCGCAGGCGGCAGACCCAGTGCTGCATCCGGCGTCCGGCATTCACCTGAACGAGCTATGTCACCGGGAAGATCGCGGACGGCGTCCGGCTGTGTCGCCCGGTGTCCATGGTCATGTCGGCTCCGCGGGTCACGGCGTGCCGCGCCGGCCCGCGCCCATACCCGGTGAACCGATCGGGGGTCAGCGCGGGTGAGGGTCACGAAACGGCGGCGGGCCCTCTCCATCGGGGCTGCGCCGACCCGGTGATCGTTGCAGGCAGCGGGGATCACGCCACCGTGTGGGTCTGGTCGTCGTTAGGGTTGCGCCAAGCAGTGCGGCTATTCCACGACTCGTGAGGTGCGATATGAATGAAACGGGTGCTCAGGCGTTTTATGCGGCACGAGACTTCCTGCTCGCCCATCGCGAGGACTACGACACCGCCTATCGGGACTTCCGCTGGCCCGAGTTGGACGAGTTCAACTGGGCACTCGACCACTTCGACGCCGTCGCCGCCGACCCGCAGCGCGGCGCGCGCCGCGCGTTGTGGATCGTGGAGAGCGACGGCGCGGAGGCCTATTGGACCTTCGCCGAGTTGTCCGCCCGATCCAACCGGGTCGCGAACTGGCTGCGTGCGCAGGGCGTGTCGCGTGGTGACCGGATCATCCTCATGCTCGGCAACCAGATCGAGCTGTGGGAGACGCTGCTCGCCGCGATGAAGCTCGGTGCCGTCGTCATCCCCGCAACCACGCTGCTCAACGCGGCCGATCTGCGGGATCGGGTGGACCGCGGGAGCGCCAAGCACGTGATCGTCGGTGGGGCGGACGCCGGGAAGTTCGCCGACGTCGCCGGCGACTACACGCGCATCGCGGTCCGCGACGTACCGCCGGGGTGGCTCGACTTCGCGCAGGCCCACTCCGCCTCCGACACGTTCGTCCCCGACGGTGTCACCAAGGCGAATGACACGCTGCTTCTCTACTTCACCTCGGGCACCACGGCCAAGCCGAAGCTCGTCGAGCACAGCCACGCGTCCTACCCGGTGGGCCATCTGTCCACGATGTACTGGATCGGGCTGGAGCCCGGCGACGTGCACCTCAACATCTCCTCGCCGGGATGGGCCAAACACGCGTGGTCGAACGTGTTCGCCCCGTGGATCGCGGAGGCCTGCGTGCTCGTCATGAACTACGCCCGGTTCGACGCGCAGAGCGTGCTGGGCCTGCTCGACCGGTGCGGGGTCACCAGCTTCTGCGCGCCCCCGACCGTGTGGCGGATGCTGATCCAGGCCGACCTGTCGGGCCTGGCGAACCCGCCGCGCAAGGTCGTCGGCGCGGGGGAGCCGCTCAACCCCGAGGTCATCGAGCAGGTCGAGAAGGCCTGGCGGGTGCGGATTCGGGACGGCTTCGGGCAGACCGAGACCAGCGTCCAGATCGCCAACTCACCCGGGCAGCCGATCAAACCTGGTTCGATGGGGCGCCCGGCGCCTGGATTCGTCGTCGAACTCATCGATCCGGTGACCGGGAACAAGGCCGAGGAGGGCGAGATCTGCCTGGACCTCGCGCACCGGCCGGTCGGCCTGATGGTCGGCTACCGCGACGACCCCGAGCGCAACGCCGAGGCCATGGCGGGCGGCTACTACCACACCGGGGATGTCGGGGCGCGCGATGCGGACGGCTACATCACCTACGTCGGCCGGGCCGACGATGTGTTCAAGGCCAGCGACTACCGGATTTCGCCGTTCGAGCTCGAGAGCGTGTTGATCGAGCACCCCGCCGTGGCCGAGGCGGCCGTCGTGCCGTCGCCGGATCCGGTCCGCCTGGCCGTGCCCAAGGCGTATGTCGCGCTCGCCGCCGGGTACGAGCCGACCGAGGAGACCGCGCGTTCGATCCTGGAGTTCGCGCGCGAGAACCTGGCCCCCTACAAGCGGATCCGGCGCCTGGAGTTCTTCGAGCTGCCCAAGACCATCTCCGGGAAGATCCGCCGCGTCGAGCTGCGGGGCCGCGAGGAGGAGCTGCGCAGCGACGGGGGCGTCGCGCCGGTGGAGTCGCAGGCCGAGTTCACCCTCTAGCCGACCGCTGGTGCCCCGGGGCCCGGACGGTCCCGGGGTGCTCCACCGGGTGGCCGGCGTCCGGAGCGTGCGGGGCGAAATGCCCCGGCCAGTCCCGGTGTGCGATCCGGGTGATCGACAGGACCTCCCCGATCGTCGCCCACTCGTTGCGTCCCAACCGGGCGAGCGGCCGTAGCCGCTCGATCGCGGGCAGGCACGCGCCCCGCTCGTCGACGACGAACACGTCCTCGTCGATCGCGGCGTGCAACACCCGGCCGATCACGACGGTCGAGTCGCCGAGTTCCAGGTCGCGTTCGAGCCGGCATTCGAAGGCGACGGGCGACTCGGCGACCCGGAACGGCGCAACGGTCCGGCTGGGCTCGGGGGTCAGGCCGACCGCGGCGAACTCGCTGATCTCGGCCGGGAAGTCGGTCGCCGTCGCATTGATCTTCTCGAACATCGGCTCGCTGGCCATGCAGATCACGAACTCGCCGGTGGTCCGGATGTTCCGCAGGGAGTCCTTGGTGCCGACGGAGGTGAACTGCATCATCGGCGGGTCGACGCACGACACCGTGAAGAACGAATGCGGGGCGAGATTGTCGACGCCGGCGGCGGAGCGGCTGGAGACCCAGGCGATCGGCCGGGGGACCACGGTGGCGGTCATCAGCTTGTAGAACTGGCGGGCCCCGAGATCGCCGGGGTCCAGGTCGGTGCGCATGATCCGATCTTCCCTCCTGGCCCGCGCCGCGGCGCCGCGACCGGTTCTGCCACTCTAGGTCGGTGAGTCCCGTGAGCCGCCGCGCGGAGGTCAGCCGAGCACCGGCCGCGCGTGGTGCGCGGCTGTGACCCGCTGGGCTCGCGCCGCCGGGTTGCTCGCCGGCGTCGCCGCGGACGCGATTCTCGGCGATCCGCGCCGCGGCCACCCGGTAGCCGCGTTCGGAGCGCTGGCCGCGCGGCTGGAACGGCGCGGGTACGCCGACACCCGCGCCGCGGGTCTGCGCCACGCCGGCGCGCTCGTGGGAGCGGTGGTGCTGCTGGGTGCTGTCGCCGAGCGGACCGGGCGGCGGCGGTCGGTGCTGCGTGGCGGGCTCACCGCGGTCGCGACCTGGGCGGTGCTCGGGGGCACCTCGCTGGCCAGGGAGGGTGTTGCGCTGGCCGGGGAGCTGGAGCGTGCCGACCTGGACGCGGCCCGGCGCCGGTTGCCGAACCTGTGCGGGCGCAACCCCGCGGCGCTGGATGCCGACGGCATGGCCAGAGCCGGGGTGGAGTCACTGGCGGAGAACACCTCCGATGCCGTCGTCGCCCCGCTGTTCTGGGGTGCCGTGGCCGGGGTGCCGGGGCTCCTCGGGTATCGCGCGGTCAACACGCTCGACGCGATGGTCGGGTACCGGTCACCGCGGTACCTGCGGTTCGGCTGGGCCAGCGCGCGGCTCGACGACGCGGCGAACCTGGTGCCCGCCCGGGTGGCCGCGCTGCTGTTCGCCGCGCTCGCCCCGGTCGTCGGCGGCTCCCCGCGCGCCGCGCTGACGGCGTGTCGACGCGACGCGGGGGCGCATCCGAGCCCGAACGCGGGCCCGGTGGAGGCCGCGGCGGCGGGAGCGCTGGGCGTGCGGCTGGGCGGACGCACGGTGTACCCGCACGGGGTCGAGCAGCGGCCGACCCTCGGAACGGGACGGGCACCGATCGTCGCCGATCTTCGCCGAGCCGCCAGGCTGTCCCGGCTGGTGGCCGTCGCGGCGGCCGCGCTGTCCGCCGCTGCCGCGTCGTCCCCGCGAGTCGCGGTATTTCCGTGGGCGAGTCGCGGTAATTCCGTGGGCGAGTCGGGGCTCAGCGACGGCCGTAGCGGTCGGTGAGCGAGGTCTCGCGCGGACCGTCGTCCGGGCGGTGGTCCGGCGACTCCGCACCGGGGGAGTCGGCCGCGGTCTGGTCGCGCCCGGCCAGCGCATCGCGCAGGTCGTCCTTCTTCCTGGTCCCGCCACGGCGTTGCAGGATCTCGAGCCGGATGAAATACCCCAGGGCGACCAGGGCGATCACCCCGAACGTCAGCCACTGCAGCGCGTAGGAGAGGTTGGAGAAGGGGGCGCCGCCGGTCGGTGCGGCGACATCGAGCGGGGTGAGCACGCCGGGCTGATCGGCCGACAGCTGGACGTAACCGGGCACCAGATCCAGCCCGGCGGCCGCGGCGAGCGGGCGGGAGTCGGCGGCGTACAGCTGCCGGTGGCCGTCGATCGTGAGCACCGCCCTGCCCTGGGGGTCGGTCTCGTTCACCCGCAGCCGACCGACCACGGTCACCGTGCCCGACGGCGGCGCGGCATACGAGGGCACCCCCTGGCCGGGGCTCGTCACCGAGCCGCGGTTGATCGTGATCAGCCGACCGTCATCGGTGCGCATCGGGGTGAGCACCTCGAACGCGGGCTTCCCGCCGACGACCCGCAGCCGCACCAGGGTCTCGGCCTCGGGCAGGTAGGTGCCGGAGATGCTCACCTGCTGCCACTCGACGCGGGCAGTGATCTCGCCACCCACCGGCACGAGCCGGTCGAGCGGGACGGGTGGGACCGTGTAGGAGGCCTCGATGGCCTGCTGCTCGGCGTCCCGCTGCGCCTCGCGACTGAACTGCCACGGAGCGAGAAACGTGTAGCAGGCGATCACGAACCCGACGACCGCCACGATGAGGGCGAGCCAGCTCGGCCGCAGCAGGAAGCGCATATGCCTACGGTAGGCGGTGCCGCCGCGACGGTGCCGGTCACGTCGGGGCGCCGACCGGTGATACTGACACGCGTGTCCGGTGAGCTCACAGGTGCACTGCTGGTGGCGGGAACCACCTCGGACGCCGGGAAGAGTGCCCTGGTCGCCGGGCTCTGCCGGTGGCTGGCCCGGCGTGGCGTTCGCGTCGCGCCGTTCAAGGCGCAGAACATGAGCAACAACTCGGTCGTCACCGCCGACGGCGGGGAGATCGGCCGGGCCCAGGCCATGCAGGCGCAGGCGTGCGGACTGCAGCCGCGGGTCGCGTTCAACCCGGTGCTGCTCAAACCCAGCGGGGAGCGGACCTCCCAGGTGGTCGTTCTGGGCCAACCCGACGGGCAGGTGAGCGCGCGGTCCTACCGGGACCGGACGGCCGCGTTGCGGGAGGTCGTCACCGCCACCCTGGCGCGGTTGCGCGAGGAGTTCGACGTGGTGGTGTGCGAGGGCGCCGGATCGCCCGCGGAGATCAACCTGCGGGGCACCGACCTGGCGAACATGGGCCTGGCGCAGGCCGCGGATCTGCCGGTCGTCGTGGTGGGCGACATCGACCGCGGTGGGGTGCTGGCGCATCTGTTCGGGACGGTCGCGGTGCTCGATCCGGCCGACCAGGCGCGAATCACCGGGTTCGTGATCAACAAGTTCCGTGGTGACCCGGCGCTGCTCACCCCCGGGCTCGACCGGTTGCGCGCCCTGACCGGGCGGCCGACGTTCGGCGTGCTGCCCTGGGCGGAGCGGTTGTGGCTCGACGCGGAGGACTCCCTGTCGGCCGTCGCGGACGGGTTGATCGGCCGCCCGGCGCCCCCGCACGGGTCGGCGTGGCTACGGGTCGCGGTCGTGCGCCTGCCGCGCATCTCCAACTCCACCGATGCCGAGGCGCTGGCCTGCGAGCCGGGCGTCGCGGTCCGGTATGTGACCGAGCCTTCGCGGCTGCTCGATGCCGACGTCGTGGTGGTGCCGGGATCGAAGGCGACGGTGTCGGACCTGGCCTGGCTGCGGGCGTCCGGGCTGGCCGACGCGGTGGTGGCACACGCGGCGGCGGGCAAGCCGGTGCTGGGGATCTGCGGGGGCTACCAGATGCTCGGCAGGCGCATCGCGGATCCGCTGGGGGTGGAGGCGCCCGGCGGCGCGGACGTCACCGGGCTGGGTCTGCTCGATCTGGAGGTGGAGTTCGCCGCGGACAAGTACCTGGCCCGTCCGTCGGGGACCGAGCCGCGGAGCGGATATCAGATCCACCACGGGCGGGTCGTGCGTTCGGGGGACCCGTTCCTGCTGGCCGACGAGGGGTCCGACGCCGGGGTGGTGCTCGGCACCCACTGGCACGGGCTGCTGGAGGACGACGCCTTCCGCCGGACGCTTCTGGAGCGGCTGGCCGTCCAGGCCGGGCGGACCGGGTTCCGGGTCGCGCCGGATACCAGCTTCGCCGCGGAGCGGACCGCCCAGCTGGACCTGCTGGGCGACCTCGTCGAGACCCACCTCGATACGAAGGCAATTGAACATGTCATCAGTCACGGTCCGCGGGTCGGCCTACCGGTTGTCAGTTGCGGTCTGGCAGGCTCGAACGGATGAGTGAGCGGGTGCGCCCGCGCCCGAGGTACGTCAGCGAGGAGTTTGTGTGACCGACCCGGCCCTGCAGGCTGCGCCGCACTTCCCGTTCTCGGCCGTCGTCGGGCACGACGACCTGCGGCTCGCGCTGCTGCTCAACGCCGTGCATCCCGGGGTCGGCGGGGTGCTCGTGCGGGGGGAGAAGGGCACCGCGAAGTCGACGGCCGTCCGCGCGCTGGCAGCGTTGCTGCCCGAGCTGAGGGTGGTCCCCGGCTGCCGGTTCGGCTGCGCGCCCGAGCACCCGGATCCCGGCTGCCCGGACGGACCGCATCAGCGCACCGACCCGGCGCATCCGGCCGGCGAGCTGCGCGCCGCCCAGCTCATCGAGCTGCCGGTGGGGGCGACCGAGGACCGGCTCGTCGGGTCGCTGGACCTGGAACGTGCGCTGTCCGAGGGGGTGCGGGCCTACCAGCCGGGGCTGCTCGCCGATGCGCACCGCGGGGTGCTGTACGTCGACGAGGTCAACCTGCTGCACGACCACCTGGTCGACCTGCTGCTCGACGCCGCGGCGATGGGCCGCGCGCACGTGGAGCGCGACGGGGTGTCGGTCTCGCACGCGGCCCGGTTCCTGCTCGTCGGGACCATGAACCCGGAGGAGGGGGAGCTGCGCCCGCAGCTGCTGGACCGGTTCGGGCTGACCGTCGAGGTGCGCGCGGCGCGTGACGTCGACACCCGGGTGGAGGTCGTGCGCCGCCGGCTGGCGTTCGAAGCCGATCCGGTCGGCTTCGCCGCGGCATGGGCGGCGGCGGAGACCGAGACGGCCGAGCGGATCGCCGTCGCACAGCAGCGCATCGGATCGGTGCGGCTGGATGACCGGGAGCTGCGCCGGATCGCGGCGGTGTGCGCGGCGTTCGATGTCGACGGCATGCGCGCCGACCTGGTGATCGCGCGGGCGGCGGCGGCGCATGCGGCCTGGCGCGGGGCCGACGCGGTGGCCGAGGAGGACGTGCGGGTGGCGGCGCGGCTGGCGCTGCCGCACCGTCGCAGGCGCGATCCGTTCGACGAGCCCGGCATCGACGAGCAGGCCCTCGAGGACGCGCTGCGCGACGCCGCGGAGCACCTCGACCCGCAACCGCCCGACGGGGATGGCGGTGGCACCCCCGGTGGCAGCCCCGGTGGGCCGCCCGAGGACGGCGCGAGCTCCGGTGAGGCTCCCGCGGCCGCACCGCCTCCCGCCCCGGCCGGTGAACCCACCGAGCCGGGCGAGGCCACCGGTCAGGCCGTTCCGGCAGGCGATGGTCCCGGGCAGCTCGCCCCACCGCCGGCGAACCCGTTCCGGACCAGACGGCTCGAGGTTCCCGGCATCGGGGAGGGCGTGCCCGGGCGGCGGTCGCGGGCCCGCACCGACACCGGCCGGGTCGTGCGGCCCTCGACCGCCACCCCGGCGCGCGCCGCCGACGTCCATCTGCCTGCGACGATCGTGGCGGCCGCGCCGTACCAGCGGGTCCGGGGCCGCACCGGACCCGGGCTGTCACTGCGGCACGAGGACCTGCGCCAGGCGGTCCGCGAGGGCCGCGAGGGCAACCTCGTCCTGTTCGTCGTGGACGCGTCCGGCTCGATGGCCGCGCGCACCCGGATGGGCGCGGTGTCCGGGGCGGTGCTGTCGCTGCTGCGCGATGCCTACCAGCGCCGCGACAAGGTCGGGATGGTGACCTTCCGGGGGCTCGGTGCCGAGCTCGTGCTGCCCCCCACCTCGAGCGTGCCCGCCGCGCAGGCCCGGCTCGGCTCGATGCGCACGGGCGGGCGCACCCCGCTGGCCAGCGGGCTGCTCCGGGCGCGGCGCGCGCTCGCTGCCGAGCGGCTGCGCGACCCCCGGCGCCGTCCGCTGCTGGTACTGCTGACCGACGGCCGTGCCACGGTCGCCGCCAGGGCCGGTGGCGACCCGCTGGTGGACGCCTGCCGCGCCGCCGGGTTGCTGGCCGCCGACGGAGTGCATTCCGTCGTTGTCGACTGCGAGCGGGGTCCGGTGCGGCTGGGCCTCGCCGGCCGGGTCGCGCGCGCCGCGGGCGGTCCACTCGTCACCCTCGACGAGCTGTCCGCGGACAGCGTCGCCGGCGTCGTCACCACCGCCGTGAGTGCGTAGCACGGTGGGCACACCGTTGCGCACTCATCGGCCGACCGAAGGGAGCCAGGTATGCCCCAGGGACGCGTCAGCGCAGTCCCCGAGGACGGACTCACCACTCGGCAGCGCCGCAACCGGCCGCTGCTGCTCGTGCACACCGGCGAGATGAAGGGCAAGTCCACCGCGGCGTTCGGGCTCGCGCTGCGCGGCTGGAACCAGGGCTGGTCGATCGGGGTCTTCCAGTTCGTGAAGTCGGCGAAGTGGAAGGTCGGTGAGGAGGCGGCGTTTCGCGCGCTCGGCCGGCTGCACGAGCAGACCGGCGAGGGCGGGCCCGTCGAGTGGCACAAGATGGGCAGCGGCTGGAGCTGGATCCCCAAGGCCGGCGGTGCGGAGGATCACGCGGCGCAGGCCAGGAACGGCTGGGCGGAGATCCGGCGCCGGATCGAGAACCAGGTCCACGACGTCTATGTGCTCGACGAGTTCACCTACCCGATCACCTGGGGCTGGGTGGATGTGCACGAGGTGGTCGACGTCCTCGCCGCCCGCCAGGGCCGCCAGCATGTGATCATCACCGGACGGGACGCCGCCCCGGAGCTGATCGAGGCCGCCGACCTCGTGATGGAGACCCACAAGATCAAGCATCCGATGGACGCCGGTCAGAAGGGCCAGCGTGGCATCGAATGGTGAGACCCGACGGGTATCGACCAGGGCGGCCGCTTCCGCGGCGAACGTCACGGTCGTGCTGGTCGGCCGGGTTCGGAACCGCCCGGTCGTAGCGTTCGCAGCGGCGGGGCCCCGGGCGTGACCGCGCGCGCCCTGGTCGTTTCGGCGCCCGCGTCGGGCAGCGGCAAGACGACGATCGCCACCGGGTTGATGGCCGCCCTGCGCCGCCGGGGCACCTCCGTGGCGCCGTTCAAGGTCGGTCCGGACTACATCGATCCCGGCTATCACACGCTCGCCGCCGGACGCCCGGGCCGCAACCTCGACCCGGTGCTGGTCGGACCGGACCTGATCGGTCCGCTCGTGCGGCACGGCGCGGCGGGCGCCGAGGTGGCCGTCGTCGAGGGCGTGATGGGCCTGTTCGACGGGCGGTTGTCCGACGGCGGTGGCTCGACTGCGCAGGTCGCGGGCCTGATCGGGGCCCCGGTGGTGCTGGTGGTCGACTGCCGCGGGCAGAGCCGCAGCCTGGCGGCGCTGCTGCACGGCTTTCGCACCTTCGACGACGGGGTGCGCGTCGCGGGGGTGATCCTCAATCGGGTGGGCAGTGCGCGGCACGAGGCCGTGCTGTGCGCGGCGGCCGAGGAGGTGGGCCTGCCGGTGCTCGGCGCGGTCCCGCGACACACCGAACTGACCGTGCCGTCGCGACACCTCGGCCTGGTCACCGCCGCCGAACACGGCGCGGCGGCGACCGCCGCGGTGGCGGCGATGGGGTCCCTGGTCGCCGAGCACGTGGATCTCGACGCGGTCGTGCGGCTCGCCGAACCGCTGCCATCGGGCCCGGGCTGGAGCGCGGTCGATGTCCTCCCGGACGCGCGGCACCGGCCGGTGGTCGCCATCGCCGGGGGGCCCGCGTTCACCTTCGGCTACGCCGAGCACGTCGAGCTGCTCGCGGCGGCGGGCGCGCAGGTGGTGGTGGTCGATCCGCTGCGCGACGAGACGCTTCCCGCGGAAACGGCAGCGCTGGTGCTGCCCGGCGGGTTCCCGGAGGAGCACGTCGCCGCGCTGAGCGCGAACACGCCGCTGCGGACGGCGGTCGCGGCGCTGGCGGCCTCCGGGGCGCCCGTGCACGCCGAATGTGGCGGGCTGCTCTACCTGTGCGCCGACCTCGACGGGGAACCGATGTGCGCGGTGCTGCCCGCGTCCGCCGCGATGAGCGGGCAGCTGACGCTGGGCTACCGCGAGGCGGTCGCGCTGACCGAGTCCCCGGTATTCGCGGCGGGGCGTCGGGTGAACGGGCACGAGTTCCACCGCTGCGTGGTGACCCCACGGGCCGGTCCGGCGCCGGCGTGGGGCTGGCGCGGGGACGCCCCGGAGGGGTTCGTCGCCGCGGGTGTGCACGCCTCGTTCCTGCACACCCACCCGGCCGGGGCGCCGGACGCGGTCGCGCGGTTCGTGGCCGCCGCGGCCCGGTCACGGTGAGGGGCCCGCTCGTGGTCGGGCTCGGCTCGGCCCGTGGGGTCCCGCCCACGGCGGTGCGGGCGCTGCTGCACCGGATCTACGACGAGCACGACCTCGACCCCCGCCTGGTCCGCGCCTATGCGAGCGTGGATCGGCGGGCCGCTGAACCGGGGCTGCTCGGCGCGATCGCCCCCGCGCCCCTGCGGACGTTCCCGGCCGCGCTGCTCGACGCCGTCGCGGTGCCGAACCCGAGCGCCCGGGCCCGGGCCGCGGTCGGCACCGGCAGCGTCGCCGAGGCGGCCGCGTTCCTCGCCGCCGCCGAGATCGCCGACGGAGACTGGGCCCGGCTGCGGCTCGTCGTGCCGAAGACGACCGGGGATCGGGTCACCGCGGCCGTCGTGCGCATCGGGTTGACGCCTCGGGTGTGACGTCCGGCGCCGGGCGTTCGTCGGCGCGCAGCGGGGCGGTTATGCTCCCATTCGCTCGGCCGCATGGGAACCCGGTGCGATTCCGGGGCGGTCCCGCCACTGTGACCAGGATGCCTTCCCGGGAGCCAGACCTCGCGCGGCCGCAGACCGTCCCCGTCGGGGACACCGGACCGGGCGTGGATCCCCGGGGAGGGACTGGCCGTGAGCGCGCATACCGAGCAGTATCTGGTGGGCCTGCAGTTGGCCGGCCGCCGTGTGGTCATCGTCGGCGGTGGACCGGTCGCCCAGCGCCGCGTGGGGCGGCTGCTCGCCGCGGGCGCGCTGGTCGAGGTCATCGCCCCCCACGTGACGCCCGCGGTCGAGGGCATGGCCGCGGCCCGGGAGCTGATCTGGACTCCCCGGCGTTATGCCGAGGGCGACCTCGACGGCGCCTGGTACGTCCTGGCCTGCACCGACGACCCGCAGGTCAATGCCGCGGTCGGCGCCGAGGCCGAGCGGCGCCGGGTGTTCTGCGTGCGCGCCGACGACGGCGCCGCCGGTACCGCGGCGACCCCGGCGACCGGGGTGTTCGACGGGCTGACCATCGGGGTACTGGCTCGGGGGGCGCACCGACGGTCCGCGGCCGTGCGGACCGCGCTGGTCGAAGCGCTGCAGGCCGGTGTCGTCGACGACGTCGCCGACGCGGTGCAGCCCGGCGTGGCGCTCGTCGGCGGCGGACCCGGCGACCCGGAGCTGATCACCGTGCGCGGCCGGCGGCTGCTCGCCCGCGCCGACGTCGTCGTCGCCGACCGGCTCGGGCCGCGCGACCTCATCGACGAGCTCGGCCAGCACGTGGAGGTCATCGACGCCTCCAAGATCCCCTACGGGCGGGCGATGGCTCAGCAGCGGATCAACGAACTGCTCGTCGAGCGGGCCAGGGCCGGGAAGTTCGTGGTCCGGCTCAAGGGCGGCGACCCGTTCGTCTACGGCCGCGGATTCGAGGAGCTCATCGCCTGCACGCAAGCCGGGGTGCCGGTGACCGTCGTCCCCGGTATCACCAGCGCGTTCGCCGCGCCCGCCGTCGCCGGGGTGCCGGTGAGCCACCGCGGGGTCGCGCACGAGATCGTCGTGGTGTCCGGGCACGTCGCGCCCGGCGACCCGCGCAGCCTCGTCGACTGGGCGGCTCTGGGCCGGATGCGCGGCACCGTGGTGCTGATGATGGCCGTGGAGCGGATCGCCCCGATCGCCGCCGCGCTCATCGAGTACGGCCGTCCCGCCGACACACCGGTCGCGGTCATCCAGGACGGCACCACCCGCATCCAGCGTTCGCTGCGCGCGACGCTGGCCACCGTCGCGGCGCAGGTGCGCCAGCACGAGATCAGCCCACCGGCGATCATCGTCGTGGGTCCGGTGGCCGGGTTGAGCCCGCACGGCTGAGGCCGGGTGTGGGCTCGCTTCCGACGGACCGGTGCGTGGGCCGACGCCGCGTGCCGACCACTCTCTACCTCGTGCGCCATGGCGAGAGCACCTGGAACGCCGCGGGCCTGCTGCAGGGCCGCACCGCATCGGTCCCACTCACCGCGCGCGGGCGCACGCAGTCCGCGCGCGCCGCGGCGACGCTGGCCGATCGGCCCGTCGGCGCGGTGTTCTCGAGCGATCTGCTGCGGGCCCGGCAGACCGCCGCGGTCGTCGCGGCGGTGCACGGGCTGCCGGTGCGATCCGTGCCGGCGCTGCGCGAACAGTGCCACGGCAGCTGGGAGGGGCGCCCGGCCGCCGGCCGGGCCGAACGCCTCGCCGCCGCCGGTCCGGACTGGGCGCCGCCGGGCGGGGAGAGCGCCCGGGTGCTGCACTCCAGGGTCGCCGCGTTCCTCGCCGGGGTGTTGCGGGATCCGCCGCCCGGTGAGCTGGTGCTGGTGACGCACGGCGAAACGATCCGGGCCGCGCTGGCCGTGCTGCTCGCGGGGCCCGTGGAGGCGATGCCGCGCGCGGTGCCCGGCAACGGCGCGGTGCTCGGTGCCCGCCGCGACGGCCCGGGTGGGCACTGGCGGATTCTCGCCGACGTGGCGTCCGCCGCGCGTACTTGACCGCGCCGGGTGCGCTGTGGTCGAGTCTCGCCAGACGGCAGTGGAGGAAGCCGGTGCGAATCCGGCGCGGTCCCGCCACTGTCACCGGGGAGCGCGTCCCCACCGGGTGGCCACTGCGGAGGTGCCGGGAGACCGGAGCCGCGGGAAGGCCGGGCGGCGTCGCGACGATCCGGGAGCCAGGACACTTGCTGCCGTCGTGGATCCGGACGAGAGGGCGCGGACCCTCGAGGAGGCGACGATGGACGGTGACCGTCCCCGGCTGCACCGCCGCAGCCCGGTATTTCAGCCCTGTCCACGCGTGCTGCGCCGGCGATACCGGGGCACCCTGATCGGTCTCGGCGTGGGGCAGGGTGAGTCCGACCGACCCGCCGCCGGTCTCGACCACCTCGCCGACGCCGACGTCGTGTTCGCGTCCTGCGCCGCGGAGACCACGGTGCTGTTCTACGCCGAGGCGTGGCGGGTGGAACAGATCGGCGGCCGGCTCGGCCGCCGCATCGCCGAATGGTTCGCCGCCCATCCGGGTGGCACCGCGGTCTTCGCCACCCTCGGTGACCCCGCGCAGCACCGCCCGCTGCACGCTCTCGCCCGGCGGCTGCCCGGGGTGCGGGTCGAACACGTTCCCGGGGTGACGATCCTGCCGCCGCCCCGCCGGCCCCTGCCTCGCCTCCCGGGGCCGTCCCTGCGCCGGACCGCGGAGTGAGTGCGGACGCGGAAGCGCTCTACCGGGTGATCGCGGCCCGCCGCGACGTGCGCACGGGCTTCCGGCCCGAGGTCCCGGTCGGCGACGACGTGCTGGACCGGTTGCTGGCCGCCGCCCATGCGGCGCCGAGCGTTGGGTTCTCCCAACCGTGGGACTTCGTGATCGTCCGGGACCGCGCGGTGCGGGAACGGGTGCACGCGCTGGTGGCCGCCCACCGCGAGACGTATGCGGCAGCGCTGCCGCGGGCGCGCGCGGCGGCGTTCCGATCGATCAAGATCGAGGCGATCCTCGATACCCCGGTGAACATCGTCGTGACCTGCGACCCGACCCGGGGCGGCCGGCACACCCTCGGCAGGCTCGGTCAGCCGCGGATGGCCTCGTACTCGACGGCGCTGGCGGTGCAGAACCTCTGGCTGGCCGCCCGCGCGGAGGGGCTCGGGACCGGCTGGGTGAGCTTCTTCAGCGACGCCGGGGAGCGCGAGCTGGCCGCGCTGCTGGGGCTGCCCGGCCACCTGGAGATCGTCGCCTACCTGTGCCTCGGGCATGTGGAGGCCTTTGCCGCGCAGCCCGAGCTCGCCGTGGCCGGATGGGCGCAACGACGGCCCCTGCGCTGGGCCGTGCACCACGAGACGTACGGGCGCCGGGCGCGCCCCGGGGAGGAACCGGTGGACCTGCTCGCCGAGACGATCGCCACGATCACCCCTGCGTCGGCGCGGGCGCGCGCCGACGCACGAGACCGGCTGGACCGGATGACCAAGCCGCGTGGTTCGCTCGGCCGGGTCGAGGACGTCGCCGTCGCCCTGGCGGGGATGGCCGGGCACTGCCCGCCGCCGCTGCCCGAACCGGCCGCGGTGGCGGTGTTCGCGGGCGACCACGGGGTCCATGCCCAGGGCGTGACCCCCTGGCCGCGGGAGGTCACCGCGCAGATGGTGGCGAACTTCCTCGCCGGTGGGGCGGTGGTCAATGCGTTCGCCCGCCAGCTCGGGGCCGAGGTGTGCGTCGTCGACGTGGGAGTGGCCGCGCCGCTGGACCCGGTGCCCGGCCTGCTGCCACGCCGGATCGCCGCGGGCACCGCCGACATGACCGAGGGACCGGCGCTCAGCCGTGCGCAGGCGCGGGCCGCCGTGGAGGTGGGCATCGAGGTGGCCCGCGACCTCGTCGCCGCCGGCAACCGGTGCCTGATCACCGGGGACATGGGTATCGCCAACACGACCGCCGCAGCCGCACTGATCTGTACGTTCACCGGGGCCGATCCCGCGGCGGCCACCGGGCGGGGCACCGGGATCGACGACGTGACGCTCGCCCGCAAGACCGGCGTGGTGCGTGCCGCCCTGGCGCGCCACCGCGTTCGGGCGACCGACCCGCTCGGGGCGCTGGCCGCCTTCGGTGGGCTCGAGCATGCGGGCCTGGCCGGGTTCGTGCTCGGCGCCGCGGCGCTGCGGGTTCCGGTCGTCCTCGACGGGGTCAGCGGCGGAGCCGCCGCGCTGGCCGCCGCGGCGTTCGCTCCGGACGCCCTCGACTACTGCCTGGCCGGGCATCGCTCGGCCGAACCGGGGCACGGGCTCGCCCTGGCGCACCTGGGTCTGGAACCGCTGCTGGACCTCGGGATGCGGTTGGGGGAGGGAACCGGTGCGCTGCTCGCGCTGCCGGTGGCCCAGGGGGCCGCGCGGGCGCTGCACGACGTGGCCACCTTCGACGCCGCCGGGGTCGCCGAGAAGACCGTCTGATCAGCCGGTGGCACCCGCCGGTCGCCAGCTGTCGTGTGGGTCGGCCCTGGCCAGATCCTCGTCGTCGACGGCGAACGTCCGGGCGACCCCGGGGCCGGTGGCGCGGGTCTCGAACCGCACGGTGACCCGCCCATGTCCGGCGCCTTGCACCCAGCCGTGCCCGAACTCGGCGTGCCGCACGTCGTCGCCGGCCCGCCAGGGCCGGTCGGTCCGCTCCGCGGCCGATCCGCTGTCCTGCGCGGTGCGGCCGGTCGGCTCCGCCGTGGGCTCGGGCGCGGTGTCCACCGGGAGCGGAACCCAGCCGTCGGCGGAGGCGACGGCGTCGAACAGGGCCGGTGGAGGGCGCTCGCCCAGTCCCGACAGCGATACCCCGATCAGCCGCACCCCGCCCGCGGGTACCGCCGAGCGCGCCAGCCGCTGGGCCACCGCGGTCAGGGTCGCGAGGTCGGTGCTGGCCGCCGCGGTCGTCTCCGAGCGGCTCGCGGTCCTGAAGTCGGCGCTGCGCGCCTTCACCGTCACCGTCCGCGCGGCGCGCCCCGAGGCGAGCAGCCGCCGGTGTGCCGCCGCGGTCATCCGGCGCACGGCCTCGTGGACCTCGGCCATCGCGGTCAGATCGGTGTCGAACGTCGTCTCCGCGCTGACCTGCTTCGCCGCGCCGCGCGGGGCCACCGGCCGGTCGTCGATGCCGCGGGCCAGCCGGTGCAGCTCGGTGCCGATCGCGGCGCCCAGCAGCCCGGTGAGCTCGCGCGGATCCATCGTCGCGAGCCGGCCGACCGTGGTCACGCCGATCTTGTGCAGGGACGCCTCGGCCACCGGGCCGACGCCCCACAGCACCCGCACCGGCAGCGGGTCGAGCACGGCGCGTTCCTCCCCGGGGGTGATGATCCGCAGCCCGTCGGGCTTGGCCAGCTCCGACGCGATCTTGGCGAGCTGCTTGCCGGACCCGGCCCCGACCGACGCGGGCAGCCCCGTCCGCTCCCGCACCGCCGCCCGCAGGGCCGTGCCGAACGCGGTGGCCTCGATGCCGTCGGCGCCGGCCAGGGCCGGCGGCTCGAGGAACGCCTCGTCGAGCGACACGGGCTCGAGCACCGGCGCGGCCTCGCCGAGCACGGCCATCACCTCGGCGCTGATCGTCTGGTAGAGCCCGAACCTCGGGGGCAGCACCACCGCGTGGGGACACCGCCTGCGGGCCTGCGCCATCGGCATCGCCGAACGCACACCGAACGCCCGAGCCTGGTAGCTCGCCCCGGCGACGACCCCGCGCGGCCCGGCGCCGCCGACCAGCACCGGCCGGTCGACCAGGGTCGGCCGGGTCAGCTGCTCGACCGACGCATAGAACGCGTCCATGTCGAGGTGCAGCACCCACCGTCGCGCCGTCCCCGCCACCGGCTCATTCTGACCACCACCCCCGACAGCCGGGACGGGCGGCCGCGACCGCCGCGTGCGCGGCGCGCACCGATCAGCCCGGCGCCCAGGACGACAGCAGCGGGTCGCCGTCGAACTCCCGGATCGTCGGCGCCGCGCCGAACCCGGCGACGGCCGCCGGGTGATCGGGTGCGGGCATCAGGTCCGCGAGCCAGACCGCCTCCCGCGGGGCGCCGTCGCCGGTCCAGGCCTCGACGGCGGGCGGCCGCCACGGCGGACTCAGCGTGATCGCCGACATCGGCCGGGACAGCCCGTCCCCGGTGGCCTTGAGCAGCGCTTCCTTGCGGGTCCAGGTGGTGAGGAACGCGCGTGGGCCGGTGGGGCGCGGACGGGTCAGCTCGACGGGGGAGCAGATGTGGGCGGCCATCGCGGCGAGGTCGGACAGCGGCCGGTGCTGTTCGACGTCCAGGCCGACGGCGCCGTCGAACACCGCGACGCCGACGAGGTCCCCCGAGTGGGTCAGCGAGAAGCCGGGGCCGTCGCCGTCCAGCCGCGGCTTGCCGTGCTGCTGGCCGCAGCGGCAGGTGCGATCGAAGCGCAGCCCGGCCGGGTGCGCCGCGAGCCGGTCGCCGAGCACGAGGCGGGCGAGCGCGTGCGCGGCGAGGTAGCGGGCCCGGTCGGCGGGCCGGCGGAAGGCCGTCAACCGGTCGCGCTCATGCTCGTCGAACAGGGCGACGAGCCCTGGATTGGCCTCGGGATCACGGGGCCG